>CANQIJ010000092.1 GCA_947624025.1 uncultured Lachnospiraceae bacterium | reverse complement strand
GAATTAACTTCGCCATCAGGGGAATTTGTGACGCTCCGATTTTTTTCATTATATAGAGTTGTGCGGCGGATTTCAATACCCGGCATACAGGAAGATATCACAGCGGCAGGCAGTTTGGCGCATGCAGGTGTGTTACGGCGACAGGCGGCTTCCTGTCATACAAGCAGGCGATCAGGCGGACTTTGCCGCGTTTGATTTTCCTATAGGCTTTTTGCGCGATTTGTGTTACCATTAAAACCATGAAGAAGATCATGCTTTTTGAAGGCGATATAGAGACACAGGGATATTTTTCAAGGCAGCTTGCGGCGGGATTTGAAGGACTTGGCCATGAGACGTTTCTGTACGATCTCAGCAGGCCCTATATCAGTACGGAAAAGTTTTTTCGATTTTTTGAAAGAGGTAACACGGTCCTCGTCAATTTCAATTTTCACGGTATGAGCGGCGAAGAATATTTCCTCGATGAAAATGGCAGGAGTATGTGGGATGCGCTGGATATTCCCAGCTACAACATTGTGGTGGATCATCCGATGTACTATCATCATTTTCTGGAAAAGACGCCGCACAATTATCATCATGTCAGTATCGACAGAAACCATGACAAATATATGGCGAGATTTTTCCCGGAGATCGCACGGATGCCGTTTCTGCCGCTTGCGGGCACACAGCTGTATCCGGACAGGCCCAATGTACCGATCGAGTGCCGCAGGTACGATGTGATGATGGTCGGCAATTACTGTCCGCCGAAGACCTTTGAGAAGTTTATCACACGGATCGACGATGAGTATACGGCGTTTTATTATGGGATGATCGACGATCTGCTGGCGCATCCGTACAAGACGGTGGAAGCGGTTACGGAGGAGCACCTTCTTGACGAGCTGGGAGAAGTGCCGGAGGGTGAATTAAAAAAGGCGCTGGCAGCGGTGACGTTCATCGATCTGTATGTGCGCTACACGGTTCGGGGCGAGGCGGTAAAGCGGCTGGCGGACGGCGGCATTAAAGTACATATCTTCGGTGACGGCTGGGATGCCGTGCCTTGTAAGCATCCTGAGAATCTGCTTTTGATGGACAAGCTGGACTCTGAAGGGTGTTTAAAGAAGCTGTGCCGGACGAAGATCTCCTTAAACGTCATGCCCTGGTTTAAGGACGGCGCGCACGACAGGATCTTTAACACGATGTTAAACGGCGCGGTCTGCCTGACGGATTCAAGCGTTTATCTGGACAGTATCTTACATGACGGCGTGGATTGCGGCATCTATTCGTTGGAGCAGATGGACAGGCTTCCCGATATAGCGTCAGCGCTGCTCGCCGATCCCGACCGGATGCAGCGGATCGCGGATGCCGGGTATCAGCTGGCCAGGGCGGGGCATACTTGGGCGCACCGTGCCGGGGAGATCCACAGATGGATAGAGAACACGTGAGGGAATACCCTGCGCTGCGGTGCGGCGGTGAAGTGGAGATCATAAATCGGAGTGATTGACAGGGATGAATAGATTACAGGGTAAGAGAGCGTATATCGGGTTTGCCTTTAAGCAGTCCGTACCGGTTATGCTCGGATACATATTTCTTGGAATAGCGTTCGGGCTTCTCTTGCAGAATGCGGGCTACAGCTT
The DNA here is from genome assembly GCA_947624025.1 of uncultured Lachnospiraceae bacterium. Classification (GTDB taxonomy): domain Bacteria; phylum Bacillota; class Clostridia; order Lachnospirales; family Lachnospiraceae; genus UBA3282. The sequence goes on along the minus strand of CANQIJ010000092.1, from coordinate 7,538 downwards.
TGTGTGGGCGTTTCTTGCCAGCGTGGTCATTTATGCGGGCAGCATGCAGTTTGTTCTGGTAAATCTGCTGACTGCGGGAGCGGGGCTTTTTTATACGGCGCTCATGACATTATTTATCAACGGCAGACATATCTTTTACGGGCTTTCCTTTGTGGAGAAGTACAAAAAAATGGGGAAGGCTTATCCGTACATGGTGTTCTCCTTAACGGACGAGACGTATTCCGTGCTGTGCGGAACGAAGGTGCCGGAGGGCATGAGCGAGGATAAGGTATTTTTCTGGATATCGCTCCTGGACCAAAGTTACTGGGTATTGGGGTCGGTGATAGGCGCCATCGCTGGCCGTTATATTACTTTTGACACTACGGGGATCGATTTCTCCATGACGGCGCTGTTTGTGGTGATCGTGGTGGAGCAGTGGCGGGGATCGAGATCTCATTTTCCGGCGCTTCTGGGTGCGGCTTGCGGCGTCTTATGGCTTGTAGCGCTCGGCCCGGAGCAGTTTATCCTGCCGGCTTTATGCTCCTGCGTGCTCATATTGATCCTTGCGCGCGGACATCTGCAGGCGTCCGCGAAGCCGCATGAGAAACAGGGCGCAGATGCAGTCTCCGGCAGCGGTCCGGATTCAGAAGAAAGGGAGGGCTCATAAATGCCGATCAGCATACAACAGTCTCTGACGATCATTGCGGTGGTTTCGCTGTGCACAATTTTACTGAGGGCTTTTCCTTTTCTGGTGTTTGGCGGCAGGAAAGAGGTGCCGAAGACGGTGCGGTATCTGGGTGACGTGCTGCCGGCGTCCATTATGGCGGTGCTTGTCGTATACTGCTTAAGAAATGTGGATTTTGCGGCGATGGGACATTTTATGCCGTCGCTGATCTCGTGTCTGCTTGTCGTGGGGCTGCATGTCTGGAAAAAGAATATTCTGTTAAGCATCGGAATGGGAACGGTCTGCTATATGGTGCTGGTACAGGCGGTGTTCGTATAGTGCGGCAATATCGTAAAACAGCGCCTGCAGAGAGCATGGGCAGGGAAACGCTGCGGAAAGAAAGAGGAAAGAGGATGGGTTTATTTTCGACTGCTTCCGAAAAACATACGGAAAAGCTCAGGCGGATGTATGAACGCCATAAACAATTCCGCAATATGTTAAAGGATCATGCGCAGGATATCCTTGATTCGGACAATTTTAACAGTACGAAGCGGCATCTCCAGCACGGGTCGAAGACGGTTCACGATCACTGTATGGATGTGGCGCGCTACAGCCTGCTTCTCAACAAGAAGCTCGGGCTTAAGTGCAACAAGCATGATCTGATCCGGGGAGCGCTTCTGCACGATTATTTTCTCTACGACTGGCATGATAAAGCGTACCTGTCGCAGCGCGGACGGCTGCACGGCTTCCGGCATCCGGGCGTTGCGCTTAGGAATGCCGAGAAGGAGTACGACCTGACGGATACGCAGCGGGAGATCATCAGGAAACATATGTGGCCGCTGTCCGTGATACCGCCTGCCTGCAGAGAGGCATGGGTAGTTACGGCGGCGGATAAATACTGTTCCTTTATGGAGACGGTGGGACTGCATAAGGGGCACGGCGAAGGCTTCCCGGAGCGCATGACGAAGGAAGGCTCATAAAGCGGTCCTCTCAAGATGTACGGACAGAGACATATCGACAGGAAGGCGATCGGACAAGGCAACATGGACAAGACGGCTGCAGACAGAGAGATCATACAGGACAAAGCGAGCGGCGGAGGGCTCTATGAGGCGCTGGCCGAATACGGCGGCAGTGACTTTTACCCGTATCATATGCCCGGACATAAGCGCAATAAAGACGCCGGGGAAATGGCGGCCTATTTCGGGATCGATATTACGGAGACAGACGGCTTCGACGATCTGCATCATGCGGAAGGGATCCTTAAATGTGCGCAGGAGCGCGCGGGCAGACTGTACGGTGCGGAGGAGACCTTCTACCTGGTGAACGGAAGCACCTGCGGGGTGCTGGCAGCGGTCATGACGGCGGCAGAGCGCGGCTCGGAGATCCTCCTTGCGCGAAACTGCCATAAATCCGTCTATCATGCGGCGATCCTGCAGGAGCTTAGGCCGCATTATCATTATCCGCCGCTTTTGGACGGGTACGGTATCTGTGACGGTGTGGACGCCGTTGCGGTAGATTCTTTGCTGGATCAATATCCTGCCTGCAAGACGGTGGTTATCACATCGCCCACCTACGAGGGAATCGTGTCCGACGTAAAAGCGGTTGCGGACGCTGTGCACAGGCATGACGGCATTCTTATTGTGGACGAGGCGCACGGCGCACATTTCGGACTGGATGACAGTATGCCTGACAGCGCTGTGGCATGCGGCGCTGATCTGGTAGTGCACAGTCTCCATAAAACGCTGCCGTCCATGACGCAGACGGCGCTTCTCCACGTACAGGGCGACAGAGTCGATCGCCGGAAGCTGAGGGAATATCTGCGGATGCTGCAGACCAGCAGTCCTTCCTACGTGATGATGGCGAGCATGGACTGCTGCGTACGCTATGTGGAAGAGCACGGCCCGGAGCGGTTTGCCTTTCTGCGGCGGCAGTATGATCTTTTTTGCAAAAAAACAGAGCGCTGCCATTATATAAAGATCGGAAAAATGACAGATCTGTCAGAAAAAAAGCATTGTCTGACGGACTGGGATATAGGAAAACTGGTGATCTTCGTGCGGCATCCGGCTGTGAACGGTCAGAAGCTGTATCATCTTCTGAGGGAAAAATATCATCTGCAGATGGAGATGGCGGCTGCAGACTATGTGGTCGCGATCATGACGATCATGGATACGAAAGAAGGCTGGCAGAGATTGGCTGACGCACTTTGTGAAATTGATGATAGGATAGAAGAGGAGAATGCAAAGCTGCCAAAGACAGATCCAGGCGCGGCTGACGCGGCGTTTGCCGGGCACCGGACGGTACAATGGACGGCTGCGGCGGCTGCGATGCTTCCGGCGGAGGCTTTTGATAAGGAGCGCGAGGCGGTGCCGCTTGCGCAGGCGCAGGGCAGGATCTGCGCGGAGTTTGTCAATCTGTATCCGCCGGGCATACCGCTTCTGGTGCCGGGCGAGATCGTTTCCGGGGATGTGGCGGGGCGCATCGAAGAGTATCTGCAGGCGGGTCTGCGGGTGCAGGGAGTGACGGCCGCGGGGGAGATCTGGCTGCTTACGCCGGAGCAGGAGCCGAAAATACACAAATAGAGGCGGAAGCTGTGTGAAATATTTGAATTTCTGCGCAAAGTATGGCATTATTATATATGTCGCATTTGTCGATAAAGAAAATAGACGGGATATAGGACCTTATGGGTAAGATTGTGTGCCTGATGGGTAAGAGCTCTTCAGGGAAGGATACCATCTATAAAAAACTGCTTGCGCAGGATAAAACAGCTTTGCGGGCGATCGTTCCCTACACGACCCGGCCGATCAGAGCCGGAGAAAAAGAGGGCGTGGAATATCATTTTACGGATGAGGCCGCTTTTCAGAAGCTGCAGGAGCAGGGCAGGGTGATAGAGAGCAGAGTATACCGTACTTATCTTGGCTTGTGGCGGTATTTTACGGTGGCGGATGACAATGTCGACCTTCTGCGGTATTCCTATGTAATGATCGGAACCCTGGAGACCTATACGCAGTTACAGAGGTTCTACGGCGCGGATAAGGTGCTGCCGGTCATGATAGAGCTGGATGACGGAGAGCGCCTCCGGAGAGCGCTCGGCAGGGAGAGAAAACAGGAGCACCCCAGATATGAGGAGATGTGCAGGCGCTTTCTGGCGGATGCGGAAGATTTTTCCGAAGAGAAGCTGGCGGAGGCGGGCATCAGCCGGACCTTTTACAATGACAATGTGGACAGATGCCTGAGTGAGATCATGGATTTCCTGCATAACGGTCTGTCGGACCGGACGGGGAGGTGACGGCATGGATATTAAAGTGAATCAGGTGCAGCAGGCTATGCCGGTGGAGCAGCCCCAGCAGACGCAGGAGTCGGACGGCACCTTTAAGTTTACGCTGGTCAGCAGGATCGAGGAACAGGATCTGCAGAATGCCCTGACAAGCATGATGGAAGAGATCACCAGGCAGGGTGATAAGCTCGCCAAGCACAGGGATATCAAGGATATGAAGCGGTACCGCGCGCTGATCAAGGATTTTTTAAACGAGGTAGTGAACCGCTCCCATGCTTTTTCCAGAGAAAATTTCCTGGACAGAAAAGGGCGCCACAGAGTATACGGGATCATCCGCCTGATCGATGAGAATCTGGACCAGCTGGCGCAGGAGCTTGTCAAGGATGAGCAGGATCATCTGGAGATCCTGAATAAGATCGGGGAGATCAGGGGACTGCTGTTGGATATTTTTACGTGATAAAGGATGGTTATAGATGGCTAAATTTACGGATATCATAGGACAGGAACAGATTAAAGAGCATTTGCAGCAGGCGATCGCCTCCGGCAAGGTCTCGCATGCCTATATCATCAACGGCGAGCGAAGCTCCGGCAAGGAATTCATTGCCCGTGTTTTTGCGATGGCGCTGCAGTGCGAGCAGGACGGGGTCGAGCCGTGCGGGGAATGCCGCTCCTGTAAACAGGCGCTTCATAATAACCAGCCGGATATTATCTATGTAAGCCATGAGAAGCCCAACACGATAGGCGTGGAGGACATCAGGACGCAGATCAACGGCGATATCGGCATTAAACCGTACAGCAGCAGATATAAGATCTATATTATGAACGAGGGCGAGAAGATGACGGCGCAGGCTCAGAATGCGCTTCTTAAGACGCTGGAGGAGCCTCCGGAGTATGCCGTGATCCTCATTCTCACCACCCAGGCGGAGGCGCTCCTGCCGACGATCATAAGCCGGTGCGTGATGTTAAATATGAAGCCGGTGCCGGATGCCCTGGTGAAAAACTATCTGATGGAAGAGCTGGAGATCCCCGATTATAAGGCCAATATCTGTGTGGCGTTTGCCAGGGGCAACATCGGAAAGGCGAAGCTTCTTGCCGGAAGCGAAGAATTCGAGAAGGTCAAGGACGAAGCGATCACGCTTGCGAAATATATAAGCGATATGGAGATCAATGAGATCGTCAAGGCGATTAAGAAGATATCGGAGTACAAATTCGATGTCAATGATTATCTGGACATCCTGTCCGTCTGGTATCGCGACGTACTGCTCTTCAAGGCGACCAGGGATGTGAACAGCCTGGTCTTCAAGGAAGAGATACAGCAGATCATGCGCGTTTCCGACAGGAGCACCTACGAGGGAATCGAGACGATCGTAGGCGCGCTGGAGCAGGCCAAGAGAAGGCTGGAGGCCAACGTGAATTTTGACCTGACGATGGAGCTGCTCCTTTTGACCATTAAGGAAAACTGAGTAAGCGGCGGCAGTCAGGCGATAAGCAGCAGGAAGAGTTCGTGGAGGTTGATAGATGATGATACGAGTGATAGGTGTGCGGTTCCGTACCGCCGGAAAAATATATTATTTTGATCCGGGCAAGCTGGATATCAGAAAAAACGATCATGTGATCGTGGAGACGGCGCGCGGCATCGAGTACGGAACGGTGGTAGGCGATCCGATGGAAACGCAGGAGGATAAGGTGGTCCAGCCGCTCAAGGCGGTTCTGCGTGTGGCGACGCCGAAGGATGACGAGCAGGAGGCGGCCAACAAGCAGAAAGAAAAAGAGGCTTTTCAGATCTGCCTGGAAAAGATCAGGAAGCACAACCTGCAGATGAAGCTGATCGATGCAGAGTATACCTTTGATAACAACAAGGTGTTGTTTTACTTTACGGCGGACGGGCGTATCGACTTCCGGGAGCTGGTCAAGGATCTGGCGTCCGTCTTTAAGACGAGGATCGAGCTGCGCCAGATCGGCGTCAGGGACGAGACCAAGATCCTGGGAGGCATCGGCATTTGCGGCAGGCCGCTCTGCTGTCATTCCTATCTGTCCGAGTTCGCGCCGGTGTCTATCAAGATGGCGAAGGAGCAGAATCTGTCTTTGAATCCTACTAAGATCTCCGGTGTCTGCGGCAGACTGATGTGCTGCCTCAAGAACGAGGAGGAGATCTATGAGGAACTGAACAGACGTCTTCCGAGCGTGGGCGATCTGGTCACGACCGAGGACGGGCTCAAGGGAGAGGTGCACAGTGTCAATGTGCTCCGGCAGCTGGTGAAGGTCATCGTTGATGTGGATGATGAAAAAGAAATTCAGGAATACAAAGTAGAGCAGCTGCGTTTTAAGAGAAAGCATAACAAGAACCGCAAGATGGATGTGAGCGAGGCAGAGTTAAAAGAGCTGGAGAAGATGGAGAAACAGGATTCTTCTGCTTCGAAGCTGGACGAGAACTGATGAAGGATATTTCCTTGAAAAAAAATGAACGGATCGACGATCTGGAGCGCAACGGGTATCATATCATTCAGGACCCGGAACGCTTCTGCTTCGGTATGGATGCCGTTCTTCTGTCCGGCTTTGCCAGAGTAAAGGGCGGCGCGCGCGTTCTGGATCTCGGCACAGGAACGGGGATCATCCCTATTCTGCTGGAGGCCAAGACGAAGGCGGCGCATCTGACCGGGCTGGAGATCCAGGAAGACAGTGCGGATATGGCAAGGCGCAGTGTGCGCTTAAACGATCTGGAGGACAAGATCGATATCGTGACGGGAGATATAAAAGAGGCAGGCAGTCTGTTTGACGCTGCTTCTTTTGACGTTGTTACCTGTAATCCGCCCTATATGACGGATCGGCATGGACTGACCAATCCCAACGATGCCAAGGCGATAGCCAGGCACGAAATACTCTGCACTCTGGAGGATGTGGCGGTGCAGGCGGCGAAGCTCTTAAAGCCGGGCGGCAATCTCTATATGGTGCACAGGCCCTTCCGGCTGGCGGAAATTATGGTCGTGCTGCATACCTGCAAGCTGGAGCCCAAGAGAATGCAGCTTGTGTACCCTTACGCGGACCGGGAGCCCAACATGGTGCTGATCGAAGCGAACCGGGGCGGCCGGCCGGGGATGACGGTGGAGAAGCCGCTTATCATCTTTAAGGAGCCGGGCGAGTATATGCCGGAGATACGGGATGTCTACGGATATTGACAGAAGGCGGCAGGCCTGCGCGTACCGTACGGTATGGCGGCAGGGATCTGCGGCAGAGGATCATTGAGAAAAAGGAGACGCATATGTCGGGAATGTTATATCTGTGCGCGACCCCCATCGGCAATCTGGGCGACATGACTCCCAGAGCGGTCGATACGCTCCGGGATGCGGACATCATAGCCGCAGAGGATACGCGCAACAGCATGAAGCTGCTCAATCATTTTGCGATCAGGACATCCATGACCAGCTATCATGAATATAATAAAGTGGATAAGGCGGAATATCTTGTGGAGCAGATGCGCCAGGGAAAAAATGTGGCGCTCATCACGGATGCGGGAACGCCCGGCATCTCCGATCCCGGCGAAGTGCTGGTACAGAAGTGCTACGAAGCGGGGATCCCCGTGACGTCGCTGCCGGGAGCGTGTGCCTGTATCACGGCGCTTAC
>CANQIJ010000091.1 GCA_947624025.1 uncultured Lachnospiraceae bacterium | reverse complement strand
CGTTTTTAAGGTATAGATATATTCCGACTTGACCCGTTTATCCACCAGCGCCCTGATGATATTATTGAGATCAAGAGGATTGGTCGGCTTGCGTATCAGCATCACCTCAAACAGGCCGTCGTCCAGCAGGACATCCCTGCCCGTGATCCCCCGAAAGCCGCCAACGGAGTAGGAGTTCGTGATCATACCGTAGAGGAACTCCCCCTCGATCACCCTGTCGTCGTATGTGATCTTCAGCGCATAGGAATGCACCGCCGGAAGCCGCCTGACGCCCTCCAGAAGATAGGCCGCATGACCCAGCACATTTTTGATATCCTGATTCGTCTCGTATGACACATCCGTAAAAATCCCGAAAGCCGCCACATAGATAAAGCTGTCGTTGTTAAAGGAACCGATGTCGCAGGCAAAATTTTTCCCGTTTACAACCGCATCCGCCGCCTTGATCATCCCCTTCGGGATCCCCAGGCTGCTGGCGAAATCATTGGTGCTCCCTGCGGGCACGTATCCGATCGGCAGCCTCCTGCCGCACTTCATCATCCCCGTGACCACCTCGTCAAGGGTCCCGTCGCCGCCGCTGCACACAACGATATCGTAACCGTCCCGTCTCTCCTGCACCGCCCTGACGGCATCGCCCGGCGCCTGAGTCGGATAAGCCGTCACTTCATAACCGGCCTTCACAAAAATATCAATGATATCCAGCAGGTTACTCCTGATCTGCGCTTTCCCCGCCCTTGGATTGTAGATAAACAGCATTTGTTGTTTCATGTGGGCCTCCGTATGCAACCGTATCGAACAATAACGTAAAAACATTTTATCATTCCGCCATACAGGAATCAATACGGAAAAAATAAAAAGAGACCCCGCCCCGGAAGTCTCCTTCGCCTTCTGCCTTATCTGAATGTCATACAAACGGTCAGCTTATTTGCCGCTTAAGAATTTCTCGATCTCGGCAACTGCCGCTTCCTCGTCCCTGCCATCCGCAGTTACCATCAGTTCTTCACCGCTTGCAAGTCCGAGGCTCATCATACCCATGATGCTTTTTGCGTTGACCTTTTTGTTCTCAGCATTGATGTACACACTGCTCTCAAACTGGCTCGCCACCTGTACCATCATGGCGACCGGTCTGGCTTCCAGGCCCGTATCCAGCTTGATCCGGATAGATTTTTGAATCATAATAGTCTCCTCCTTTTATCACCTGATCCCGTCAGCGATCTCACTCAGTCTGCGCAATCTATGGTTTACACCCGATTTGCCTACGGCCGGTTCCAGGTATCCGCCCAGCTCCTTTAACGCCGCGTCCGGATATTCCAGCCGGACCTGCGCCATCTGCCTTAGGTTGTCCGGCAGATTGTCGAATCCGTACTTATCACGGATCAAGAGTATGTCCTCGATCTGCTTCGACGCCGCATTGACGGTCTTGGAAATATTGGCCGTCTCGCAGTTGACGCGCCTGTTGACGGAATTACGCATTTCCTTGACGATCCTCAGATTCTCCAGATTCATCAGCGAAACGTGCGCGCCCATGACATTGAGAAGATCGACGATACCGGCGCCCTCTTTGATATAAACCACATGATACTTCTTGCGCTTAATGATCCTGGCATCTATTTCAAATTCATGAATGATATCCGTCAGCTGTTCGGCCTGCGGCCTGCAGCCGCACACAAATTCCAGATGATAACTCTTCTCGGGATCGCTCATGGAGCCGATGCTTAAGAAAGCTCCTCTCAGGTATGCCCGCATACAACAGGAGTTTTTAATCAGCAGTGAACTGACCGGATCCTCCAGCGCTATCGCATCCCTGTCCCTGCCGATCAGATGCAGAGCCTGTATCACCTTCGTCTCCGCCCCGTCGTCAGGCAGAAGCCTTCCCTTTTCCCCCGTTACAACATTTTCTATATTAAATGTTTTTCTGAATATTGTAAAGCACTTTCTCACAACTGCTTCATTTTCCGTGTTAAGGCACAGATGCCGGCCGCCGTCAACGGTGCTCCCGCAGAAATGAAGCATGGACGCCAGCTCCGCCAGCTGGCAATGCCTTGCAGGGCTTATCAGCGTCGCAAGTTCCTCTTTGACTGTTCCGGAAAAAGACATTTCAATCTATACTCCCTGTTTGATATCCCTGTGATACAATTTTGTACCGTAACTGCCCCGATCCTTCATTCCGGCATACAGCTCATTGGCCAGCGTCACGCTCCTGTGCTTGCCGCCGGTGCACCCGATCCCGATCACCAGCTGGTGCTTGCCTTCCTTGACGTAGTTCGGGATCAGGAAATCCATCATATCCGTCAGTTTATTCAGAAAAACCGATGCCTCCGGGAAATTCATCACATAGTCCCGGACTTCCTTATCGTTACCTGTCTTATGCTTAAGCTCATCAATATAGAACGGGTTCGGCAGAAATCTGACGTCAAACACCAGATCGGCGTCCGCCGGGATACCGTATTTAAACCCAAACGATATCACAGAGACCATCAGGGAATTGTACTCTTCGTTCCGTACAAATATATGGTCGATCTCTTCTTTTAATTCCCTCGTCAAAAGATTCGACGTATCGATCACATAATCGGCCTTCTTCTTGACCGCCTGCAGGATCTCCCGCTCCTTTCGGACTCCTTCCTCCACTCTGCCCTCCGGCGACAGGGGGTGCATACGCCGCGTTTCCTTGTACCGTTTGAGCAGGACGGCGTCATTTGCCTCCATAAAAAGGATCTCGAACAGATAGCCGTTTTCCCTAAGCTTGTCCAGAATACACACCGCGTCGCCAAACGGCTGGTCCGCGCGCACGTCGAGTCCCAGCGCCACCTTGCTGATCTCACCGTTGGGCGTCGCCACCAGCTCCACAAACTTCTCGATCAGCGGCACCGGAAGGTTGTCCACGCAATAAAACCCCACATCCTCCAGCATCTTCATGGCGGTCCGCTTGCCGGAACCGCTCATGCCCGTCACAATAACAAATCTCATGTCTGTCTCCTAAAAATCGCCCAGAAAAACGATCTCCGGCTCAAGCGATACGTGGAATCTCTCCTTCACACGCTCCTGGACCTCCTCGATCACTTCCCTGATATCCGCCGCCGTGGCTCTTCCTGTGTTGATGATAAAGCCGCAGTGTTTATCCGATACCTGTGCGCCGCCGATACGAAATCCGCGAAGCCCCGCGTCCATAATAAGCTTCCCGGCATAGTACCCCTCCGGTCGCTTAAAGGCGCTGCCCGCGCTGGCATACTCAAGCGGCTGCCTGCTCCGGCGAAGCTGCGACAGCTCTTCCATCCTGGCGTTTATCTGTTCTCTGTCACCCTCCGCCAGACGAAGCACGATCTCCAGCACGATGAACGGGCGGTTCCTGATGATGCTCGTGCGGTAGCCGAACTCCATCGTATCGTTGTCCAGCGTTGCGATCCGGCCTTCGCTGTCCATCACACGCACGGACTCCACAACCTGCTTCATCTCACCGTCATAGGCGCCCGCGTTCATCACCACGCCGCCGCCGATGCTGCCGGGGATACCCGCCGCAAATTCCAGCCCGGTCAGCCCGTGATCCCTGGCCGTCAATGCCACTCTCGAAAGCAGTGCGCCGGCCTTTGCAGTGATACGCGTACCGTCCACCGAGATCTGCTCCATCCCGCCGTCCAGCTTCAGGACGATCCCCTGATAGCCTTTGTCGCCCACCAGCAGATTGCTGCCGTTGCCGAGGATGAAATATTCCTGCTCGATCCGGTTCAGATAGGGAACCAGCTTCTCAAGCTCTTCCTCCTTCTGTATCAGAATAAGACACTCCGCCTCTCCGCCGACACGAAATGTGGTGTATTCCTTCATTGGTACCTGAAAAAGGATGCGCTCCCCGGGAATCAGCGTTTTCATATAATCATACTTTGATGCGCTCAATTTTCATACCGTCCGTTTCACAGATTGCTGCTTATATTATATGTATTCTTTCCCTTGTTAAACTGTTCCGGTCAGATTTATTCCAGAACCATCTTAGCCGCGCCGTAAATCCCCGCGTCGTTGCCGAGCGTGGCAAGCGCAAACTCCGTATCCCGGCAGCCGTGGAATACCGTTTTGTCAAAAGAAGGACGGATATAATCAAACAGTACTTCCCCGGCCTTCGACACGCCGCCGCCGATCACGAAGATCTCCGGATTGACAACGCCCGCGATCACGGCAAGCCCTTTGCCCAGATATTCTCCAAACTGCCGTGCGATCTCAACGGCAAGCTCATCTCCAGCCTTCACCGCATCGAACACGGTCTTGGCCGAAACCTCGCCGTGCCGCAGCACACTGTCTTTATCGCTCTCTTTTAATTTTCTGTTCGCCAGCCTTGTGATGCCCGTCGCGGAAGCGTACTCCTCAAGGCAGCCGTAATTGCCGCAGCCGCACGCCTCCGTCTCGTTGTCCTCCACATGGATGTGTCCGATCTCGCCGCCGGATCCGGTGGCGCCCGTCATGATCCTACCGTTTATGATAATGCCGCCGCCGACGCCTGTTCCGAGCGTAACGGCCACCAGATCCTTATGACCCTGACCGCCGCCCTTCCACATCTCTCCGAGCGCCGCGACATTGGCGTCGTTTCCGCCTTCCACGCGCATACCGCCAAGAAGCGCCGTGAGCTCTTTTTTCAGATTCAGCTCACCCCAGCCCAAGTTGACCGCCTTATGGATGACGCCGTCTCCGTCCACAGGACCGGGAGCGCCCACGCCGACGCCTGCAACCTCCGCCTTGTCAATGCCTTTTTCAGACATCTTGTCCTGAATGCTCCTTGCAATATCGGGCAGGATATCCGCGCCGCCGTTTGCGGTCCTCGTAGGGATCTCCCACTTGTCAAGCACATTTCCGTCCGTATCGAACAGTCCCAGTTTGACGGTCGTGCCGCCGATATCTACCCCAAATACATAGTTTGCCATTTAACAATTCCGTCCTCTCTTATTCATTCCGCTTCATTTAACGCACCCGAACACAGTCGTCCGCACGCTGCCAATCGTCCTGTGCTGTCGATCGCCCTTGCGCTGCCGGGCTCCGCAGTGTCACTCGTCGTCGCGCTTGCTTGCCAGAGATTGCTGTACGCGCTTATACAGCTCCTGCGCGGCATTGTAGCCCATCTTCTTCTGACGGTGGTTGACCGCCGCCGACTCACAGATGATCGCCAGATTACGCCCCGGCCTGATGGGGATGCTGTGGCACACTACCTTGTTGCCCAGATACTCCGTGTACTCTTCTTCCAGGCCCAGACGGTCATATTCCTTGTCTTTATCCCAGTCCTCGAGACGGATGACGAGATCGATATTCTGGGTGTCTTTGACGCTGGATGCACCGAACAGCGCCTTGACGTCCACGATGCCGATACCGCGCAGTTCGATGAAATGCTTGGTGATATCCGGCGCCGAACCCACCAGCGTATCTTCACTCACCCTTCTCAGTTCAACCACATCGTCCGTCACGAGACGATGCCCTCTCTTGATCAGCTCTAACGCCGCCTCGGACTTACCGATCCCGCTCTCGCCCGTGATCAGGACGCCTTCGCCGTATACGTCCACGAGAACGCCGTGTACCGAGATACAGGGTGCAAGCTGCACGTTCAGCCATCTGATGATCTCCGCCATACATGCCGAAGTCGCCTTCTTGGTCATCAGAAGGGGAACGCCGTATTTCACCGCGATCTCCTTGAACAGATCGTTGGGGTGAAGCTCTCTGCAGAACACAATGCCGGGGATCGGATTGTTGAGCAGCTTCTCGTAGATCTCTATCTGTCTGTCCCTGTCGAGTCCGTTCATGTAAGAATACTCCACAAAACCCACGACCTGTATGCGCGTCGCCTCAAAATGCTCGAAATAGCCCGCGATCTGAAGCGCCGGTCTGTTGATATCCGGCTGGGTCACTTTGATCTTGGAGATGTCGATCTCCGGTGTCAGATTCTCAAACTTAAATTTTTCGATAACTTTCGTTAAACTGATGCTCGCCATATCCCTCTCCTTAATCTGTTAATATGCTATCATACACACCCTATCCATCTTACCACAATAAAAAACGGTTCGCAATAAGCGTCATGTCTTTCAGACCCGCCTGCGCTTTTGTGCAGGTGCCGTTGAACGCCTTTGCTCAACCGTTATTTTCCCCTTCCGTAAAGTATGCGTGTATCTGTTCCGCAATATGCTCCGGTATCTCCCGTACCTCACACAGCTTCTCCACCGGCGCTTCCCTGATCTCCTCGATAGAGCCGAAATGCTTCATCAGCGCCTTGCGCCTTGCCGGGCCGACGCCCGGTATCTCGTCCAGCACCGATCTCACCTGAGCCTTGGACCGCAGGGAACGGTGATACTCTATGGCAAACCGGTGGGCTTCGTCCTGAATCCTCGTGATCAGCTTAAACCCTTCGGAATGCGTGTCTATGGGAATCTCCGCATTGTGATAATACAGGCCTCTGGTGCGGTGGTTATCGTCTTTTACCATGCCGCACACGGGAATATCCAGGTGCAGCTCCTTAAGAACCTGCAGCGCGATGTTGACCTGGCCTTTCCCGCCGTCCATCAGCAGCAGATCGGGAAACTTTGTAAAGCTGCCGAGCGTATGATCGATCTCCTTGCGGTCCAGCTCTTCTTTTTCTTCCATGCCGTGCACGAAACGCCGCGTCAGCACTTCCTTCATGCAGGCGTAATCATCCGGCCCCGATACGGACTGGATGCGGAACTTGCGGTAATCGCTGCGCTTCGCTTTTCCCTTTTCAAAAACCACCATGGAACCGACATTGGCAAATCCGCTGATATTGGATATATCGTAAGCCTCCATGCGGCTGATATGATCCAGCTCAAGCAGCGCGGCGATCTCCTTAACCGCGCCGATCGTTCTGCCCTCTTCCCGCTTGATGCGCTCTTTATCCCGACTCAGGACGAGGTACGCGTTCTGCGCAGCCAGCTCCACCAGCTTTTCCTTTGTGCCCTTTTTCGGCACACGGATATAGACCCTGCTGCCCTTGCGGCTGCTGAGCCATTTTTCCAGAATATCGATATCCGCAATCTCCTCCTGGAGCATCAACTCCCTGGGAATAAACGGAGTCCCCGCATAGAATTGTTTCACGAAGTCAAGAAGTATCTGCGCGGAATCATATCCCTGCACATGGGTCATATAGAAATGCTCTCTGCCGATCAGCTTGCCATCCCGCACGAAGAAAACCTGCACCACCGCATCCGTCTCGTCTTTGGCCAGAGCCAGGATATCCTTATCCTCACCGTCGCTGTCCGTGATCTTCTGCTTCTGCGCCACGCTTTTGACGCTGTTATACAGATCGCGGTATCGGATCGCCTCCTCAAATTCGAGATTTTCTGACGCTTGTGTCATTTTTTCTTCCAGATCTTTCAGGACAGGCCTGTAATTGCCGTTCAGAAAATCGAGCGCCTGCTCCACCCGTTCCCGGTATTCTTCCCGACTGATATGACCCTGGCAGGGCGCCATGCACTGCCTGATATGGTAGTTCAGACAGGGGCGCTCCAGCCCGATATCCCTCGGGAGCTTCCGATTGCAGGTGCGCAGCTGATAGAGCTTATTCATCAGATCGATCGTATCCTTCACCGCCGCCGCGCTGGTGTACGGCCCGAAATATCGGGAACGGTCTTTCTTCATCTCCCTGGAAAAAAAGATGCGCGGATAGTCCTCGCCCACCGTCACCTTGATGTAAGGATATGTTTTGTCATCCTTGAGCATGGTATTGTATTTCGGGCTATACTCTTTGATCAGGTTATTCTCAAGCACTAACGCTTCCAGCTCGGAGTCCGTCACAATGTACTCAAACCTTGCGATCTGCTGCACCATCCTGTCGATCTGAGGGCCTCTTCCGACTATCTTGCGAAAATAGGAGCGGACACGGTTATGCAGATTGACCGCCTTACCCACATAAATAATGGTATCGGCGGCATCATGCATCAGATAGACCCCCGGCGACGGGGGAAGTTTTTTCAGCTCCTCATCAAAATCAAACATGGCCATTCCTTACTCTGTGCCCGTATCGTCGGTCGTTTCCGGGTGCGGCTGCGGCGCAGGCTGCGGTTGCGCGGGCTGCTGCTCCGGCTGCCGGTATGGCTGCTGCCACGGCTGCGCATACGGATTCTGTACCGGCATCTGTCCCTGCGGCATCCAGGGCTGTCCGCTGCCCGGCTGCTGCCCGGCTTGCGGCTGCTGTCCGCCCGGCTGCGGCGCCGCGACTTTGTCCTGCGCTTTTTCATCTGCTTTCACAGACTCGCTCTTCCCGTCTTCCGGCGTTTCTTCCGGCTCCGGCAATCCTTTTTCCCTGCGGAAGATCTTCATGAACTCCTTGCCTGTGATCGTCTCTTTCTCAATCAGATACGCCGCCAGCTTATCCATGATCTCACGGTTTTCCTTTAACAGCTTTTTGGCCTGCTTATAGCTGTCACGAAGCATCTTCATCACTTCGGTGTCGATATCCGCCGCGGTCACATCGGAACAGGTCAGGGACGCCCTGCCCTCCAGATACTGGCTTTCCACGGTAGCAAGACCCATCAGTCCGAATTTCTTACTCATGCCGAAACGTGTGATCATGTTGCGGGCAATACTGGTCGCCTGCTCAATATCGTTCGCCGCGCCCGTGGTGACGGTATCGAAGACGATCTCCTCCGCCGCACGGCCGCCGAGAAGTCCCACCAGCCTGTCACGAAGCTCCGCCTCGGTATCCAGATATTTTTCTTCCTCCGGCACATGCATGACATACCCGAGCGCGCCCATAGTCCTGGGCACGATGGTGATCTTCTGCACCGGCTCCGAATTTTTCTGCAATGCGCTGATCAGCGCGTGGCCCACTTCATGGTACGAAACGATCTTGCGTTCTTCTTTACTCATGATGCGGTCCTTTTTCTCTTTGCCGACAAGCACCTGCTCGACCGCGTCTAACAGATCCTTCTGGCTCACGTATTCCCGGCCGGTCTTAACGGCGTTGATCGCCGCCTCATTGATCATATTGGCAAGATCGGAACCCACTGCGCCGGAGGTTGCCAGCGCGATCTCGTTCAGATCCACCGTCTCATCCATGCGCACATCCTTGGCATGAACCTTCAGGATCTCCACACGGCCTTTTAGATCGGGCTTATCCACAATAATTCTCCGGTCAAAACGTCCCGGCCGAAGCAGCGCCTTATCCAAGATCTCCGGTCTGTTCGTTGCGGCGAGAAT
>CANQIJ010000090.1 GCA_947624025.1 uncultured Lachnospiraceae bacterium | reverse complement strand
TTTTTCTTTTTCATTTGCCTCTGATCCCCCTACAGCATAAATTCGCGCTGTCATACTGTCCGCCTTATGGCTGATAAACAGTCACAATATGCCAACTGTAGAAGATTATACACCATACGTCATGATTTTCATATTTAATTCTTGCGGTTTAATATTTAATTCTTGCGATTAAGCATTCTATCGCATTCCCCGAAAACGGCTTACAGATATTTGAGCAGTTCCTCCCTGACGCTGTCCATACGGCTGTCCGAGATGCCGAAATCCATCTCCCTGTAGCTCCACGCCGCCCTGGAGATCCCGTATTTTTCAAACACGCTGTTGATCACCCTGAACCATTTGAGCGCATCCTCCGGAGAAACCCTGTCGATCACGCCGTACTCACCGCAGTACAGACATGTGCCGTTGTCCGCCGCCTTTTTCATGGCGTCCGCAAACAGCTTCTCAAAGTACTCCGGCGTGATATCCATCTCCTCAAATGAAAACTTTTTATCCGTCAGATCCCTGACCCACGGTGCGCCCTGATGAGTAAATTCCAGCGGAGAATAACAGTGGAAATTATAAACCACCTTGTCGTCAAACGGTGCCTGCAGATCCTTCACCGCTTCAGGGCTGTTATTCCAGTAACTGCCAAGCAGTATCAGCGTATCGGGCGCATACATACGTATCCTCCCGATACACTTCTGCGCAATACCGTTCCAGATATCGCTGAACCTCTGTTCCGTGACCTCGTTTAAGAGTTCAAACGCCACATAGTCTGAATAGGAGCCGAAACGCTGCGCAAGCTCCGCCCACAGGTCATAAAACCTTTCCTGATACTTCTCATTCTCAAAGAATCCGCTCTCTTCTTCCCCTTCGTCAAAAGAAAAACCCGCTGTCTTATGCAGATCGATAATGGCATTCAGCCCGTATTTTCTGGCCAGAGCGACAGCCGCGTCTATCCGGTCGAATCCGGTCCGGTCGTACCCGCCGCCCTCAGTCTCCAATATATTGTAATCGATCGGAATCCTCACATGGTCAAGCCCCCATGAAGCAATCTTCTCAAAATCCGGCTCCGTGATAAAGCTGTCCAGTCTCTCCCTGCTGTAATCACACTGGGAAAACCAGCCTCCCAGATTGACCCCTCTGTAAAAGCCTCTGTCCTTCATTATGTTTTTCATGGCCATACAACCTTCCTCCGTCATGAACCGATACGACAGTTATGTGCCGTCGCCACAGTTATACTTTCTTAAAACGGTTTACCTCATCGTTCAGCTTCTGCGAGATCTTCTGATTGTGCTCAGTCTCTCTCTGGATCTGGACCATGGATTCCACGAGCGCCACCGCGTTATCCGCCACATTGGTGATACCCTGGGCATTATCCTCTACCACCGTAGAGATGTCGTTGATACCGTTGCTCATGTTGTCCATCGTCTGACTGATATCCTCGGTATTGGCCGCCATATCGTCCAGGATCGCGCCTACGCTGTCGGCATCCTGCTTATACTGCTGTACGATCTCCACGAAGCTGTCATAGTCCTTCATCACATTCTCACCGACAAACTGCAGCATCTGCTCTGCGTTTCTCGCCAGCTTCTCCACCGCCTCCGTTACAAGGCTGCTGATATTCTGGATATTGCCCGCCGCCTGTGCGCTGCTGTCGGCCAGTCCTCTGATCTCATCCGCTACCACCGCAAAGCCTCTTCCGGCTTCGCCTGCTCTTGCCGCCTCGATGGATGCGTTCAAAGAAAGCAGATTGGTCTGGCTGGTAATGTTCAGGATATCCTGCGTCATCTCATTGATCTTCTGCGCGTTGCGGCTCTCCTCGAGCGCAGCCTGAAGCGCCTCCCTGATCTGCGCGATCGTCCTTCCCGCATTTTCTTTGCTCTCAACCGTAGTTTGCTGCATCTTGGTGGCACGGTCCTGAATGTCCCGTACCAGCTTCGCGCCGTCCTGAACGCTGGAGTTCATGGAATGGATCTCATTCAGGATGTTGCCGCTGCCGAGAGACAGCTGGCTGAGGGTGGCCGATATCTCTTCCATGCTGGCCGCCATCTGCTCTGTTGCCGCAGACACATTGCTCGCGCTCTCATTGGAATCCGTGATCTGATCGGTGATCACCTGCGCCGACTGCGCCATATTCCCCGACTCGGTCTTTAAGTCCTGCATGATCTTCTGCAGCTGTCCGATAAAGCTGTTGATGCCGACCGCCATCTGGCCGATCTCATCCCCCGTTTTGGCGGGGATACGCTCTGTCAGGTCGCCCTCTCCCGCGTCCAGCTTATCCGTGATCGTGCGCAGCGCCATTCCGGAATCCCTGGCCGGCTTCACGATCGTCTTTGCCACGATCATGACCGTGACCACCAGTATGATGATGTAGATCGCCGCCGCGCAATAGTTGAAGATAACCGTTCCCTGGATCTGAACCTGGCTGCGGCGCATGGCCTCGTCCGCCTCCGTCATGAGCGCATCCATATCTCCGTCTGCCGTACCCGTCTGGGCCTTCTCAAGCGTCTGGCATACCTCTCCGAGTCTGTTGTTGAAGCTGTTGATCGTCTTCAGGCCTGAAATATTCAGTCCGATGATCGTGACAAGCAGTATGCCTATGACCCCCAGCGCGATGTAGATCTTCATTCCGATGCTTTTCATTTTATAATCCTCCTGCACTTATATTTATAAAATGCCCTTTTGATCCCGGGCTGTATAACTATGTACACCGTGTACTCTATTGTATTACTTTTCCACCCCATAAATCAACACCAAACGATTGACAAATTGTACTTAAATTGTATTCCCGGCAAACTGCGTCATATACAGCTCATAGTACCGGCCTTTTTTCTGCAGCAGCTCCTCATGATCGCCCGCCTCAACGATCCTGCCCCGGTCCATGACAACGATATAATCCGCATCCTGGATCGTGGACAGGCGGTGCGCGATGATCAGGCTGGTCCTGTTCTCCATCAGCTTCACCATTGCATCCTGGATCCGCTTCTCGGTTCTCGTATCCACGCTGGAGGTGGCTTCGTCCAGGATCAGTATCACCGGCTGCGCCAGAAAAGCCCTGGCAATGGCCAGAAGCTGCCTCTGTCCCTGCGACAGATTGTAACCCTCCCCGGCCAGCACCGTATCATAACCGTCTTTCAGCCGCAGGATCATATCATGGCAGTTGCTCATCCCGGCAGCCTGTTCCATCTCCTCGTCCGTGGCCTGCTGTCTGGAATATTTCAGATTATTCCGTACCGTGTCGGCAAAAAGCACCGTATCCTGCAGCACGATCGCCGTATTTCTTCTCAGAGTGTCACGATCGATATCCCTGATGTTGACCCCGTCTATCAGGATCTCCCCGCTGTCTGGATCATAGAAACGCATCAGCAGATTGACCACCGTCGTCTTGCCGCTGCCCGTAGCGCCCACAAGAGCGATCTTGTGCCCCGCCCGCACCTCCAGATTAAAATCGTGCAGCACCTGCTGTCCGGGAATATACGAAAAATTGACATTTCGGAACGTAATGACACCGCGCGCGTTCTCCATACCTTTTTTCCCCGATCGATCCTCCCGGGGCTGGTCCATAATGGCAAACACGCGCTCCGCGCCTGCGATAGCCGTCTGTATCTGCCCGTAGATCTGCGCGATCTCGTCGATGGGGCGTCCGAACTGCTTGGCATAGACGATAAAGGCCGAAATAATGCCTATGGAGATCACGCCGTTTACCGCAAAGTAACCGCCAAACGCCGCAATAATGACAAAACCCACATTGTTGATCACGTTCATGACAGGTCCCATCGAACCGCCCAGGATCTCCGCAACAATGCCCGATCTGGTCAGTTCGTCGGCGGTCCTGTTGAATTCCTCCACGACCGCTGCCTGCCTCCCGTATGCGACCACCGTCCTGTAGCCGCCCACCATCTCTTCGACCGTTCCGTTGAGCTCTCCGAGCAGCACCTGTCTCTTACGATAAAAGGAGCGCATGGCGCCGGAGAGAAATTTGGTCGCCATAACGGTCAGTATCACCGTCGTACAGGACAGGAGCGCAAGCTGCGGGCACAGATACAGCATCATCGCCACCGTTCCCGCCACGGTGAGCACCCCGGAAAAAAGCGAGCTGAGCGACTGTGATACGGTATTGGAGATATTCTCCACATCGTTCGTCATACGGCTCATGATATCGCCGTGGGAATGTCCGTCTATGTATCCTACGGGAAGGTTCACCACGCAGTCAAACAATTCTTCCCGCATCCTCTTTACGACCCGCTGGCTTAAAATAGCGCTCTCCCTGCTTTGCAGGAATGTTCCGATGCTCTGCACCGCATATACGGCCAGCATAAACAGCAGTATCGGCGGCAGTTTCCCGAACTCGTGCCGGGATATGCTGTCTATGGCATCGCTCTGCAGCCTCGGCGCATAGACGGAAGCGATCACAACAATAAAGACCACGCCGAGCAGAAAAAGCACTACCTTCCTCTCATCGGCAAAATACCTTGTCAGGCGGCGCAGGGTCTTTGCGCCATCCTCCGGCTTCTCCACCTGTCTGTTGCGGGGGCTTCGCATGCCCGGCACTTTATAATTGCTTATGGACTGTTCCTTACTCCCGGTCATCTGTCTTCCTCACTTCTTCAGCTGTGAATCATAGATATCTCTGTAAACCGCGCAGCTCTCCATTAACTGCCCGTGGTCTGCGCATGCCACGAGACGGCCGTTCTCGATCACCGCGATACGGTCCGCATTTTTTACAGATGCGATCCGCTGCGCGATTATGATCCTGGTCGTTCCCGCATACGCCTCCCTGAGCGCCCCGTACAGCTTTGCTTCTGTCTTAAGATCAAGGGCGCTGGTGGTATCGTCGAAGATCAGTATCTCCGCATTCTTAAGGATCGCCCTGCTGATCGCTACTCTCTGTTTCTGGCCTCCGGACAGGCTGTGCCCTCCCTGTGCTACCTGCGTGGCAAGCCCGTCTTTTTTATCCTCAATAAACTCAAGCGCCTGAGCCGCGCCCGCTGCGCGAAGAATATGCGCGTCGTCAGCGTCGGGATCTCCCCACGCAATATTTTCTCTTATGGATGTGCTGAAAATCTCACTCTTCTGGAGCGCGACCGACACCTTAGCGCGCAATACGCTCAATTTATACTCCCTCACATCAACGTCGTCCACCAGCACTTGTCCGCCCGTCACATCATAAAACCTCGGGATCAGACTGACCAGAGTGGATTTACCGCTGCCGGTGGCGCCCAGGATACCGAGCGTCTCTCCCGGCTGGATCGTAAGACTAAAATGCTCGATCACATTCTCAGTTCCCATCCCCGGATAAGCAAAGGATACATCCCTGAACTCCACCTTGCCTTTAACACTCGTCTCTTCTTCAAAGCTCCCGTCTTTGATGGACGGCTCGCAGACAAGCACTTCCTTGATCCGTCTGCCGGAAGCCGCCCCTCGGGATACCGTCTGAAAGATCATGGTCATGCGCATTACCGCATTTAATATCTGGGATATATACGTGATCGCAGCCATCACATCGCCGGGCGTGACGCCGCCGGCCTCCACCTGCACGGCGCCCACCTTGATGACTGCCACCACCGAGATATTCAGCAATATATTCATAATGGGCGTCATATACGACAGAAGAAGCAGTACGTCCAGCTGCGTGCCTGTTAATTCGTCATTGGCGACGCCAAAACGGTCTTTCTCATACGCCTCTTTCACATAAGCCTTGACCACCCTGATACCCGACACATTTTCCTGCATAACGTTATTCAGCCTGTCAAGCTTATCCTGCAGTACGGTAAACACAGGGTTTGATTTGGCAATAAAAAATATCACGCAGATCACGATCAGCGGGAGCACACATGCCACCACGGCGCCGAAGCTCATATCCAGCGTCAGCATACATACAATACCGCCCGCAAACAGCAAAAAAGTCCGCACGAATCCACGAATGCACTGTGTAAGCAGATTCTGTACCTGCGTGATATCGTTGGTCACTCTGGTAATAAGCGAGCCTGTCGAAAAACGGTCCGTCTGCTCAAAAGAGAGCGACATGATCTTTTGAAAAGCGTCTTTTCTGATATCATTCCCGTAGTTCTGGCTGCACAGATTGGCAAACACACCGGACATAATGCCGCAAAAGCATCCGAACAATACCAGACCGACCATTCTGACACCTGTATGTATGACAAGTCCCATGTCGCCTGTGCCGCCGTTTGACAGTCCCAGGACTCCTTCATCCACAATGACCGCCATCAGACGCGGCTGCAACAGGTCCATGCTCACCTCGCCCAGCATGAACAGCGGCGCCAATATGAAAAATAACCAATACTTTTTGAGATATCTGATCATAAGCCTTGTATTCTTCCGTTCTCTGTGCTGCGGATAACGGGCCGGCACACAAAACATACTTTCCTCATTCGCTTCCGTCTTATAAATTATACCAAAATTAAAAAATTTGTTCTACACCCAAAAGCATAAAAAGGGGCAGGTGATCACACCTGCCCGGCACAGATATTCTATATTGTAATATTTTGTATCGTGATATTTTGCATTACGCCGTATATTTCCTGAGCGTGGCACGGACCGCCCCGGGCCCCGCGATCAGCTCTTTAAAATATCCGCACACCTTATCTGCCATACCAACTTCATACAGATTCACGCCAAATATTCCGGCATTCTCAAGAATGGGCTTAAGCGCTTTCTCTGCGTCAGCCGGTTCACCCAGCCTGAATCCTGCCACATAGGGGCATACCGTATCCAGAAGCGGGTCGGGACTTAGCTCAAAAGCGTTCCCGTTATCATCCACCGCCATCAGATACCGGAGCCATCCCGCAAACACAAGCGGTATCAGCTTAAGATCGGACACATTGAGCTTCGGCGATGCAGCGTATGCTTTGATCGTCTCTCCAAAGCGGATAGCAAGCTTCTGAGAGGTATCCGTCGCTATTCTCTGCGGGGTATCCGGCATAAAGGGATTCGGGATACGCAGTCCCAGCACCGTATCAATAAATTCCCTGGGATCAAGCACACCCGGATCGACCACGACGGGAAGCCCTTCCTGATACCCGATCGTCTGCACCATCTTACTAAGCTCTGCATCCTTCATTTCTTCCGATATCTTATCATAGCCAAGCAGACACCCAAAGACCGCAAGCGTTGTATGAAGCGGATTTAAACAGGTACATACCTTCATCTTCTCGACCTTGTCGACCGTCTCTCTGTCGGTGAACAACAATCCGCCCTTCTCCAGCGCCGGCCGGCCGTTCGGAAAACTGTCCTCGATCACCAGATACTCACATTCTTCGGCATTTACAAAAGGCGCCACATAAGTATTCCTGGATGTGATGACCGGTTCAAGCCCCTCGATACCGTCCGCCTGTAAGACTGCTTCCACAGAAGCATCCGGACGCGGTGTGATCTTATCGATCATCGTCCACGGGAACGACACCTTATCCCGATCGTTTACATAGGCGGCAAATCCCGGGTCTGCCGTCTTATTGCCCACCCACTTTTGAGCGAAAGCGTTAATAGCCGCATACAATTTATCCCCGTTGTGCGAACAGTTATCCATACTGACCATCGCCACCGGTTTTTCACCCGCCTGGTAACGGGCGTATAAAAGGGACGCCACCTTACCCATATAGCTTACCGGTTTCTCAGGTCCCGCCGCAAAATCCGCCTCCACATCGGCGAGCGTCTCGCCCTTTCCGTTTACAAGGCTGTAGCCTTTTTCCGTAATAGTAAAGGAAACCATCTGCAGAGAATCTTTGCGGAATATTTCTTTCAGCCTTCCGTATTCTTTCTCATTACCGGAATCCAAAATACACGACTCGACCACACTACCCACCACGGTTTTCTCTATATTGCCGTCTGCCTTCAACGTGACTGCGATCGTGTAATCGTCGTGCGGACGGTTCATCTTCTCTATGATCTCATAGTCAAACCCTTCCGCCACGATAAGACCTCTGTCCAGCGCTCCGGCGTTTAGCATATCCTGCACGACTCTTGCCTGAAATGCCCTGAAAATATTGCCTGCACCGAAATGAACCCAAAACGGATCCTCTTTCGTTGCCGCCGCCACCGCCTCTCTGTCAAACATCGGAAGCCCGTAACCGGCTTTCTCCCACTGTGCCCTGTCCGTAAGTCCGCTTTTACTCAGCCTCATAATCTCTTTACCCTCTTTTCTTTTTATGCTCTGTGAGCCGCCTTGTCGATAGCCTCCCACAGACCGTTTATATATGCGGCTCCGAGCGCCCTGTCATACAGGCCGTACCCCGGCATAGCCACCTCGTCCCATATCATACGTCCATGATCCGGCCTGATCGGTCCGGTAAATCCGATCTCGTAAAGTGCTTTCACGATCTCATACATATCAAACGATCCGTCGCTCGACAGATGCGCCGCCTCCTCGAAATTAGTCGGAGAGATGAATTTTAAGTTACGCACGTGCGCAAAATGTATTCTGCCCTTCAAAGATCGAATCATATCCGGCAGATCGTTCTCCAGATTGGTCCCGTAAGAACCGGAGCAGAACGTCACGCCGTTATGGGGATCGTCCACCATCTT
Source organism: uncultured Lachnospiraceae bacterium (assembly GCA_947624025.1). GTDB lineage: Bacteria > Bacillota > Clostridia > Lachnospirales > Lachnospiraceae > UBA3282. The sequence goes on along the minus strand of CANQIJ010000090.1, from coordinate 780 downwards.
CATCATACGCAGAATATTCTCCTTGTTGATGATGATGCGCGGCAGACCGAACACGCTCCACGCGGGATCATCCGGATGGATCGCCATATTGATATCATACTCGTTACAGACAGGCATGATCTTTTCCAGAAAATATTTCAGATTCTCAAACAGCTTCTCATTGTCAACATCCTTATACATCTCAAACAGTTCCTTCACGTGCGCCATACGTTCCGGCTCCCATCCCGGCATAACAGCGCCGTTCGTATCGCCTGCAATGGAAGCAAACATTTTCTCAGGATCGAGCGCATCGACCGCCTCCTGCGTGTAGGCAAGAACCGTCGATCCGTCCGGGCGCACACGGGCAAGCTCTGTTCTGGTCCAGTCAAACACCGGCATGAAATTGTAGCAGACCAGATGAATATCTTCCTCGCCCAGATTCTTAAGCGTCTCTATATAATTGGCAATATACTGCTCCCTGTCCGGGCTGCCGATCTTGATCGCATCATGAATATTGACGCTCTCGATTCCCGACAGATGCAGCCCCGCCGCTTCGATCTCATCCTTCAGCGCCCGGATGCGCTCTCTGCTCCACACCTCGCCCGGCGCTGTATCGTACAGCGTTGATATGACGCCCGTCACGCCGGGGATCTGCCGGATCTGTTTTAATGTCACCGTATCAAATTTAGAACCGTACCATCTCAATGTCATTTCCATAACAAAGTCCTCCCTATTTAGTCAAGTGTTTTTCCCTTATTTTTCAAGGAATTTTCAATTCATATCTCAGATAAATGAGCCAGG
>CANQIJ010000089.1 GCA_947624025.1 uncultured Lachnospiraceae bacterium | reverse complement strand
ACGGAGAACCGGTGAGCGTCAGAGATATCGCCAAAAGACAGAATATATCGGAAAAATATCTGGAGCAGATCATCGGCACATTAAATAAAGCTTCTCTGGTAAAAAGCGTCAGGGGTCCGCGCGGCGGATATATTCTTGCCGACCGGCCGGAGAACTACACGGTTGGGAAGATCCTGAGGGCGGTGGAAGGGGATCTGTCGCCTGCGGACTGTGTCGGAGTAAACGGCATCCCCTGCGAGAATAAGAGCGTCTGCGTCAGCTACATCCTGTGGCAGAGACTGGACGAGGCCATGCAGGAAGTGCTGGAAAGCATCACCCTGCGGGATATGCAGGAATGGCAGGAGGAGCTGCAGACGGATTATTATGTCATATAAAACAGCGGGCTGCAGCACCGTTATATATATTCAGATCAAAAACATTTTCAAGAATATTTTCAAGAACATCTTATAAATGCTCGCGGTAAGCCTTCAGCATGTAGTAGAACAGCATTTGATCCTCTTTTGAAAGCGTACCGTACAGAGCAATAAAATCTCCTGCTGTGTCGTGGAAGCGGTCCATTCGCGCATTGTCCAGCATATCGCCGACAGAACAATCCAGCAGATCGCAAAAATTGATCAAGGTATCGAGACTCATTTTAGTAATACCGCGTTCCACCTGGCTGATAAATCCGACGGACAGATCCAGCTGTTCAGCCAGTCGTTCCTGTGTCAGACTCTTTTGCTTCCTGTAAAATTTAATATTTTTCCCGAGTGTCTTGTAATCGATTCCCATGCGGATCGTCTCCTCTGTGGTGTGCTGCCTATATTAACAGGTTCTCATACGGTGTAATATCCTTATAGTCTTTATTGTTAAACATTATTTAGCACACAAACAGAAAGCAAATGTTTTATAAAAGGAAAAATATGAAAGTAGTACTATTGTTTTTGAAAATCAACGGTGATACTATTATATTTGAGTATTACTATCTCACTTTTACTGAATTTGTATCAAAAATTTTTCCTGGATGTGACAATACATATGCTGAGAAGGAGACAAAATGTTATGAGAAATGTGAAAAGGGTGCTGGCGTCATTGTTGATCGTCTGCCTGATGTGCGTAACGAGCGGAAATGAGGTTTTAGCGAAAAGCCTGGATCCGGCAATGCGATCCTCCGCAATCTATCAGGCCGGTCAGGAAATGGGAGGGGCTGAGACAGAGCGTACGTATACGGCAAGCGAAGAGCCCCAGGACAGCAGCGGGGATGCGGAAGACGATGAAGAAGAACAGGATTCCGGCGCCGAATCCGGTGATACGGGAAGCGAAGGAGAGCAGGGCTCCGATACAGGCTCCGGTGATACGGAAGACGAAGGGGAGCAGGGCTCCGATACAGGCTCCGGTGACACGGAAGACGAAGAAGAGCAACAGGATTCTGATACAGACTCCGAAGATACGGAAGGCGAAGAAGAGCAGGAGGTTGACGAAGAAGCGGATGATCAGGCAGAGGATTCCGATACGGAGCTGATCGCCGGGGATGAGATCATTACATATGCTGATGCAGGGGGAGACGTCAGCCGTGTAGAATGGCTGAAGATCCTGGAAAATACTTTCGGGATGTCTGTCGAACAAGCCAATTATCCCGATAATTATTACTCGGATATCGATGCTTCTTCGAAGGCGTATTCGATCGTCATGGTCGCGACAGAGTTCGGACTGGTCGATGTGGAAGCGGGAGACGCGTTTCGCCCGGACGATCCGGCGACCAGGGAATTTGCCGCTCATACCTTGAATTACTGCCTGGGCTTTATGCCCGGAGAGGAAGGGTATTCCTTCAGCGAGTCGGCGGGTGTCACCTATCCGAACGATATCCAGGTGGCGATCGACAGGAAGTGGTTTCAGCTGTCTGACGGGAAGTTTCTGCCGGAAGCGTCTATCACCACATCTGAGAAAGATATCATGGTGGAGGATGCGAAGAAGGTGCTGGAGGAGCAGAACCAAAAGCGGACATCTGCCGATCAATATGAGTTCGCCGATGGCGTTATCGTGCTGCCCGAGGGAACGGAGGCGGAGCTGACTGATGAGAATGAGATCACGTTCCATCATCTGGAGCAGACTCTGCAGAAAGGTGACCGGTTCGGTATCGTGAAGGACGGTTTCCCGATCGTATACCGCGTGGCAGGGATCACAAAGTCCGGTGATGAGACGGTTGTTACCACCGAGAATGTGGTGATGGAGGAAGCCTTTAAATCTATTGACCTCTCGGGAAGCCTGGATGGAGAACTGGCAGGTGCGAAGGCATATGATGATGCCGTTGAGATTAAGTTTATCGTCGGCGGCACACAGGAGGAAGAGTGGGAAGACGGTACTAAATACGACAGTCTGGAGGAAGTCGGCGGACAGACGATCAGCGCCCTGGAGGCGACCGTCACCTATGCGATCTCGGATGAGGCCAGAAAAGAGTTTCATATTGCGGATGGCGTCAAAGCCACCGTTTCCTGTAAGGTCAGCAATCTGAAAGCCGATTTTGATGCGAGCCTTTCAGAACGATCGGCATATATCGATATGGATGCAACCGTGATATTCGGCTGTAATGTCAGTGTGGATGTATTGGAGGCAAGCGGGGTATCGCCGACGATCGACCTGCTCAAGATCCCGGTCGCTTATGTGGGCTTCTTTTCGGTTCAGATGAACCTTTCCATGAAAGGGGAAGTCACCGTAAGTCAGGAAGTGGAAATATCTGCGGGGATACATTACGAAAAAGGCAGTTTCCGGTTGTCCAGAAAATTTGAAAAAAAGGATTTCACAGTTCAGGCATATGCTGAAATGGGAGTCGGCATTACCTGTACGCTGGGCGTTAATGTCTGTAACTTTCTGACGGGATCGATCTACGGCAAGATCGGAGCCAAGGGAACTCTGCGGCTGCGAACGTATGACGATGGGAAAACGCCGCAGCGATGTACGCATCTGAGCGCATGGCTGTATGCGACGATAGGGTGTAATGCGGCGGTCAATTATTTGTTAGATAAATATGAATGGAAAAAGCAGGAGGATATCTATACAGAAAAGAACAGTCCTGCCAGAGTAGCCTTCCATTTTGAGGACGGGATCGGAGTGCCCAAGTGTACCCGGGAAGGAGAAAATACAGACGGCTCCGGCGGCAGCTCGTGGAAATATTATACCCCGGCAGATTCGCGCTACGGCTATAACGGCGCCAGCAAAGGGGTTGACTCCAAGGGACAGCCCTATACCATCTTCGAATATGAGCTGGATAAAGCGGGTAATGCCACGATCACGAAATACCAGGGCAATGTATCGGCGTTGAGCATTCCCAAAACGCTGGACGGGCATAAGGTCGTGGAGATCAATTCGTTCGTTTTTCAAAATAACAAGACGCTGCGGGTGCTGGTGATCCCGGACAGCGTGACGAAGATCGGGGCCTATGCGTTCGATGGCTGCACAAATCTGTCCCAGGTGACATTGTCAAAGAGCCTGCAGAGCATGGACCGGAAGACATTTGGGGATTGTACTTCACTGGCGGCGATCGAGATCCCTAAGAGCCTGACGAAAGGAGGAGAAGCTTTTAGAGATTGTACCGGTTTAAAAAATGTATCCTTCGAGAAGGGAACGACGCAGATAGCAAGCAGTCTGTTATATGGGTGCCCGGGGATAGAACAGATCGAGATCCCGGATACAGTGACCTTGATAGCAAACAGTGCATTTGGGAGTTGTAGTAATCTGCGTACCGTTAATATCCCGGCTTCTGTGACGGAGATAGAAAGCTTTGCCTTTAACGGGTGTACCAGCCTGACGTCGATCAAGATTCCGGACAGCGTGACCGACATGGGCACCTATATTTTTGATGACTGTTCCAATCTGCAGGAAGCTGTACTTTCTGCAGGGATGACCAGTGTGCCGGACAACACGTTTGAAAACTGCGTCAATCTCGCCAAGGTAAACTTCCCGGAGACACTGGAAAGAATCTGTTCCCGTGCTTTCTATAACTGCGACAGCTTAAGCAGGGTGGAGATGGGCAACAGCGTGGTTACTATCGGCGATCATGCCTTTTATGACTGTGATGCGCTGGAGAAGATCGTTGTTCCCGACAGCGTGACTAAGCTGGGAAGTTATCTTTTCGCAGAATGTGAGAAGCTGAGCGATGTGTCGCTTGGCACCGGCATTACGGAGATACCTACATATGCTTTTAACCTCTGTTCTTCTCTGCAGAAGATCATACTGCCGTACCGGACGGCGAAGATCGGCTCCAATGCGTTTACGAACTGCACGGCGCTTACGGAGATCACGATCCCCCGCGCCACGACGTCGATCGCGGATACGGTGTTCAGCTATCCGTTGAAAATGACGATCTACGGCGTTGCCGGAACGTATGCGGAGACCTATGCGAACACGAAGGGAATCACTTTTGTCGATCAGGAAGTCGGGGCGACAGAGGTTCGGTTAAATACAGAGACACTGGATATGGTCAAGGGGCAGAAGGTCAGCCTGGTCATGACCGTTGTGCCGTCGAACTTTACCGACGAGGTGACATGGAAGAGCTCTGAGCCCGATGTGGCAGCCGTGGATGATACGGGCCTGGTGACAGGCAAATCCATCGGCAGCGCGATCGTTAAGGTGACGGTAGGGAATGTGAGCGCTTCCTGTACGGTTCGTGTGGCACAGCCTGTCACATCGATCAGGCTGAATAAGACGTCTCTGTCGCTGGAGGCGCTTGATACCTGTCAGCTGACGGCGGCGGTTTCACCGGGCAGCGCCCGGAAAGAGGTGACCTGGAGCAGTGAAGACCGCAAGATTGCCACCGTGGATGAGACGGGTCTGGTGACGGCCGTATCAAAAGGCACGGTGAAGATCAGCGCCACGGCGACGGACGGCAGCGACGTGAAGGCAAGCTGTACGGTTACAGTCACGGGCAGCGGACATATCTGCAGCAGCATCAATGACCTGCAGAGCGATCATCCCTATGCGGATAATGCTTCCGATTTCTGGCTGTATACCAAGGAGGGCGCGGAGAGCCTGTATTTGACCTTTGACGAACAGACGGATCTGGAAGAAAATTTTGATTTCCTCTATCTGTATTACGATAATGCGAAGGGCAAAGAAACCCTGTTCGGTAAATATACCGGCAAGGCGCTGGCAGGACAGACGGTGGAGATCCCGGGCAGCAAGGTGAAGATTAAGCTGGTGTCGGATGAAAAGACCAATGCGTACGGCTTTAAAGTGGTCTATCTGATGGGAACCGGTGAAAATGTGGAAAACGACCAGTATACGGTTACCTTTGATTCCCGCGGCGGTACGGCGGTAGCGGCGCAGAGAGTCGAGAAGGGTGCGGCTGTGACAGAGCCTGCCGCTCCGTCCAAAGCCGGATTCACCTTTGCAGGCTGGTATCTGGGTAACGAGCGATATGGATTCGGCAGTCCCGTGACGGGTAATATCGTTCTGTACGCGGTGTGGAACAGGATCCCGCCAGAACCGGAGCCGGAGGAGGAGGTTCCGGAGGAAGATAAGCCGGAGAGCGGTGTTGTGCCGTCGGGTCTGTGGATCGCGGGCGTGACGGAGCAGACCTACACGGGCAAGGCGATCAGGCAGGATGTCCGTGTGTACGACGGCAGCCACAGGCTGACGGAGAAGACGGATTATACGGTCTCTTACAAAAACAATACCAAGGCAAACGACGCGTCCGATCCTAAGAAAGCGCCCACGATCACGGTGAAGGGCAAGGGAAATTATAGCGGATCGGTAACGGAGCTGTTTCAGATCGATCGGGTCAATATGGAAGATGAGTCGTTGATCCGGATCCCGGATATCACGCTGGCGTATACCGGGAAAGTCCAGAAAAAAGCGCCAACGGTGCTTTTTAACGGCAAGAAGCTGGGCGCGAAAGGAAACTATACGATAACGTATCCGGATACCGCAGCCGATGCTTACCAGAAGCCGGGCACATATCGGGTGCAGATCGCCGGAACGGGCAATTTTACCGGCACGAAGACGGTCAATCTGACGATCGCCGAGGAAGGCGTCGCACTGCTCGAGAAAGTGAAATGTGCCGTTGTCAAGAATAAGACCTACACAGGAGAAGCGATCACCCTGACGGATGCGGAGCTGATCTTATATACGAAGAGCAAGAACAGCCCGCTGGTCAAAGATACCGATTACGAGATCGTTTCGTATGAAAATAATACGCAGATCGGAACGGCGTCTGTTACGCTGAGAGGAAAAGGCGGTTACGCGGGTGATAAAACGGTCACCTTCAAGATCACCGGTACGCCGCTTGGCAGAGCCAAAGTAAACGGTATCGTCAATAAGGTGTATAACGGTCAGGCACAGACACAGGAGCTTAGCGTGACGCTTAGCGGAACCGCGCTGACGCCGGAACGGGATTATACGGTCGCTTATGATAAAAATGTGAATGTCGGTACGGCGTCCGTGATCATACAGGGTGTCGGCGCTTATACGGGAACGGTCAAAAAGACGTTCAAGATCACGGCCTACGACATGGGCAGCGATCCCGACCATAAGCTTGCGGGACGGATCGCGCAGACGGGCGGGGATATGAATACGCCCTTTACGGTCAAATATGTCAAGGGCGGCTGCAAGCCGGAGATGATCCTGATGTACGGCGATATGCTGCTCGAAAACGGCAAAGATTATACGCTCACGTATAAGAATAACACGAAGGCGGCTGCTGCAGATTCCAAGAAAGCGCCGATGATGACGGTGAAAGGAAAAGGTAATTTTAAGGGAACCTACGCACAGATCAAATTCTCGATCGAAAAGAGGAATCTGGCGGATGTGGATGCTCCGATCGATGTAATCGCGCCGGATGTCGCATATGTGAATAAGGCCAATAAATACGGGACCAAGCCGGTGCTTACGGACATTGACGGAAAGGTGCTGAAGGCGGGAACGGACTATACGCTGTCCTACACGAGAGGTGACGGTATCACCAAACTGAATAACAAGAGCAAAGTGGATCAGGGAGCCTATGTCTGCGTATATATGACGGGCAAGGGTAATTATTACGGAAGCCTGATGGCCTCTTACCGGATCACGGAAGGTGATTTTACAAAGGCGAAGATATCCGTTACGCCCAAGGCTTATACCGGCAGAGCCGTCAGCCTGACGAAGGACGATATCAAAGTCACCGTGGGCGGTCAGCCGCTTGTATACGGCACGGACTATGAGATCCTGGAAGAGACCTATACCAATAATATCAAGAAAGGCACCGCCAGCGTACAGCTGAAAGGAATCGGTAAATACGGCGGCGTGAAGAAGGTCACATTTAAGATCCAGGCCCGGAAAATGGAATTTGGCACAAAATGAGTGGGCAGCCCAGGACCAAAAAACATTGTATAAATAGGATCATGATGATATAGTTAGATGAGGATATCAGTTTCCTGAAGGCTGACATTTATAGAAGATGGGATGTGATATATTGTCAAAATCAGAGATCGTTCATGAGTTATATAAAGTCTGCAAAGATATAAACGTCGAAGAAGCGGATGACCTTGTCATTCAGGCAGAGGATGCGGAAGAAAAAGGATTTATCCGTACTTTGACGGATTATGTATTACAACAGAAACAAAAAAGAGTCGTGGCGGAAAAGAGGTTTTGATAGTGAGAAAGTATATCATATTTGCCGGTGTCAACGGTGCGGGTAAATATCAAATAAGCCGGATGCTGGAGATAAAGGAGTTTTTTGAAAATGGAGCTGTATGACGGAAGGCCGGAGAAGATAGAAGGCAGGCTGCCAAGAGAGGTGCGGACGTACGACTTTCTTGACAGCCTTGGGATCGCATATCAGCGCACAGATCACGAGCCGGCGAATAACATGGAAGCGTGTAATGAGATAGATGCGGTGCTTGGTGTCCTGATATGCAAGAACCTGTTCCTCTGTAACAGGCAGAAGACGAACTTTTATCTGCTGATGATGCCCGGAGATAAGAAATTCAAGACGAAAGAGCTGTCGTCCCAGATCAATTCGGCAAGACTCTCTTTTGCAGACCCGGAGGATATGCTGAAATATCTTGATATAGAACCGGGTGCAGTCAGCATCATGGGATTGATGAATGATAAAGATCATGCGGTACAGCTTTTGATCGATGAAGATGTGCTGAAGGGTGAATATCTGGGATGCCATCCGTGCGTGTGTACATCGAGCCTTAAGATGAAGACCGCCGATGTGACAGAAAAGTTTCTGCCGGCGACCGGACATGCGTATATGACAGTGCAGCTTACAGGTGAGGACTGATTACGGAAAATGATCGAAGAGATAAAGAATCGGGAACAACTGACTGCCCTGGTCAATGAGATCGGTTTTTTGCCGTTCTTTTCCGGAAGAATTGAGGGCTTTTCTCTGGAAGAAAACATTTCCTATGATGCGTGGTATCAGGGACGATGGCATGGTAAGATCCATTGGGATGCCTGGGACTGGAAGGGGCAGGTGCTTCAGAACAAAGAGCTTGTATACGGTAAATTTTTCGAGAAGAAAGCAGGATTTATCAGTCTGAAGCTGTGGCCTGACTTCTGTAATTACCGGCGCGATGGATATGACTTCGATGCACGTTTCGATGACGGGCTTGCTTCCTATAAGGATAAAGGGATCGTGGATCATATCGCCGGATCCGGTGCAATGCTCACGAGGAATATCAAGGACAGCCTGAATTATAAGAAGGGCGGCAATAAGGGATTTGAGACGGTTATCACCCGCCTTCAGATGCAGACATATGTCGTTCCCGTGAACTATGAATACAGCAGACGCAGGAACGGCGACGAATACGGCTGGGGCAACTGCAGATACGATCTGGCGGAGAATTACTGGGGAGATAAGCTGTGCCGGTCAGCCTATACAAGAAGCCCGGAGGAATCACTGGACAGGATCATAAAGCATATTAGGACGGCGCTTCCGAAGATGGATGAGGGAGAGCTGCGGCGATTGCTGAAAGCTTAACCCTCTAAAATAGTCCTCCTGATACATCAAAAGCTCTTGACCGCAGCCAAGAGCTTTTTGAAATTCTATAAAGCGGTTCTTTTTTCTTCGGCTTGTGCCTATTCGGTGTAAGCGAACCGATACTTACGGAAGAACCTCCACCTATGAATCCGAAAAATCATAAGCTTCTTCGGTTAGCCTTATTATATGCAATTATTGGATTAAAATCAATATATTTTTACACATTTTATTTTACCCCTTTATTTTACTAGTTAGTTTTTTATTTTACTTTCCATATTGGTGAATCCCCATATTTTCATCCGCCGTTGACAATTTCAATAGGGGGGGGGGTAGAATAAAAAGTAGTATTGTGTTACCCCAAAAGCAATTTGGTGATATGTCAAGAGTAAATTGAAAAAGAAATAACCCCAAAACCAGTAAAAAAGGGTACAAGAA
>CANQIJ010000088.1 GCA_947624025.1 uncultured Lachnospiraceae bacterium | reverse complement strand
TTTTTCATTATTTCTTTCATTGCCTGCCAAGACTCCCTTCTGTTTCCATGTTGTTTACATGTTATTTTCACTTCATTTCCATCGTCTTATTTAAAAACATGCTGAGAGCAATAAACACGCCAATCGCAAAACAACCTATGCCGTAATAGGCTGAACGAATTTCGTCCTCATCCCTGTTTTTGTGGTAGCGGATGATGGAACCGATAGTGGCAATGACGGCAAAAAAAACTACAATGCCGATTAAAATAAAGAAAAATACAACTTCATTAATGTACATTTCTCTCCTCCTTAAAACTGCATTTTACAAAGAACCTTCACTGATTATTCTCTCTTAGACATTTCCTCTTCCAAATCTATAACGTCAACCTTATCGTATACTGCCGAAAAGATCTTGCGATAGCTTTCTTTTTTTTCTTTCTCGCGTCCGGCTATAACTTCCTCGTTCCATGCTAAAATCTCACCAAGCAGTTCTTCCGAGAAACCTGTATCCTCCCTGTACTTAACCTTTGTCATCAAGGCTTCATAGCGGTCGGGAACTTCGCCTAACTGACTCTCATAAGAATCAGCCGCTAAAGCTATCGCCGCAATAACGAAATACAAAATGACAATGACAGAAATAATTGTCATTGTAATTGTTTCTCCTAATCTGTGATACCACTTATGATTAATTTCTTCACTCGGTCTTCTGTCTTTCACTGCAATCTCCATAAGATGTTCTCTCCTTTTTAAGCTATATAAAAGGAAAATTTCCTTTTATATAGCTTTTACCGTGATTGTGTGTTCCCTAGCTAAACCTATCCCGGTTTTTAACGCACCATTTCACGAATCCATTCCTAATCTCTCCGATCCTTACCCTGGCATCGGGTTCTAATTCATTCCCGCAGTAATGGCAGTAAACCGCATCCGTCACATCTGCCTTCCTGCCGCACTTCGGGCAGGCCTTTAAAACTGCAAAATCATCATCGGAGTGTTTGGTTCCGCACTTTTTGCAGTAGCCGGTAACTGTCTGAAAAGTCTCTCCGCAGGTGCTGCAGATGAGATCTTCGCCATAATCCTCTGCCCCGACAGACGCGATTTTAGATACCACGCACATTATAATAGCAATCAGAAGGACCAGTAAAATGATTACTGCGGCGATACACGCAAAAATCTTTTCTTTTTTGCTATAGATCTTTGTAATGTCTATATCCATGCTGTTCTTTTCTCTCTTTCTGTTTACTTTACATATCTGATGTTTTCTATTTTCATATCTATAGTATCTACCTTATCGTATACGGCAGAAAAGAAGACCCGGTATATGGTATCTTCCTCAAAATCCCCGCCTTCCGCCACCTCCGCATTAAAGTTAATCTAATGAATAGGCGTGGATTTGCACCACGCATGTACATTCCATTGTTCTGTAGGCAAATTCATGTCCAGCAACACAACACCAATATGTACACCCCATTGCTTCCTGTGCGTCTACTATTGCCTTTCGGCTTTACCAGTATTCCTACCGTCTATTCCGCCACTACACTTTCTTTTTTTCTATAATGATTTATACCTCGTTTCCCCAGCAGTCCCATGCATCTCTCGTTGATCTTGCAAACAATTCCAGCTTACGGCAATCTGGAAACATATTTTCTATCATCTCATAGGCATATTCCGGTTTTTTGCTATGTATGGAAGACGGTTCCCGCAAAACTGTCATATATTTTCCGCGCATTTTTTTCGCAAGGCATTAAAATATGTCCTTTTTTGTAAAACCACAAAAGATATTCATGCGAAAATCTGACCGTAAATGCAGGAGCAACGCCGTTTTCCTTATCCCAAATCATCCGTGCATGGAGTTCATACCCAAGAGATTTCATCATCTGCTCCGTATCGTGGAGATACCTGTCTATGGTCCACATGAAAATATTATGTTTTTTCTCAACAAGATTTTCAGATACAAATCTGTGAATCTGGGCTATTTCGTCCAAATCAAGAGTCGGATAATCAAGCCTCTTTGTCTGGTTTGGTCTGCATTTCCTGATATTCCCTTTCGTTTGGTTCCATGGCGGGTCCGTGTAGATGATATTGTATTTTTGATCAGTGCTATATATATCAATAACCATCTTATTATCCCTCCCACAACGCCGCAAAGCCTTCGTCAGCCCAAAGTCCTGCTCCGCTGTTCTGTGCAGATACCCGCAGTTCCTCGAATAAATCCGCATACTTGACGTTCGGGCGAAATACCTTGTCGTAGGCATACCCGTCCCGGACAAGAATCGCATTGAGCATGTTCCCGGGGTCAGATGTATCCTCAGATAACCAGACATATGCCAATGTCCGGCCGTATTTATCCGTAGGTTCCTCGTCATATTCCAGGTATACCATCATTCCCTCTTTCAGTATGGTTTTGGTATAATCACTGGCATATGTTCCCCAGACTGTGTTCTTGGAGTCATCTGCATGAACTGATTCTGGCGTATCTACACCAATCAGACGGATTTTCAGGTCTGTGTTTCCGATAACTGCATAAAAGGTATCTCCATCTACCACGCTTTCCACCGATGCTTCAATGAGCTGCACAGGAGTATCAGCCCCATCACCTGCCATCAGTTCTGCGACTGTCGGCGTGGTTTTTTCCTGGTTGGAAGTATCATGGTTGTCTAAGTCTGGTGGAACAGGATCCCCACTATTATCAATCGCTTCATTCCCGGTTAATACGGCTAATCCATTGTTAAACTGGGATTCACCGCCGCTGATGACACGAAACAGATCTGCCCCGATTGTTAGAAAATTCTTAAAGTCTTTCCCTAACTCAGAAAGCAGGGAGAAGGAAGCATCCGTTTCCCTTCCGAAATCTTCTGTTTGATTATATCCGTCTTTGGTTTGCAGCGACAGACCGGCATCACCATGCATCAGCATGAAGATACCCAAACCAAAGATTATTACGATAATGGCTAGGCAAATCTTACCCTTCATATTTCGCTCCTCGTATTATTCTTCCGCGTCAGCAGCAAAAAGCCCAGGATCCACTAAACTCTTACCCGCACCCTGTTCCTGCTCAACAAGGTTTTCCGTGACTGCAGATGCCGCTACCGCGTCTGTGACTGCATTCACAGCATTCTCCAGACCTGTCACGTTAATGTTTCTCGTGATCTTCGCTTCCTTGCCGTTGGCTTCGATCAGGTCTTTGAGGTCGATGCCAGTGGCTTCCTTCATGGCCGCCATGGTCTGCGCCAGTGCCGCAGGAACATATCCGCCGATACCGTTCACGCCGTCGCCGGAACCGCCGATAATGGTGATCTTGTCGATCTGCTCATAGGGCTTTGCAACCGCGCCGGCCATCTCGGGCAGTTTTTCCACGATCATCTGCGTGATGGCAGCCTGGCCGTATTTCTTCATTGCCTCGGCTTTCTGATCCATTGCCTGTGCCTCGGCAAGACCCTTTGCTGCAATAGCCGCTGCTTCCGCCTTACCTTTCGCCTCGATACCTTCGGCTTCTTTGAGCTGCTCCTGTAGTCTTGCTTCGGCTTCCGCGATACGTCTGTACTTATCGGCATCCGCTTCTTTCTCTGCCTTGAACTTCGCCGCCTCAGCCGCCTTTTCGATCGCGTACTTGTCGGCATCGGCTTTCTTCTCGATCTCTGCTCTCAGAGTCTCTTCCTGTACGGAAACTTCCTGTCTTCTCAGCTCGGACTCACGCTCCGCCTTTGCGATCTGCGCATTCACTTCCGCCATGTTAATGGCTTTCATCTGTTCCTGTTCCTGGATCTTATAGGCTGCATCGGCTTCCGCTTTCTTGGCATCGGACTCTTTTTTCAGCTCCGCCTGCTTGATCGCCAGCTGATTATTCCTCTCCGCGATGACCGTATCGGATTTCACCTTTGCCTCGTTCGCTTCCTGGCTTGCCTGTGCCTGTGCGATCGCCACATCACGATCGGCGTTCGCTTTTGCGATGGAAGCGTCCTTCTGGATCTGGCTCATGTTGTCCTGGCCTAAAGCAAGGATCAGCTTGTTCTCGTCATCTACTCTCTGGATATTGCAGGAGATAATCTCGATACCGAGCGCGTTCATATCCTGCTGTGCCTTCTGCTGTACCTGATCACCGAACTGCTTTCTGTCGGTGTTTAAATCCTTCAGCTTGATAGTACCGATAATCTCACGCATGTTACCCTGCAGGGAATCGGTCAGTGCGTCGATGATCTGCTTCTCGTTCATATTGAGGAAGTTCTTTGCCGCAAGCTTCAGTCCTTCTTCGGAATCCATAATACGGACTTTCGCAACGGCATCAATATCCACGCCGATGAAATCCAAGGTAGGCACGTAACCGTTCGTTTTGATATCGATCGTGACCTGTTTAAGGAGCAAAACATCCTTCCTTTCAAGGAACGGAATCTTAATACCGGCTCTGCCGATCAATATCTTTGGATTCTTATGTAATCCAGAAATGATATACGCCTTATCGGCCGGTGCCTTTACATAACCGCTTAAGATAACGGCCAGGAACAAAATAATAACTGCGGCAATAATGATTGTTGTGATGGATACCATGATTTTCTTCCTTTCTTTTCTTCCAGTCCGCACCTTGCAATGACTGGAGCAACTTTATTTTTTCAATCAAATTGATTGATTCCGTTGATGGAAAAATTAGTCATATACGCACTTGCCATAAGGTGTCAGATCCAATTTTCCAGTTTCAAAAGCGACTTTAACCAAATTTCTCACTGTAATATCATCAATTTGAATTAGAGCGGATGAAAGAGCCAGATGCATTTCGCATTTCTGGTCATCATCCGATTTACAGATCGAAAGATACAGTGTCTGTGGTTTGATCTCTTTCTCACTTGTACCAGAATTGAACAACGTTTTAACTGTTGTACGAAGTTCCTGTAATAGGATTTCTTTCTTCTTTTCATCAGTGACACCCTCTTGCTCTAGTTTTAACGATAATATTTCTGAATCCGGCGCATCACCGGTAAAAATTCTTGTTGCAACTTCGGCACATAAATTGTCGTATTCATCAACATACAAAATATGATACATTTCCTATCCCTCCAAATTCCTTTGATTTTCCTTCTGCTTCGTGTATGTTGCCAGTCACTATAAGCGATCCGTTGTTTCCCCAGAAGCCGATATCTCTTTTCAGCTTCAAATCATCCCAATGGATGAAAAAGCCGATATGCTCTGTATAATCGGTATCCGTAGGATTGCGGTATCTGCCAAATTTGACAATTCCTTCCGCGCCGGTACAGGTGTCTTTTACAAGGTCATCCGTGAAAATAGCCGTATGGTTTTTGTCATTGGTAAGGGTGTACCATCCAACCGTTGCCGGGATAACCGGATACCATTCTTCATCAATCTTGCCTGGTTGTTGGACAATATAAACCTCTGCGTCCAGTTTAGACCGGCTGACTACTGTTCCGCTGACCCAATCTCCTGTATCCGTTCTTTTCCCTCTGTAGCATCCCCAAATCATAATCATCCCCTTGCTTGTATATTATACAATATAATAAAAATATGTCAATATATATAGTCATGCATTCATATATATTGGCATATTTTTTTATGATCCCTATCAAAATTTAGAACAGCATCTCCAGTTTGCCATCGCGCTTCATCTTAACATCAGCCGAGTATCGCTTGCCCTTTTTGGAGATCAGCCCATCCACATGTATCGTTCCGCCTTCCAGAAGCTGTTCCATTTCGCTGTCGGAAAGTTCTTTCCCGTTTTGGCCGCCTACAGTGGCAAAGGTCGAAAATCCACAACTGCATTTGAGCATTTTCCCGTAGCGGATCAGGGTCTTTCCTTCTTTTTTGCACTTTGCCCGCGGACAAGGTAAAGACGTTTCCTCTGCCTCTGCGTGGCTTTCCATACCCGGAAACTCCATCTTTACTTCCCCATCCTCTAAGAAGAATACGGCGCTGAAGGTCTTTCCTTTCTTGGAAATAAGCCCACCTATCAGATCCGTCTTCTCCCCGGCGATCAGCTTTGCGAACTGCTCATTCCCCATTTTGTCAAACATATCCTTCGACAGGGCAAATCGGCAGCCCTTTGTCTTATAATTGCTGCAGCCAATCCCGAACCGGGTAGTAACAATCTCCCCGCCGCAGAATGGACAATCCGCAACAATGACACCGAGGCTTTCATCCGGCACCTGCTGGGCGGCCTGCTTGCTCTTGATGCTCTCTATACTGTCGGCAACATACTGATACAAGGTATCCCGATACTGTTCCTTGGTGATTTCCCCGTTTTCTATCTGTGCAAGCCCCTTTTCCCAGCTTGCGGTCATCTTTGGGGACAGGAGCTTTGGCAGGTTTTCTTCCACGATATCATAGAGTGCTTCGCCATCCGGATGGGAGGATACCGCCTGTGTCTTCCCGTTTACGGTGATATACCCGTTCTTTTCCAGTTTTTTGATGATCTCCGCGCGGGTAGCGGAGGTTCCGATGCCGCTTCCCTTGATCTGGGCCCGCAGTTCCTCATCTTCGATCAGATTCCCGGCATTTTCCATGGCCAGGATCAGGCTGCCCGTGGTGTAGCGCTTGGGCGGAGATGTCTGGGAGTCTTTTACGGTAAAGATCGCCGGAAGAATCATTTTCTCCTGCAGGGTGGATAAAGCATCGTTCTTTTCTTTTTCCTCATAGCCAGTAACAACCAGGTATCCGGGAGATGTCAAATTCTTTTCGGAAGCAAAAAAACGTTCCTTTGACGCATGGATCAGTTCGGCGTCGATCTTCTCATATTCGGCCGACGGGTAAAAAATGGACAAAAAACGTTCAACGATCAGCTGATAGACCTTGGTTTGCAGTTCATCCAGTCCGGATGTGCTGCCCTGGCCTGTCGGAATAATTGCATAATGGTCCGTGATCTTCTTATCGTCGCAGTATTTTGATTTTTTGATATCTTTATACCAGCCCTTCTGCAGGATCTCCTGTGCATTTTCTGTCTTATGGCCCATATACTGCAGACCTTTAATATTCTTCTCAATCTCTACGGCCACAGCTGAGGATAATACCCTGGCATCGGTCCTGGGATAGGTTGTCAGTTTTCCCTCATACAGCGCCTGGGCTACTTCCAGGGTTTTATCCGGGCTGATCTTGAAGCGCTTGGAACACTCATTCTGCAGTTCTGCCAGGTTAAATAGAAGCGGCGCCGCCTTCTTTTCCTGTTTTTTCTGCACATGAAGGACTGCAAGGCGTTTATCCTGCATGAACCCCGCGACTAATCTTGCCGCATCTTCCTTCCGTTTAAAGCCGGAATCATCATATAACATCGGACTTTGGTAAAAAGCAGAGGTTTCCACGGCCTTCCAGTGACATGGAAAACCTGCGTCGGCATCTACCCGGAAGAACGGTGTCGGCTTAAAGTTCCGGATCTCCCGCTCTCTGTCCACGATCATACCAAGAACGCAGGTCATGACGCGGCCGACACTTAAAGGCTTATATTGAGAGGACTTGATCTTCTGGTTAAATTCATAGCCAAACTTACAGGAAAGGGCTCGGGAGAAGTTGATGCCGATAGCGTAATCCTCAATCGCCCGCATATAGGCGGCATCTGTCAGCCGGTCGTACTCAGAAGCATCCTTCGCATCCCTGATGCCGCAGCGGATTGCGTCATCCGTCTGAGAATCAATCCAGACGCGCTTCATCTTGGCCTGTCTGTTCCAGCCTGCCATCCGGTACACAAGACGCTGGATATACTCTCCCTCTCTTCCGGAATCGCCGGCGTTATAGATAACCCCCACATCCTTGCGGTTCAAGCACTCCTTGACTACGTTGAACTGTGACCGGACATTTTTGATGACTTCGTATTTATACTCCTTCGGCAGAAACGGCAGCGTATCCAGGCTCCAGCTTTTTAAAGCCGGATCATACACTTCCGGATAGGACATGGTAACGAGATGCCCGACGCACCATGTAATAATGTAGGCATCGTTCTCTATGTACCCGTTATGTTTACCGGTGACGCCAAGGGCGCTGGCAAACTGCTGGGCTACGCTGGGTTTTTCTGTGATAATCAGTTTTTTCAATTTAAGGCTCCTTTCTGGGATATATTGTATAGTATACAATTCGTAGGTTTATCGTATCATAAAATGAAAAAAAAGCAACAAAAAATCCCCCGCCGGTTGGCAGGGGGCTCATGGTTATAAAATCGCCGGGAGATCGTCTATGTGTAAGAGTTTCTCCCAGAAATGAGTGGTAATTGCATTAACACTGTTTGCAAATTGCCGCAATTTTTTATTATATGAATTTAACGTCTATTACTTTGGGTCTTGTTTCGCAGAACTTATCTCCATATTTTGATTGCAGTCGCTTCGCCACGGTCAAGCATGTGTCGTACACGTCGAATTTTGTCCCGGTTGTTATGCGCTTTTGAAACAACGGGTTTAAAATTGATTCACCTTCACAGGTGAGTGTTGTCCATTTTCTGTCGTTATCCTTATCAAAATACTGTTCTTCCAGAATAATTTTCGGCAGATCGTAAAGACCGATGATTCCTTTTCTGCGCATGATCTCATCAAAATAATTTTTGATCACCTGCGTAGCGTAACGTAATCTGCAGGATGCGAAACTGTCGATCGGATAAACGGAGACTGTTTCCGGGATCGCAAACATTTCCGGTTCAAAGAGCAGATTATTTAATCTGAAACCGTAAATTCTGAGCAGCCCCTGTGTCTCCCAATACGTCGAGATTTCGTATACTACAGACATATGGATTTTGTTGATATATTCGTTGATGTCGGCGCTGATTTGTCGGATTTCTTTTTCCGCTTTGTTTATGAGAATCTCGATTTTATCCTGATCGGATACGTATGACAGGCCAACACTGACTGCCGGTATCTTATCTTCAAGGTCAAAAGCCAATGCTGTAATGATTTTTTCTGCCAACTCATCAGAAATTTTGTTTTCCATCAATTTTTTCTCCTTTATTCTTTGTTATTTGTTTATAAGATTGCCGGAAGATCGTCCTTATGGACAAATGCCTCCCAATCTCTTTTGAGTACACCGAACATGTCCGAGTCTTCATTATATTCAGCGAAATTGATTTTATCTTTGATGAGCTCCACATACTCATCAAATAGAAGGGCGTACACTTCCACCTCCTTGTCAAACAGTTCCATTGCAGCCGCTTTATGGATCGGAAGCATATCCGCCATGAAACAACCGAGTCGGAACATGTCCTTCACGTGGTAGGGATTGTCCGCCACATCCACATGAGGTTCGATCTGGGAATATACTTCCCAGAAAGACTCCACAAATGTTTCATTTGGGCCCATGTTTTTTGTATTGACATTCTCCCGATACGACTTCGCCATGGATACCAGGAAATCATCCTTCTCTTCG
This sequence comes from uncultured Lachnospiraceae bacterium, assembly GCA_947624025.1. Lineage (GTDB taxonomy): Bacteria > Bacillota > Clostridia > Lachnospirales > Lachnospiraceae > UBA3282. Next base: position 264 of record CANQIJ010000088.1, on the reverse strand, counting down.
GATACAAGTGCCTTGAAGTCGTCGTTACAGCAAAGCCAGCCATCGCATTCTTTGATATCGTCCACCAGCTGCTTCGCGCTGTAGATTGAGTTGATTTCCTCTTCGGTCAGCTCAATTTCCTGCTCCTCGCCGTTGATAGTTCTTTTAATTGTCATTTTTTCCATCAATTTTTCCTCCTTTTTCTTTGTGGTAGTGTCAAAAAACTACCTGTTTTTTATTGCTAAATTTTAGTAAAAACCTTGATTTTAAGGGAAATCGAAAATA
>CANQIJ010000087.1 GCA_947624025.1 uncultured Lachnospiraceae bacterium | reverse complement strand
TGATTCCTCTATACCATAAAAAGAATAAGCCCAGACCCTGTTTATCTGGGGTATAGGCTTATTATACGAGGAGATACGATATGTGTCAGGCAATAGCGGAAATGATAGAGGATGGCAGAATAGAAGGCAGAGCGGAAGGCAGAGCGGAAGGAAAAATCCAGGGTATGATCGATGCCATCACGGAGCTTCTGGAGGATCTGGGGCACATCCCGCAGCGGGTCATGGAGCAGATACAGGCGCAGGACGATCTGGCGGTTTTAAGCAGGTGGCATAAGCTGGCAGCCAGAGCGGCCAGTATAGAGGCATTTGAACAGAAAATGTGAGGACAGCGGACTTGTTTCAGTCAAATTCAGTACGGCATATAAAATATGAATCAGATTATGCCCGTATCTGTCTGCGCAGGCAGTAGAGCGCCAGTACATTGGGGAGCACCATCAGTGCGTTGATCAGGTCAGTGCTTTCCCAGACGAGGCGCATGGGGATGACGGCTCCGACATAGATCATCAGAATATAGGCGATTTTATAGTAACGGATGCCTTTTTTTCCAACGAGGTATTCCGTTGCTTTTTCTCCGAAATAGGACCAGCCGATCAGCGTGGTGACTGCAAATGCGGCCAGTGAGACCGTCAGGAAAGCGTCTCCTATATAGGGCAGATGAGCAAACGCTGCGGCGGTCAGACCCGTTTCGGGCACATGAGTGACAGAGGCGGGGTCATAGAGCATGTTGGAAACGATGACCAGGCCCGTGATAAAACACATGACTACGGTGTCCCAGAAAACGGCAGTCATAGAGACATACGCCTGAATGCGGGGTTCCTTGACATGGGATGAGGCGGCAGCAATGGCTGACGTGCCGATGCCTGCCTCGTTGGTAAAGAGTCCTCTGGCAATGCCGTAACGCATGGTGTGCTGTAGGGCGGCGCCTGTTATGCCGCCGGCAATGCTTTTTACGCCGAAAGCGTCTTTTACGATCAGCAGACAGGCGGAAGGGAGTACGCTGCGGTAGAGGATCAGAAGCAGCAGACAGCCAAACAGATATACAAAACTGATGGCGGGTACTGTTCGCTCGCACAGACTGGCAATACTGCGCACACCGCCGATGATCACGGCCCCGGTCAGAAAAGCGAGGGCGATCCCCACCGGATGCGGTGACAGGTGAAAAGAAGCGGCGGCGGCCTGCGTGACGGAGTTTGCCTGTGTCGTGCATCCTACGCCGAAGGCGGCGACCAGGGTGCAGAGCGCATAGAAACCACCTAGCACTTTGTTATGTAAACCGTTTTTCAGTACATACATTGGTCCGCCTACATATGTGCCCTCTTCGTTTTTGCTGCGGAATAATACGCTCAGATAGCATTCTGCATAGGCGGTAGCCATTCCCAGGATACCCGTGATCCAGCACCAGAGGATGGCGCCCGGGCCGCCCAGCGCAACGGCGGTGGAAACGCCGATGATGTTGCCTGTTCCCAGTGTTGCGGCAAGCGTGGTGGCCAGAGCGGAAAACGGCGAGAGGTTGCTGTCTGTATTGTCGGCTTTGCCGAGAGACAGTTTCAGTGCATAGATCAGATTCCGCTGTGGAACATGCAGCCGGAGGGTAAAATATATATGTGTTCCCATCAGAAGGACGAGCAGAGGGAACCCCCAGATCAGATCATTGATTTGTTCCAGTACAGCCATGGAAATGTCGCGTCCGTCCCGGCAGTCCGGTTGCGGACGCCGTGTGTTTGTTATCATAATTATATCGGCCACATACAGCAAAAAGAACTGATTTGTGGTAAAATAGACGCAGACCCGGCAATTCAGGAGGATACCATGCAGCAAAAAGCATACAGGTGGGCATGTGCGTTGTGCCAATATGCGGGCGAGGATGAAGCGTTTCTTGCGGATTTCTGGAGCCGTCTGCAGCAGTCTGAGAATATCTATCAGGAGTTTGTCTATTATCTGGAGCATCAAACCTTCCGGGATCGGTACAAGGTGGAGGGCTATGGCGTAGTGGACGTTATGATCTGGCAGATGGATCACTTCAAGGCACAGATGGATCGCGGCGGGGATGATCGTAAGAATAACGCCGACAAAATGCTCTTGATGGCGTTTGACACATTTCTTAAGATGGAGCGTGAACCGGATAAATATGTGCAGCTTATGCAGACCGAGACGGGTACGGATTACGAGGGAAAATATTTGTAAGCATCCCGGTACGCGGGCGGACATACCAACGAAATAAAGCAGAAGACAAATACAACAGGAGATAAGCCAATGAACAAAGAAGACATCAGGATCAAGCATGTGATCGTACATATTCTGGATCCGTCCATCGGTATGCCGGTGCTGTCGGACACGGAGCTGGAATACGGCTCGGAGGTGGCGGATTTTCTCAAAGAGCACATCGCCCGTATATGTTCCGGCGATGATACCAGGGAATGCCGTTTCTACAAAGAGGAGTCGGAGGTATATCACATACTGGATTCCTATGCGGATGAAGATTTTATTGCGGTCAGCAAGGACATTGCAACGATGCTGTATGAGATCATGAACGGCAATATCGATATTCCTGCGGCGGATCTGATGGTGGTGCGTTTTAAGGAGGGCGACGATGAATATCTGGCGCTTCTTAAGATGAATTATAAGGCGCATTATACGCACAGAACGCTTGCCGTGGAAGGTGGAGCGGGTAACAGTAACGAGATCATACGGCACAAATCCATTCTCCCTTCAGAGAGCCAGCGGCTGACGGAAGCTGCGATCATCAGGCTGGACGATCTGGCGTTGTGGGTGATCGAGAAGAAATATGAGGTAAACGGAGAAAAGACCGACTATTTTTCTTTTCTCTTCTTAAAATGCAGTGCGCATCTGTCGCACAAATCCAAGCTGTCTATCGTCAGCCGCGCTGTGGAGAGCATCCAGAAGGAAGGCTTTGACGAAACGGAACGGTTCGAGAAGCAGATGCGCGCCAAGAGCATTATTCAGGAAGAGATCGAGGAAAAGGGCGGTTTTGCGGTAGAAGAGATCGCTGAGAAGATTTTTGACGGCCAGCCTGAATTGCGGGAGGCATTTCAGGACAAGATGGAAAAATATAATATGGTAAAAGAAGAGATACAGCCACAGAGCGAAAACACGGTGCGCAAGTATCAGAACCAGCATCTGTACACCGATACGGGGATCGAGATCAAGATTCCGATGGAGCAGTATAAAAACCCCAAAAGCGTGGAGTTTATCACAAATCCTGACGGAACGATCTCCGTGCTCATCAAAAATATCGAGCATCTGGAAGCCAGGATGTAGAACGTCTGCAGCGCTGGGGTGCGGAATGCCGGAAACAAGAATGTAGAACGTCCGCAGCGCTGGGATGCAGAATGTCCGGCACAGGAATATGGAATGCCGGGCGTCATGGATATCATATGACTGAAACCGTCATGAAGGCGGTATTGAAAGAAGGAAATGACAATATGGGAACGATCCTCGATTATCTGAAGGAATACGGCGGCTATACGCTGGGTGAGAAGAAGTTTAACGAGGTGGACAGTCTGGTTTTAAGTCAGTTTGCCTATTTAAAATTTGACGGTCTTGTTCCGACGCCGGATGAGGACAGACCTGCCGTGAGGCTGGAAGAGCTTTTTCACCATACGGATTATGACCGCCTGTATGCGGATGAGCGCTATCGCAAGGATAACACTGCGCTTTTTCTGGCGTTGTATGAAAGTAAGAGATTTCATGATCTGAGAGTGTACAATTATGTAAACCAGATAGACCTGACCATGGAAACGCAGTTTTCCGCCGTAACGTTCCTGATGCCAAACGGCGTCTGTTATGTGGCATACCGGGGTACTGATGAGACGATCGTGGGATGGAAGGAGGATCTCAACCTTGCCTTTTCGGAACCGGCAGAAGGCCAGCAGCTGAGCGTGGAATATCTGAACCGCGTGTCCGGGAAGATTGACGGGGATTTCTATGTTGGAGGCCACTCCAAGGGCGGAAATCTGGCAACGTATGCCTGTATGAACTGTGATGCCGCGGTGCGCGGCCGCATTAAGGCGATCTACGACCACGACGGGCCGGGATTCAGGCCGGAGGTCATAGCCAAAAGCGCCTATGCGCAAATAGAGGCAAGGATACACAAGACGATCCCCCATTCCTCGCTTGTGGGGATGCTGCTTTGCTCTAATGGCGTTTATCGTGTGGTGGAGAGTAAGACAATCGGTCTGGCGCAGCACAATCCGTATACATGGCTGGTAAAAGACGACCATTTTCAGATCGTGAGCGATCTGTACGCCGGGCGTAAATTCATGGATGAAGCGGTAAATGAGTGGATATTGTCGCTGACGCAGAAGCAGATGCACACCTTTGTGGACACCTTTTATCAGGTGGTGCTTGCGTCTGAGACGGACAATCTGATCGATTTTACCGCCAACTGGTTTAAGAGCCTTCACAAGATCAGCGCCGCACTCAAGGACATCGATCCGGAGACCGGAAAAGCGATCGTGCAGATCATGAAATCCCTTTTCGAGATCATTTCCCTTCACGTAAAAGAGAGAGTGAAGAGTAAGAGCGAGATGCAGAGAGAACGGTTCGATGAAGGGATCCGCCAGCTGGAACAGCTTTTTGTCAGATAGGCGGGCGGATGTAAGATCATCGGACAGGACAAAGCGCCGGGCATTACCAGAGGGAAGGATCCTGCGCGAAATAGTGCAGCAGACGTCCGCCGCCCTGGTCCATCATGCGTTCCGGATGCCACTGCACCGCAATAATGGGCAGAGAGACATGGGTGATGCCCTCGATCACGCTGTCCTTGGCGCGGCATACGGGGATCAGTCCGGCTCCGATGCGGTCGACAGCCTGATGGTGGGCGGAATTGACCAGTGTGCCTGCGCCGTAGAGCTGATAAAAGAAATCGCTGTGGTCAAGCCCGCTGTGAAAGACATGATGCTGTTTGTCCTGCCCGTTCCATTGATGCGCATCCGCCGTGGCAATATTCTGCGTGATCGTGCCGCCAAGCTTTACGTTGATCAGCTGCAGCCCTTTACAGATGCCCAGTATGGGCTTTTTTTGTTCCATAAAAAAGGAAAGCGCCTGGAGCTGTATGATGTCTAATTCTGTGTCTATGCTGCGGGAACCGTGGTTATACTGGCCGAAGAAAGCGGGCGTGATGTCGCCGCCGCCCGGCAGGATCAGATGCGTTGCCTGGGCCGCTTTTTCCGTATCGGTGGTGGAAAAACACGGAATCCCCAGAGAGCGGACGGCGTTTTCATAATTGTGCGTATCTTTGGAACGGCCTACGATGGCTATGTTGGAAGCGGGCATGGCTGTTACCCCATAGGAAAACGTTACTATATTATATGAACCGGCGCATAAAATGACAGACAAAAAAGCATGATAGATTACGGGATGGGGTTGACATCCTTGTTTTTTATGCTATAATTGGAAACAGATGTTGCAAAACAAATGTTTCCAATAATGAAGGAGATCAAATCATGCCGCCAAAATGCAAGTTTACAAAGGAAGAAATCGTGCAGGCTGCCTTAGACCTGACACGTAAAGAAGGAATTGACGCACTTACGGCAAGGGCGTTAGGGGCAGCGCTGGGTTCGTCTGCCAAGCCGATTTTTACCGTTTTTGAAAATATGGAGGAGGTGCAGTCGGAAGTCCTAAAAGCTGCGAGAGCGTTATATGCTGACTATATCAGGGAAGGGCTTTCCCGTGACATCGCTTTTAAGGGTGTAGGAACGCAGTATATCTTATTTTCCATAAAAGAGCCCAAGCTGTTTCAACTTCTCTTTATGACACAGCAGCCGCAGAAGCCGACGGTGACAAGCATCCTGCCGGTCATTGACGAGAACTATCCGCAGATCCTTGCCTCCGTGCAAGACGGGTACGGCCTGGACGAAGCGTCCGCCGAAGTCCTTTACCGGCACCTGTGGATATACACCCACGGGATAGCGGCGCTCTGCGCGACGAATATGTGTTCCTTTACCGCCGGGGAGATCAGCGAGATGATGACCGAGGTGTTTGTCGGTCTGTTAAAAGAGATCAAAGGAGGCCGGACAGAATGATATCCATATCGGAGCTTGTAAAATCTTATGGGAATGCCGGAAATAAAAATCAGGTCCTCAAAGGGATCAGCCTGCAGATCGCCGATGGAGATTTTGTCGTGATCTTAGGGGCATCGGGTTCGGGAAAATCCACCTTTCTGAACGTCATATCAGGGCTTGAGCGCCCCGACAGCGGAAGCGTTGTCTATGGAACAAGCGATATCACCAGGCTGACCGATGAGAAATTGACGCAATTCCGTAAGGACAATATTGGCTTTATCTTTCAGCAGTATTATCTTCTCCCGAACATGACAGTGGAAAAGAATGTACGAATGGGAGCCGACCTTGCCGGCAATCGGGAATACAGGGAAATGATAACTGCCGTAGGGCTTGAAGACAAAACAGGAAAATATCCGGGTGAGCTTTCGGGCGGTGAGCAGCAGCGAGTTTCCGTTGCCCGCGCCCTTGCAAAAAAGCCAAAAACACTGTTTTTGGATGAACCGACAGGCGCATTGGATGAACAGACCGGCCGGCAGGTGCTTGACTATATCTGCAGACTGCATCAGGAATATGGCTTTACCATGGTGATGGTGACGCACAACCAGAACATAGCGGAGATGGCGGATACGGTCGTGAAAATGAACAGCGGAAAAGTGACGGAGGTTTCTGCCAACGAACAGCGAAAGACCGCTTATGAGATTGGGTGGTGACGGTATGGTAGTGGGAATGAAAGACACGGTGAAGCTGGTCGGTATCTCGGTGATCGCGGCCTGTGCCGTTTTTGTATGTACCCTGTTCCTGAATTACAACAGGGATCTTGCGGCAATGCAAGGCGAAATCATGACAGAAGCCGGTATGGCAATGTACCGGGCGCAGGTTTCAACGGGAAAGGTCGTGGCTGCCGTTTCGGGCGGCTGCTTAGCCATAACATCTGTTATTATGCTCCTGTTCTATGTTAAGAATTACATTGATACGCACGGCAGAGAGCTGGGGATCCTGAAGGCGCTCGGGTATTCCGGCTTTAAGATCGCCAGGCATTTTTGGGTGTTTGGATTAAGTGTTTTCGTCGGCTGCGCTTTGGGATATGGGCTGGCATTTCTCTATCTGCCATCGTTCTATGCGTTGCAGAATGCCGAACAGCTTTTGCCCGAAATAGAGGTGCAGTTTCATATATCTGTGGCATTTTTTCTGGTTGGTGTGCCTGCGGTCGCTTTTTCGGTTCTGGCGGTCATCTATGCCCGCCTGCGGCTGCGGCGACCCGTGCTCGATCTGCTGAAGGATAAGCACGAGTATCAGACGAAGGGTAACAGGAGAGAGACAAAGGATCAGCCTTTCCTGAAAGAATTAGCGGGAAGCACGGTCAGGGAGAGAAAAGCGCTTGTGTTTTTCGTCACATTTTCGGCCTTCTGTTTCTCGGCTATGGTGCAGATGTCCCTGTCCATGAAGGACCTTTCCAGCGAAACGATGGCAGTCATGATGATGACGATCGGCTTGATCTTAGCCTTTATGACCTTATTCCTGTCGCTCTCAAGCGTCGTAAAAGGAAACACGAAAACCATTGCCATGATGAGAGTATTCGGTTATCCGTACAGCGATTGCAGCAAGGCAGTCCTCGGATGCTACAGACCGTTTTCTTATATGGGATTTGTGATCGGTACGATCTACCAGTATGCGCTATTAAAGATCATGGTATCGATCGTATTTGCCGATGTGGGAAATGTACCCGAATACCGCTTCGATCTTACGGCGTGTGCGATTACATTAGGCTTATTTATCCCCGCTTATGAAATTGTCATGTACGGCTATGCCCGGCGGATCAGGAGATTGTCAGTCAAAAGTGTGATGCTGGAGTGATGGGGAGCCGACGGCTTATAGTGTGGAACCGGCCGCAAGCAGATCCTGGACCGTACGCCTGTCCAGATGCGGGAAAGGGATTACGGGAGCGGGATTTGCTTCATGCGCGCCTATGATCTTTTCCATCCATGCCATATGATACCATGTGCCGAACTTGTAGCCGCAGTTGTGGAATGTGCCGACCATGCGATATCCCATGTGCTTATGAAAAAGGATGCTGTTCATGGTAAGGTGCTCGTCCTCTTTTTCCGGCACCCCGATGCAGGCGTTCAGATTAAAGATGTTCTGCGCCAGGGAGATCCGCTCAAGGGCCTCATAGAGCATACGCCCGATGCCGGCTCCCGTGCAGCCCTCTCTCAGATAGATGGTCGTTTCCGCCGCGTGATCGTAGGCGGCGCGGCCTACGAAGGCGTGGGTGTACGCATAGCCGAGGATCTGCCCGTCCTGTCTGGCAACGATATAAGGGTATTTCTGCAGAGTGTTCGTGATGCGCTCTTGAAATTCATCAATACCGGGCACATCATATTCAAAAGTGATCGCCGTTTTTTCCACATAAGGCGCATAGATATCCAGTAATTCTGCCGCGTCATCAGCTGCTGCGACGGATAGGCGCGGGGCATATTCTTCCGTATGTCCGGTCATGGCTGTTTCTCCTTTTTGCATAGGTCCGCCGGCAGATCCCTGGCACATTGCCTATCGCCTGCGCAGGCGCTTAAAGCGGATCGTCATTATTCGCATATGCCGTTTGACGCAAGCACCGAGGTGCTTTCTCCATAAGGCAGGGGAGCGCCGTCAACGGTCGTCACCCGGCCGCCCGCCTCCGTTACGATCAGCGCCCCGGCGGCGTAGTCCCAGGGGCACAGACGCAGCTCGAAGAAAAGCTCAGCCCGGCCCGCCGCCACATTGCACAGATCGATGGCGGAGGAGCCGCTTCTTCTCACATCCAGGGATTTGCGGTAATAATCGTAGGCCATGGCAAAGGTTTTTTCGGCCAGTTCCTCATAGTAGGTCGCCGTGCCAAATATGACAATACTGTCATGTAAAGGCCGGTCCGAGACATGGATCGGCGTACCGTTCAGACGGGCGCCGCAGCCTTTTATGGCGGTGAACATCTCGTCCAGATACGGCTGATAAACGACGCCCATATACGGGGCGCCGTCTTTGGCCAGCCCTACGGATATGGCGCTGGTGCGGTAATCCCTGATAAAATTCGTGGTGCCGTCGATGGGGTCTGCGATAAAGGCGTATCCGGTGCCGATAGAAGCGTGGGTGTCTTCCTCTTCCCCCACAAAGACCGCCTCCGGCAGCAGGGCCAGCAGCTCCTTTTTTAACGTTTCCTGTATCAGCTTGTCATAGGTCGTGACGAAGTTGGCGTGTCCCGCTTTCGCGTCTATTGTGCTCTGATTCCTGTCGGCGTGTAAAATGATGCCGCCGCAGCCGCGCACGATGTCCACGATGCCGCGCAGCAGTTTTTCCTGAGCTTCTTTCCTGTCGTCCATAGTCTGTTTCCTTTCGGGCGGGTTGGGATGTGTCATACTGTCATGCAGATGTCGAATGCCGCCATAAAAATGTTATCGCATATCCTGGAGATTTTGGCAAGGCGGAAAATAGTAAGGCTCACATTTCTCTGCACACCCGAACAAAGAAAAATGCGATAAATACGGCCTTTCCGCCATATTTACCGCACCAAATCCGACTGCGGAAGATGGGACTTGAACCCACACGACATTGCTGTCACAAGATCCTTAGTCTTGCTCGTCTGCCAGTTCCG
>CANQIJ010000086.1 GCA_947624025.1 uncultured Lachnospiraceae bacterium | reverse complement strand
GCTGCTTGGGAAGAGGCTGAGCACGCCGCTAAGTTTGCAGAGCTTTTGGGTGAAGTCGTAACAGATTCCACCAAGAAGAATCTGGAGATGAGAGTGGAGGCTGAGAACGGCGCTACCGCAGGTAAGTTCGACCTTGCCAAACGTGCAAAAGCCGCTAATCTGGATGCGATCCATGATACTGTTCATGAGATGGCGCGTGACGAGGCAAGACACGGCAAGGCATTCGAGGGTCTGTTAAAGAGATACTTCGGCTAAGCCGGAAGAGCAAGCTTCATAAGAGAGGCAAACAGGCGCGGAGAGGTTTCTTCCGCGCCTGTTTTCTTTTTGAAAAAAACAGTGTATAATATGTACAGATATTATAAGGAATCATAAATATGAATATAGAACAACTCAGAACAATCTATAACCAATCGGTTTCCAACAGAAAATGGACCAAACATTGCCTGGAGAGAATGCAGGAAAGGGATATTAGCATAAGCGATGTGGAATCTTGTCTGCATATTTCCCGACTGGCGATAAATTTGAACCGGACTTTAAAACAAGAAAGGAGTGAGCGATATGTGTATGTATTGCAAGTGCAAGACAACTGTTCCGTCATTGACAACTCATGTGGTAAATTATAAAAACTGTATCATTATCGTAAAAAATGTCCCGTGCGAGGAATGTGAACAATGCGGTGAAAAGTATTATTCCGACGAAGTGGCTAGACAACTGGAAATCCTTGTCGATACCGCCAAAAAACTGATGCAGGAGATCGCGGTTATCGATTACGCCAAAGCCGCATAAATAATACAGAGATGCAAACGGGCGCGGGAGTTTTCCGCGCCTGTTTTCGCAACATATCGGAACAAGGCTTTTCACAAACCGCCTAGTACCCCTGCTTCACGATCTCCGCCAGTCTGTGCGCCACATCCTCAAGGCTTCCGCCTACCATACCCCGAAACCACGCCATATACAGGCTTCCCGCGCCGCCCGCGTAGAAATAACAGCGTTCCTGAAAGGATGCGCTGCCCCTGACTTTCTCGTCGATATCGTCGGAGGACGCCAGATGTCTCGCGATGACTCCGGGAAGATGCTCGATAAACGGGTTTGTCATATGCGATCCCATGAGCGCGGTGATCAATTCTTTATTCTGCTTCAGATAATCGGACAGCTTCATGAACATCGGCAGCGGATCCTTAAGCAGCCGGGGGTATTCCGCCTCGGAAAACAACCGGTACAGGCTGTCCGTAATATCATCCTCTATGCTCTGGACCAGTGCGTTGATATCCTCATAATGCGCATAGAACGTTCCACGGTTCAATCCCGCCTTCTGCGCGAGATCCGTCACGGTGATCTTATCCGCTGCCGTGCTTCCCAGCAGTTCGATAAAAGCGTCCCGGATCATCTTTTTAGAACGGATGGCGCTGCGGTACTCGGCTTTCTGTGGCATTTTCTTTTTCCTTTCTGCTGCTATAGATATTCCATCATTACAAAACCGGAGTTTTATCTCTGCTCCGTGTACGATATAGGCAGTATCTATATTTAATCATCTCGACTGACGTCTCGATGGAGATACTCGTCAAACGCCGATTAACGCAAGCGTCATCGGCGTTTTCCTCGTTATTATATCATAATCTCCGACATAAATCAATATTTTGTTCAAAATCATACATTTGTACAAAATATGTGTATTGTGCCGTATTTTTCCCCGTATTATAATAGCTGACGGAAAACAATGCCGCCTGCGGCGTATGAAGGAGTGAACCCCGTGGAGAATCCAAACGATAAACAGGAAAATGCCGGATTTATGGTAAAGGTGGCGACCTTTATCGTGGATCGGCGCAATCTGTTCTTTCTGTTATTCGGCATAGCGCTGATCTTCTCGGTCGTATCCATGAACTGGGTCAAGGTGGAGAACGCCATGTCCGCCTACCTGCCGGACACCACCGAGACGCGCCAGGGACTGGACCGCATGGAGGAACAGTTCATTACATACGGCACGGCCAAGGTCATGGTCATCAATATCCCCTACGACAAGGCGCAGGAGATCGCGGATGAGATCGAGGCCCTGGATTCCGTTATCATGCTGACCTTCGACAATTCTTCGGAGCATTATAATAATTTCTCCGCTCTGTACGACATCACCTTCGGATACGAAGAGACGGATGAGCGGGCGCTGGAGGCTCTCGACACCGTCAAGGAGATGCTCTCCGGCTACGACCTCTATGTCTCAACGGACATGGGCGACGCTTCCGCCGAGCAGATCGCCAGCGAGATGCAGGTCATCAGTGTGCTTGTCGCGATCGTGGTTGTGACGGTGCTTTTGCTTACTTCCCAGACCTGGGCGGAGGTGCCGGTGCTGCTGCTTACCTTTATCGCTGCGGCATTGATCACCAAGGGCACCAACTTCCTGATGGGTACGATCTCTTTTGTATCCAACTCGGTAACGATCGTCTTACAGCTTGCCCTTTCCATCGACTATGCGGTCATATTCTGTAACCGATATAAGGAAGAACACCAGTCGCTTCCGATCAGGGAAGCGGATATCGTGGCGCTAAGCAAAGCGATCCCCGAGATCTCTTCCAGCTCCTTAACGACCATCGGCGGTCTGATCGCCATGATGTTTATGCAGTTCGGTATCGGCAGCGACATGGCGTTATGTCTGATCCGCGCCATCTTGTTAAGCCTGTTGGCGGTATTCCTGCTGATGCCGGGACTGATCATGCTGTTTGGCAAAGCGATGGATAAAACCTATCACAAAAGCTTTATCCCCAAGATCCCTTTTGTGGGAAAATTCGCCTACAAGACGCGCTTCGTGATGCCGCCTCTGTTCCTGGCGCTGATCGTCGTGGCCTACATCGTATCCTCAAAATGCCCGTATGTGTACGGATATTCCATGCTGGAGACGCCGGTGCAGAGTGACGCGATGGTGGTGGATGAGCTGATCGAGGAAAGCTTCGGCCCCTCCAACATGGTCGCGCTCATCGTGCCCGCCGGCAATTACGAGAAGGAAAAGGCGCTGCTGACGGAGCTGGAATCGCATCCGGAGGTAAAAAGCACACTGGGGCTGTCCAACACCGAGGCGCTGGACGGCTATATGCTGACGGATAAGCTGACGGCGAGAGATTTCTCCGAGCTGCTGGAGCTGGACTATGAGGTGGCGGAGCTGCTCTATATGACCTACGCCGTCAACGACGAGAATTACGCCAAGATCGTCAACGGCCTTTCTTCCTACAGCGTACCGCTGATCGATATGATCATGTTCCTGTACGATGAGGTGAACGAGGGATATGTGACGCTGGACGATGATCTGATGGATACGCTGACAGACGCGCACACGCAGATGCAGATCGCCCTTGACCAGTTACAGGGCGAAGAATACAGCCGTATGCTGATCTATCTGAATCTGCCGGAGGAGGGTGACGAGACCTTTGCTTTCCTCGATCAGATGCATGAAATCGCCAACAAATACTATGAGGGCACGATCCTGATCCCCGGCGAGGCCACCAGTCAGTACGACCTGTATAAAACCTTCCAGACGGATAATACGGTGGTCAACGTAGTCTCTATCCTGGCGGTTCTGGTGGTGCTGCTGTTCACCTTTATGTCGGCGGGTATGCCGGTGCTGCTGATCCTGATCATACAGGGCGCCATCTGGATCAATTTTTCCTTCCCGGCGATACAGAACAAAAACCTGTTTTTCATGAGTTACCTGATCGTCAGCTCCATCCAGATGGGCGCTAACATCGACTATGCGATCGTTATCTCCGGCAGATTTATGGAGCTGAAGGATAAAATGCCAAAGAAAGAGGCGATCATCGAGACGATGAACTTCGCTTTTCCGACGATCGTTTCCTCCGGGTCCATGCTGGCGTTAGCAGGCATCTTCATCGGCATGATGTCCTCGGACGGAGCGATCTGCGGTATTGGACAGTGCCTTGGACGGGGCACGATCCTCTCCATCATCATTGTCATGTTTGTACTGCCTCAGATACTGCTTCTGGGCGAGCATATCATTGATAAGACCTCCTTCGCGGTATCGATCCCGTTAAAGCTGGAGAGAGTCACCGGCCTGATGCGCGTGGACGGCCTGGTGCAGGGACAGATAAGCGGTACGGTCATCGGCGAGATGCACGGCTTCATACGCGGCGATGCCAACCTGTTAGTCAACATGGGTAAACTGGAGCCGAGAGAAGACGATGGCAGCGACTTAAAGACCCTGATGGCAGAGCCCCGGACAGAAGAGGCGCAGGACGCCATCGAATCCCTGACGGCAGAAGAACCATCGGACAAAGAACCGCAGCGAAAGGAGGATCCGGACCATGAGGAAAATTAAATGGTTTTCATTGACACTGGCTGTAGTACTGGCCGCCAATACGATCCCCGCCGTTCCGGTTACGGCGGCTCCCGAAGCCGACAGCACGGCCGCCGCCGAGGATACTGACCAAACCGATTCTTTGGACGAAGAAGCCGGAACCGGAGATGCCCCTGCCGTCACACAATATATCTATATCCGTACCGCTCAGGAATTTATCAATTTTGCAGAGAAATGCCATCTGGATTCCTGGTCGGCCGATAAGACCGTCATCCTGGAGGATGATATCGATCTGTCGGGAACCTCCTTCGATATGATCCCCGTCTTTGCCGGGGTATTCGATGGCAACGGCCATACCATACAGGGCTTCCGTCCCTCTGATCAGGGGTATATCGTCGGCCTGTTCCGCTATATCCGCGAAGGCGGCACCGTACAGGATCTGACACTAAAAGGCAACATTCAGGCTGTCAACGAAAAAGAATGCATCGGCAGCCTCTGCGGCGTCAATTACGGTACGATCAAAAACTGTCATTTCAGCGGCATCGTAAACGGTCAGAGCACGGTGGGCGGCATCGCCGGTATCAACGAAGCCTCCGGCAGCATCACCAGATGTTCCTCCGACGGACATATCATGGGTTATTATTCCACCGGCGGCATCGCCGGAACCAACCACGGCATCATCACCTTTAGCAGCAATACAGCCGGCATCAACGACAATTCTTCCTGGGTGGAGGAAGACGATGAGATGGGCACCGGCCTGTTCTTTAGTTTTCAGGCGACAGACGACAGCGTGGAACTGTACAGCGGCGTGGACGCCGGCGGCATTGCCGGTTACTCCGACGGCATCATCGAACGGTGCAGCAATCACGGAAGAGTGGGCTACGAACACACCGGATACAATATCGGCGGCATCGCCGGAAGGCAGTCGGGAGCCCTGATCCTGTGCACCAACGACGGCGAGATCTACGGCCGCAAAGATGTCGGCGGCATCGCCGGGCAGATGGAGCCCGACATCGAAATCGACGAAGGCGCTTCCTTACGCAACGCCGTCAACAAGCTTCACGATCTGATCGACAAGACGATCCGTGATATGCAGGACAGCAAGAATGCGATCAAGTCGGATCTCGATGACCTTAGCAGGTACGGCGACGGCGCCCTGTCCTCCGGCGATGCGGTTGCCGGACAGCTGACGGATTTTGTGGACGACAACGTGGAGCAGGTGCAGGCCGTTGCGCAGCGGCTGGAACACATCATTGATCTGCTGCCCGATATCATGGACGATATGTCGGACTGCGGCGATGCTCTTTCCCAGCTGACCGATACGATCAATCAGCTCATGAAGGATCTGGATTTTTCCGACGCATTAAAAAACAATCCATACGACGAAACCGACTATCAGAGACTGGCGCTGCTTACGACGGTAGGAGGCAGTCTGACGGCCGATCCGCTCTCGCCGGATGCAGGCGCTTCCGTCACAGTCACCGCCGTTCCCGAGGAAAACTATCAGCTGGATAAGATCCTCGTAAACGGCACAGACGCTGCTTTGGACGGTAATACGGCCACGTTTGTGATGCCGGAGGAAAACGTTCGTGTCGAAGCGTACTTTTCCTATCAGGCTTCCGCAGCCGGCGGTCTCTCCCTGCCGCTTACCGAAAGCAGCGCTCCCGAAAGCGATATTCTTACAAGCAGCGTTTCCGAGAACAGTGTTTCCGGAAACAAACTGGAAGCGCCGGCACCGACAAAGGAGATCCGCAGCGGAGACGCTTCTGTCAGACTGCAGTCCAACATCGGCGGCAGTGCATCCTGTACGGTTGACGAGACAAATACCGCCACCCTGACGATAACGCCGGCCAGGGGCTTTGAAGTACAGTCGTCTCCCACGGTGACGGACGATGCCGGCGGCTCTGTGAGCGTTACCGCGCTCTCCGACGGACAGTATACCTTTACAATGCCTTCCTCCGGCGCATCGGTGACAGTCAGCATTACTTTTACCGAACAGACACAGCAGTCCGCCGCAGATGCTTCCATGGAGGATCTCAGGAAGAATATGCAGAAGCTTCGGGAGAGCTCCGAACAGATCAACCGCTGTATCGAAACGATCAATAAGCTCATGTTCAAGGAGGACGGCAGCCTGAAGAAGCTGTCTGAGCTGAATGCGAATGAGCAGGAACAGCTTACGAACGCCATCTCCGAAATGACCACGTACTTAGAACAGATGTCGGCCGCAGCAGCCGCCGTGTTAAGCGACCTGAGCAGCCTTTACAATATTCTTGATCCGTACATTCGGGACGCGATGGAAGCCGTGGGCAAAGATATCTCCCTGGCCATGCAGCAGATCCAGAGCATGATCTCATCCCTCCGCAATGCCTACAGCGGCATTCGGGGGATCGTCGGTTACATCGGTGCGCAGCCGGATGTCCGGTTTGCCACCCTCGGCGCCGGATTTGACGCCGACCGCGAGGCACTCCACAGCCAGCTGCTAGGAATCTCCGACAGCCTGAAGAATCTGAGCAACACCGCCTCCCAATACTCGGACCAGGTCAACGAAGACCTGCGCGCCGTAAACGACCAGCTGAACATTGTGTTCAACCTGCTGGCCGACCACCTGACCGATACATCCGAGCTCAGCGTTGAAGAACTGTATGAAAATGTAGACGAATCCGAAATAGATTCCATCACGACAGGGCGGGTCGATTACTGTACCAACAACGGGATCATCAAGGGCGACATCAATATCGGCGGCATCGCAGGCGCCATGTCCATCGACGAAGAGGATCCCGAGGACAACGCCGCCGGCAGCATCGATTATCAGGTCGGCAGGCGGTTTATCACCAAATGCCTGATCACGCACGGCGTCAATAACGGATATATCACCGCCAAAAAGGACGGCGCCGGCGGTATCGTCGGCTATATGAAACACGGTATCGTCACGGACTGCGAGAGCTACGGCAGCGCAGAAAGCACCGAGGGCGATTACGTAGGCGGCATCGCAGGCGAATCCCTTACGGATATCAGACGCTGCTACTCCCTCTGCTCCGTTTCCGGGGGTAAAAATATCGGCGGCATCGCAGGGTATGCCAACACTCTGAAGGACTGCAGGGCTATCGTATCCGTCGATGCGTCGATCGGCCAAAAGGGCGCCGTTGCAGGAGAGGTCGCATCTATGGACGACGGTTCCGTCTCAGAGAATTATTACGTGGGTGACAGCCCGTTTGGCATCGACAATATCAGTTATGCCGGCATCGCACAACCCGTTTCATATAATGAGCTCTTGACGACTCCGTTTCTTCCCACCAGATTCTGGCATCTGACAGTGACCTACCGCGTGGAAGATACCTATCTGGGCACACAGGAATTAAAATTCGGCGAGAGCCTCGCGGATCTGAATTATCCGAAGATCCCCGACAAGGACGGCTGCTACGGCGTATGGCCCGACTATTCCGACCGTGTCATGACCGGAAACCTTCTGGTCGAAGGAAGCTACGAGGACATCGTTACCGTTGTGGAAAGCTCCGAAAAAGAAGAACCCGCCGAAAGCGGAGAGACAGCCGATATCTGGCAGAAGCCCTATGCGCTTGTGGAAGAAACCTTCACACAGGATACGGTCTTAAACGTAACCGTAAGCGACCGCATACCGCCCGACGAAGCGCAGGGCCGCGACCATGTGATCTATGATGTAACGTTGGAAAACGGAGATATTGATGCGAAAGAAACATTTGCGGTCAGACTTCTCAACCCTTATGAAAACGATGTCCAGGTGTACGGCCTTATAGACGACGGCTGGACGAAACTGGACGGTAAGACAAGAGGGCAGTACATACAGGTGGAAATGACGGGACCAGAAGAATCATTCTGCATCGTTGCCGCCCGCTCTTTTCCCTGGATCGCCGTTGTAATAGCCGCTGTGGGCGCCGCTGTTCTATTCCTGACAGTACGCCGCCTGTCCAGACGCGCGAAAAAGAAACTGGCGGGCGCGCATCAGGCACCGCAGATGAAGTGATATGCTATCATGATCGTAAGCGGAGGCGCAGAAGAAACGCCTGCTGAAATCAAATCACAATCCGGAGAATACATTATGAAATATTCCTGTCTGACACTTTCCCTCTGTATCTTACTCCTGCTAAACGGCTGTGGCTCTGCCGTTGACGAGAGAGGCAATACCATACTCACCGCCACGGCTGCCGATGTCGTACAACCGGAAGATCCCTATGGATTAACAGCATCCTTCCAGGAAGGTCATATCGCGGTTTCAGACGAAAACAGCGGTGATACGCTGACCGAAATACCCTTGTCAGAAGACGAATACGCACTGTTCCTCAGCATGGCGGATGACAACTGCGGCTGTCTGCTGTACTGCAGTTCTCCCGCTGCCGGGATCATGATGAAGCATCTGTATATCACAAAGGACAGGTGGACCACCTATGAAGAAAAGGATATCAGCCCGCTCATAGACGGTTATCCGACCAGCATGTCCGCACTGTCCACGGAGCATATCTATATCGGGACGCAAATGCGCAGCAACGGTTATCTGTTTGAGACGACCAATGGCGGCGGACAGTGGGATCCGGTCACGGCAGATAACGAACATTACCGGTACGGGTATGTGCTTCCGGTAACTGAGGACGGCCACACCTTATACGCTCTCTTAGAATACTCAGACCCGGCTACGGACGCGAGCGCTTACGCTCTGTACAGACACACCGACGCCTCGGCAGCATGGGAAAAAATCGGCAGTTTTGTACCGGAAGATTTCAGCGAACCGCAGACATATTATGTCCTGGACGGCGCTCTGTACATTGCGGATACGCATGAGGCGCAATACCGAATCGAATTGCCGTGACCGCGGGCGCTCTCTGATTTATTTTTTATTTAGAAATCCTTTACACTTCTATTATCACTCTTAATAATTTCATAATTGACTCCTTGTTATACTTGATATATAACAAATGTAAATAAAGAGATGACTACCGGCGATGAATTGAATTTCTCAATTCGGTCATACTGATAGCATAGAATATAAAAGGAGTGATTATTATGTTAAGACCTGCATTATTTAACAACCGTACCTACAGCCCTATGTTTTTTGATGATTCTTTCGATGAGATGTTTGACAACGCTTTCAAAAATTTCTGGGGCAACAATGAACTTGCCACCTTCGACGCCTTTAAGACAGACGTGATCGACCAGGGCGACAACTATCTGTTGCAGGCGGAGCTGCCCGGCTTTGACAAGTCCGACATCAACATCGACTTAAAGGACGACCTGCTCACCATCTCCGCTATGCACAAGGAGGAGAAGGACGAGAAAGAAAAACACAAATACATCCGCAAGGAGCGCTACTACAGCTCTTACTCGAGGAG
>CANQIJ010000085.1 GCA_947624025.1 uncultured Lachnospiraceae bacterium | reverse complement strand
GAGGAATATGAGAACAGGAAAGGTATCATAACGGTCTGGGGAAGCAAACAGGAGGATGACGGCATACAAAGAAGTGCTGTTTCTTACGAGCCTGTGGATAAAGCGGATTCGCACATGGAATACACGGTGCAGTATCTGTACAGTAATGTTAAGATCGATGGTCAGTATGTGCCGCAGATGAATTACCGTTTTGATACGAAGATCACCACGCAGGACGGGATCACGACAAATGCTGTCGGTGACTGGGGCGGTGAGCACGAATGGGAGATCGATTACTAAGGCATGAACAGGATGTTAAAAATTATATTATAAGAAGGCGAGGAGAAAAAGATGAGAAAAAAACCAACAGTATTGATGATCCTGGACGGTTACGGACTGAATGAAAAGACGGAGGGCAATGCGGTGGCGCAGGCTAAGACGCCTGTGATGGACAGACTGATGGCCGAATATCCTTTTGTAAAAGGAAATGCAAGCGGTATGGCGGTAGGGCTTCCCGATGGGCAGATGGGCAACTCTGAGGTGGGACACCTGAATATGGGCGCCGGACGTATTGTATATCAGGAGCTTACCAGGATCACCAAAGAGATTCAGGACGGCACTTTCTTCGAGAATCCGGCGCTGCTCGATGCGGTCAACAACTGTAAGAAAAACGATTCATCGCTGCATATGTTCGGGCTTGTATCCGACGGCGGCGTACACAGCCACAACACGCATCTGTATGGGCTGCTGGAGCTGGCGAAGCGCAACGGCCTGAGCAAGGTATATGTACACGCTTTTCTGGACGGGCGCGATACGCCCCCGGCAAGCGGCAAGGGCTATGTGGAAGAGCTGGAAAATGAGATGAAAAAGATTGGCGTGGGCGAGGTCGCTACCGTATGCGGACGTTACTACGCTATGGACAGAGATAATAACTATGACAGAGTGCAGAAGGCTTATGTAGCGCTGACCAAAGGAGAGGGACTGGAGGCTGCAAGCGCGGCGGAGGGTATTCAGGCGTCTTACGACAGAGACGAGACGGATGAGTTCGTCAAGCCCACCGTGGTTATGAAGAACGGTGCGCCTACGGCTGTGATCAAGGACGGCGACTCCGTGATCTTCTTTAATTTCCGCCCCGACAGGGCCAGAGAGATCACCAGGAGCTTCTGCGACGATGATTTCAAGGGCTTTGATCGGGAGAAAAAGCTGAATCTTACCTATGTCTGCTTCTCGGACTATGATCCGACGATCCCGAATAAGGAAGTGGCATTTCATAAGATCGCCGTTACGAATACGTTCGGCGAGTGGATCGCTGCCAACGGTATGAAGCAGGTGAGGCTGGCGGAAACGGAGAAGTATGCGCACGTAACATTCTTCTTCAACGGCGGCGTGGAAGAGCCGAACAAGAATGAGGAGAGGATTCTCGTCAATTCCCCGAAGGATGTTGCGACATATGATCTGAAGCCTCAGATGAGCGCATACGAAGTGTGTGATAAGCTGGTAGGCTGCATCAAGTCCGGCGAATATGACGTTATCATCATCAACTTTGCCAATCCCGACATGGTAGGGCACACCGGCGTTATGGAAGCGGCGGTCAAAGCGGTGGAGGCTGTCGATGAATGTGTGGGACGCGCAGTGGAAGCCATCAAAGAGGTGGACGGCGTGATGTTCATCTGTGCCGACCACGGCAATGCGGAGCAGCTGATCGACTATGAGACGGGAGCGCCCTTTACCGCGCATACCACCAACCCCGTGCCGTTTATTCTGGTCAATGCAGATCCATCCTGTAAGCTCAGAGAGGGCGGATGTCTTGCCGATATCGTTCCTACGCTGATCGAGCTGATGGGTATGGAACAACCTGCGGAGATGACGGGTAAGTCGCTGCTGGTCAGATGAGTGGATGATACGTGTTTTATAACACAGGAAATATAACACAGGGAAACAGATATCCTACGCTGCCGCGCTTTCGCTCCGTACAAAGCGCAGCGGTCGCTAAGCTCGAAAAAACCTCGCTAAGCGCCGGTGCTTTCTAAGGGGCAGCTTTAGGATTCTGTTTCCCTGTGTTTTTCTATATGCTTTTATATTTTCTATATGTTTTCCACGTTGGAGTAAAGATATTGACAGTTGACAGAAAATAAATAAAAAGAGTATTGTTTTCCACTTGACAGGATGCAATGTTCATGCCATACTAAGTGTATTATGATGAATAGTACAGTTAATGCAGAAAAACAAAACGATCATTACCGGAAAGGGGGGGGGCATGACTCATGATCATCATAGATTACAGGGACACGCGTCCGATATATGAGCAGATCGTGGAACGCATCAAGACGTTGATACTCAAAGGTGCGATGCAGCCGGACGAACAGATACCGTCGGTGCGCAGTCTGGCCATGGAACTGTCCATCAATCCGAACACGATACAGAAAGCCTATGCGGAGCTTGAACGGGAAGGATTTATCTATACGGTGAAGGGCAGAGGCAATTTCGTGGCGGACGACAGCGGACTGGCACAGAAACGCAGGAATGAATATATGGAGCAGATACTGGCGCTGGTTAAAGAGGCGCTGGAGATCGGCATGCCGAAAGAGCAGATCATCCATGAGATAGAAGCGCTTTAGGCGGAAAGGGAGAGACATGATAGAGATACATAATCTGACAAAAGCATTTGATGATATCAAAGCGGTCGATGAAATCAGTGTGACCATTAAAGATAATTCGGTGTTCGGGCTGATCGGAACCAACGGCGCGGGCAAGAGCACCGTGCTTCGCATGGTATGCGGCGTGCTGAAGCCCGATGACGGTACGGTGGCAGTAGACGGTACACCGGTGTACGACAATGCGGAAGCGAAGAAGAAGCTTTTTTTTATAGCGGATGAACCTTACTTTTTCAGCAACGCCAACGCCAAAACGATGGAGAGCTATTACAGCGGCGTATATGAGAATTTCAATGCCGGCGAGTTTTACCGGTATCTGGATAACTTTAATCTGGATAAGAACAGGAAGATCAGCACTTATTCCAAGGGCATGAAAAAGCAGCTTGCGCTGTTGCTTGGTATATGCGCGCACACGAAATATCTTCTGTGCGACGAGACCTTTGACGGCCTAGACCCGGTGATGCGCCAGGGCATCAAGAGTATTTTTGCAAAAGAGATGGAGGAAAACGGACTGACGCCCGTGATCGCGTCCCACAACTTAAGAGAGCTGGAAGATCTCTGCGACCACGTAGGGCTTCTTCATAAGGGCGGCGTGCTTCTGTCTAAGGATCTGGAGGACATGAAAAGCAATATCCAGAAAGTGCAGTGCGTCTTTGCGACAGAGGAGGATGCAAGAAAAGCAGAGAAAGACATGAATATCATGAAGGCGGAACGGCGCGGTTCACTGTGCACTTATACGGTGCGCGCGTCCAGGGAGGAAGTAATCGCCAGATTCGCGGCGGTCAATACGGTTTTCTTTGAGGCGCTGCCGTTATCTTTGGAGGAAATCTTTATCAGCGAGACGGAGGTGGTCGGCTATGACATTAAAAAGATCATTTTGGGATAAATGTAAAGAGAACAATAAGAGAAGAATATGGGTATGGGCTGTCAGTATCCTTGCACAGCTTATCATGTATCCGGGTATCACCCTGATCTATATGAGCCGTATCCATTCCCGTGGAATGAGCGGAGAATATTACGGAAGTATCGGAGATTATCAGAGGATGCTCAAAAGCACGGCTGCGGAGGCGCTCGGCTTTCATACAAATGCCAGAGTTGTTGTCATGCTGCTTATTCTTGCCGCCCTTATTGCATTGCAGGGTTTCGGATGGCTTCATGACAGGCAGAAGCTTGATCTGTACAGGAGCGTCCCGGTCAGGGAGAAAGACCGTTTTGCGGTGATTTATTTTAACAGTGTGATGATCTGGCTGCTCCCTTATCTGGCAAGCCAGCTCCTGGGTCTGCTTATAGCCGCTTTATACGGCGCCGTATCGGGCACAGTGCTTATAAGCTGCGCGGCGTCGCTGATAGCTAATCTCTTTTATTTTTTATTTAATCTGAACCTGTTTATTCTGGCGATCGCACTGACGGGCAACCGAATCCTGGCCTGCCTGGGCTTTGCTTTCCTGAGTGTGTTGGGTGAATGGCTGTACCTGGTTTTCGAAGCGCTTCGGCAGACTATGCTTGATACGGTATGTTACGCTTTTTCAAGCTCCAGAGTCCCATTGAGCATTTTCTTTGAATATGCTGAGAGTACCTATAACTGGGAAGAACAATTGAAATATCAGAGGTCCGGGTTTATAACGGATATTACGCCTGTTCTGGTTAGGTGGGCGGTATGTGCGGCAGTGCTCGGGATACTGGCTTATCTGTGTTACAGGAAACGTCCGGCGGAGTCGGCGGGCAAGGCGATCGCCTATCCTGTGGTCTGGCCTTTTATCAAGGTGATGATCGTGGTAAGCGGGGCGCTGTTTACGGCAAACGAAGTTTATGAATGGTCAGAAAAAAATGCAGTCATCGCTTTTATCGGACTGGTGGGATCGGCAGCGCTGTTTAGCTGTATCCTGGAGGTGATCTGCGAACTTGATATCAGAGCGGCGGCAAGGCATCTTGTGTCCAGCGGCTTTGCGCTGTCACTTGCATTGGTAATATTTTGCATCTTTTGGTTTGATGTATTCGGGTATGATAATTATATACCCGAACGGGACCGGGTTGAAAGCACGGCTGTTATTCTGGGAGATTATTCGCAGGACTACTGGAAATATGTGCGGGAGCCTGCGGCGGATGCGGAGCCGGGTTATAACGTATGGAACGGAAAAATATCTATGACGCCATATGAGTCTGTATCGCCGTATGAGTATGCGGAAAACAATATGTTCCTTACGGATACGGATGCGGTCGTGGCGCTTGCGCAAAAAGGGATCGCATTGAACGGTCAGAAGAGCCGGACGGATGCTTCGGATATGGTGTCTGTGGAGGAGGAAAGATCGTCCCGGTATGTAAATGTACTGTACAGACTTAACAACGGCAGAAGGGTAACGCGGTCATACGAGATAGATATGCGCGATCCTGAGATAGCCGGAATTCTGGATGCCATTATCGGTTCCAAAGAATACCGGGACGGATTCTATATGCCCGCTGCAACGCCGGAGTGCCTGACCGATGATAATATGCGGCTGTACTATACCAATGGCAGCGTTCAGACTGAAATAGCGCCTTCAGATGCAGAGGAGTTGTATCGGGCATGGGATCACGATATGGAGAAATATGATTATTCTTATGCATCGACTCATGATATGTGCGGAGAGATTCGGATAAACGCATTGGGAACCATCAGGCTGCCCGTATATGACAGTTTTACGGATACGATAGAGTTTTTGTCCGACAGGGGCGCATACTATCCGTTATATCCGGATGTAGATGATATCGAGAGCCTGACGGTAACGAATTACAACTATGCGGAAGAGGATTCCGGCGACAGCGTTGCATATTCTACCTATAATGCCAGGAGCGTGACGGCGGTGTATGAAGACAGGACTGTGACGGAGGTATATGAAGATCCCGAGCAGATCAGACAGATCATGGAAACTGTCTATCCCGATACACTCTCGCAACAATGGAGACAGACTGATCCGGATGATCCGTCTTATGGCTATATGGATGCAAATTATACAATTACTATTGCATTTAAACAGGATATGGATTATCCTTATAAGAAGGTGCCGGATTCATTTTCCATCAGACACGGACAGGTGCCGGATTTTGTGGCGGAGGATACGGCATATGAGGAGTAGCAATATAAGGAGCAGGAGCGTTACATGTGCGTCATATGCGTAAAAGATCTGTATAAGATATATCATGTCGGCGAGACGAAGGTACGCGCGTTGAACGGCGTTGGCTTTACGATCGACCGGGGCAATTTCTGCGCGATCGTAGGCGCTTCCGGTTCCGGCAAATCCACGCTCTTAAATATGCTGGCGGGTCTGGAGAAACCGACCAAAGGCGAGATCGTGATCGCCGGGGAGCATATGGAGACGAAGTCGGAAAACCAGTTGGTTGCTTTCCGGCGTGAGCACATTGGCTTTATTTTCCAGTCCTTCAACCTGATGGGAACCATGAATGCCATTGAGAATGTAGCGCTTCCCCTGACGTTTCAGGGAATGGATAAGAAGAAACGCACCGCCAAAGCGGAGGAAATGCTTGATCTGGTAGGACTGACCAAATATAAGAAGCACAGGCCCAGTCAGATGTCCGGCGGCCAGCAACAGCGTGTAGGCGTGGCGAGGGCCCTTGTCGTGGAGCCGGAGATCATTTTTGCAGACGAGCCCACGGGAAATCTGGATTCCAACACTTCAGTGGAAGTGATGAATCTGATGAAGCGGATCGTGCGTGAGAAGAACCAGACACTTGTTATGGTAACGCATGACAATTATCTGGCGGGCTTTGCGGATGTGATCTTAAGGATCAAAGACGGAAAGATCATAGAGATAGAAGACAGGCGCGGGGAAAATATGTCGGACGAGATCATCAAAGTGCCGGGAAAGGATCAGGGAGCGGAAAAGTGAGAAACTGGATGAAAAGAAACGATGCGACAGTACATGCGAATACAAACGGAACGGTGAGATGGCTGTTTGGCGCGCTGCTTGGCGCGGCAATAGCCCTGGCGGCTTCGGAGTATGTATATGTGGGAACAATGCCATATGTTGAGGCAACGGCGGACAGCGTAAGCGCAAACGGCGTTCGGGTGATCGAGAAGGTTTCCGACCGCGTGATCAATGATACGGACCGGGCAGCGGCTGATGAAGAAATGCTGTATTATATGCAGAGCCTGGAAGTGCGTTATCAGCTGGACGGCAAGGTTTTGGAAAAAGTGCATCAGGTGTTTGGCGGCGCCGTATACTACATAGCCAATACGGAAATGTCCGTCACGGAGCTGTGGAGTTACGTCACCACGACGAAGGGTCTTATGGATGCTGCTGCTGCGGAAGTGACCAAGACGACCAGCGAATTCCTGCAGGTGGGCGATAACTGGGTCACGCCTACGGTTGATTACGGACAGCAGGTCGCGATCGTGCTGCCCATTATTAACCTGGGTGCGGAAGAACTGAATGATCTGGTGGTGGAGCCGGTGACATCAACGCTTGTTACTGAGTGGCCCTTTGAACCGGATATGACAAATTATCTCCAGACGGAGCCTTTTATCCCCGGTAACGATACGAAAGAAAAGGCGATGCAGAACAGGAGAGAGTTCACCTTTTACTTTACCGTAAGAAGCGATGTGATGAGCGGTTATTATCCGTTAAAATTTAACGTGTCGTACACGAAGGCGGGTATCCGCTGTGAAGAACCGGCGGAGCTGACGGTGTATGTAAAGACGCAGGGCAAGCCCGGCAGCGGCATCATCGGCGGCAGCGGCGAGGAGGCAAACGGATCCAAGCCGCGTATCGTGGTGACAGGATTTGAGACAGACCCTGCGGATGTGTTCGCGGGAGATACCTTTACCTTGACGATCCATGTGCAGAATACCTCCAAGGATACGGCGGTGTCGAACGTGCTTTTTGATATGCAGGCGGCATCGGAAGGCGATGATAAGACGAATACTTATTCCGCGTTTTTGCCTACGTCCGGCGCAAGCTCTGTCTACATGAACGAGATCGCTGCGGATACGGAGGCGGATATCGTCATTGAAATGACCGCCAAGGCAGATCTGGCACAGAAACCGTATGTGCTGGATGTGAATATGAAATATGATACGCCGACGATGTTCGATCTGACGGACAAGGCGAGCGTTTCGATTCCGGTCATGCAGGAGAGCCGCTTTGACACAAGCATACCGGAGGTGGCCCCGACGGATATCACGGTGGGTTCTCAGTCCAACGTGATGTTCAGTATCTATAATACGGGCAAAACTACATTATATAATGTACAGGTGAAGTTTAAGGCGGATTCCATCGATGAAGCGTCAGCTTTTGTGGGAAATCTGCAGTCCGGCGCCACGGGCAATGTGGACGTGATGCTCACAGGCATTGCACCCACCGCGGATGACGGCACGGTCAATATGGAGATATCCTATGAGGACGATGCCGGCAACGTCAGTACAACGGAGAAGTCGATCACGCTGTTTGTAACGGAGGACATGTCTTTTGATGATATGATGGGAGGAGATCCCATGATGGGAGAGGACGGTATGATGATGCCCGAGGAAGGCGGCGGTAACAGTAAAGGACTGATCATAGGCATCATAGTCGCGGTAGTGGTTGTCGCAGCGGCGGGACTTGGTGTATTCCTGACGATCCGCAGAAAGAAAAAAGCGGCGAAGCTGCTGGCGGAGGAACTGGAAGACCTGGAGGATTCGGATGAGATTTCTTGATCTGCTGCGTATGAGCAGCGGTAATCTGTGGAAAAGAAAAGTCAGAACCGTCCTGACGGTGCTCGGTGTGGTGATCGGCGTGGCATCCATTGTCGTCATGCTCTCTCTCGGACTTGGATTAAAGCGCTCGATGATGGAACAGTACGAATCCTACGGCAGCCTGACCCAGATCACGGTCAATCAGCCGTGGAGCGGCGAGAACGCGGAGGAGCTTCGTCTGGACGATGCGCTGGTGCAGGAGATAGAGGCGCTTGAACATGTGGAGTCCGTGTGGCCATCCCTGTCAATGTCCGCCCTCGCCAGATATGGCGCATATGAAGGCTATCTGCAGATCAACGCCATGCCGAAGGAAGCTTTTGCGGATATGAACATTGAGGTGGGCGAGGGCAGACTGCCCGGTGAAGATGAGTCGCTTACTTTTTTCTACGGCTGCGAGGTGCTGCAGAATTTCTATAATTCCCACGGCGGAGGAGGATATTGGGAGACGGGCGTTCTGCCGGACATCGATCTGATGAACGATCCGATTTTTATCATATTTGACACAGACGCTTATTATTCCTCGATGGGCGGCGGTACGGACGAGAACGGGCAGCCGGTCGCTGCACCGAAGAAATATCTGATACCCGCCTGCGGCGTGGAGGCGGTCAACGAGGAGGGCGGGTCGCAGTATGGGTGGTACACGCAGTGCGATATCGATCTGCTCATACCGGAGCTTAAGAAGATCTTCAAGAACAAGGTGATACCCGGGCAGCCCTCTACCAAGACTGGCAAGCCCTACAAGGAGATATTCTACAACCAGCTGTACGTCAACGTGGACAGCATGGATTCCGTCATGGAAGTGCAGAATTATCTGACGAATATGGGATATGAAGCGTACAGCAATGCAGAGTGGGTGGAATCGGAGCAGAAGACTCTGGGAACGATCCAGCTGGTGCTCGGCGGTATCGGCGCCGTATCGTTATTTGTTGCGGCGATCGGTATAACCAACACGATGATGATGTCCATCTATGAAAGGACAAAAGAGATCGGCGTCATGAAGGTGCTCGGCTGCGACCTGCGGAACATACGGGGACTGTTTTTGATGGAGGCGGGTTTCATCGGACTGATTGGAGGCGTGATTGGTCTGATCTTGAGCTTTACGCTGTCGGCGGTCATCAATAAGCTGGCGCAGGCATCGCAGGAATACGCGCAGGGTATATCGTATATCCCCATATGGCTTATTTTTGCGTCTCTGGTCTTTGCGATACTGGTAGGTATGGTGGCGGGATTCTTCCCGGCCAGAAGAGCCATGAAGTTAAGTCCGCTGGCGGCGATCCGAAATGAATAACCGTATAGAAGCGTCTGTCTGTGACGCTGCAGACAGACGGCGGAAGTATAATGGGAATGTGATGCATAACACAGGCCTCCCGTGCGCATACTAAGCGAAAAAAGTTGCGCACAGGAGGTTTTTTTATGGGTATGAAGTTGAGGATCGTAGACGTAC
>CANQIJ010000084.1 GCA_947624025.1 uncultured Lachnospiraceae bacterium | reverse complement strand
ATGTGATTCCTCTATACCATAAAAAGAATAAGCCCAGACCCTGTTTATCTGGGGTATAGGCTTATTATACGAGGAGGTTTGATATGGTTAATTTCACAATTAATATCAGTTTTTTAAATAATATTTCAGATATTTCAGATTTTGTTATATTTATATTTTATGTATGGTTTATATTATTTTGCAACGACAAAATTCGGAAAAAAATAACCAAAAAAACAAGCAAAAACATAAATAAAATAATCAGGAAAACGGTTCATATCGTTGGGCAATTAAGAAATCTATAATTTGTCTTCTCATAATTATGTTTATGCAATATAATAACTGATATAGATTTACTGCACCAGTTTACCAAAAATATGATAGCAAGCAAATCCATTTTATTAACTCAAAGCAGAAACTCAGAACAGAAAACAACTATTTACATAGAAATATACAAGTTAGGAAGCCTTGCGAAGTACGATGAAGTAACCGTCAACGGCGTGGCTTCGACCGGGTGGTATCGGTTCAAACTGGACGGCGACCAGGTGGCTTATGTATCGAACAACTACCTTACCACCGAGGATCCGCATAACAGAGAGTTAAACATCTACAACAACGAGACGGGGAACGTGGATACCTATGAATTTGAAGACCAGGAACCGGAAGCCATCGATGCAGCCATTGAAGAGATCAAGGAAGACTACGAAGAGAAGGAACCGGAAGTAGAGGAAGAACCGGAACCGGTTGTTGAGGAACCCGCGCCTGCAGTCGAGGAGCCGGAGCCTGCAGCTGAGGCGGAACCGGTGAAGGAGCCCAGATCGATCTACTGGTGGCTAGTTGTGATCGGCGGAACCGGTGCACTCCTTGTAGCCTGTGTAGCGGCGTTCTTCCTTATCTATAATAAGATGCAGGCAAAACGTCACGATAAATAAAAGATTTCATTCACAAAAATGCATTTATAATACACCTCAAAGTTCAAGGCTTTGAGGTGTATTTTTATGTCTTATTCTGTCATCCTATGGTTTTAAGCCCAACCATGCCAAAAAGGGAATAGAAAAGCCTCAGAGCTTGCACCTCTGGGGCTTTTCGTTTCGGCCACATGCATGTCCTTGTAGCTATTTGTTGCCTAACGGCATTATAGCATATGCATTTACGACCTGCAAGATACAAAATCTCCTTCAGATAAAATCAAACCTTTTGCTTTGGGCTATCCTCTCGTATAGTCTTGTTGACAAATTTTCATTTTGCAGATATTTTTGCCATTATTTTTTATCGGACTAAACGTCTATCAGTAGCTACTAGGAGACAATTTCAAGAGTACCGCGAACCATAATCGTCAATTTATGGTTTCAAGATTCTTCTTTTTAGAGCCATCTGGTATTTTGATCTCCGAATCTGCAGGAACTGATAAAATCGGAGCCCGTCTTTTATGCACGTTATTAGCCTTATCTGAAATAGGTTCAAAAAACTTGCTATGACTCATCAACTCTTTTGTCGCAGCAGTGTTACTATGACGTATTTCAGAATGTATTTTAATCTTATTTCCATCTTTTTTTAGAACATACAATTTTCTATCACTGCCATTTAATACTATATGATCAAGTGGCTTTTTTCTTTCCTTATAAGATATATTATTCTTTTTACATGACTCAACATATGCATCATGAACGCTTTTCACAGGTTTTCTAATTGCCATCAAATATCCCTCCCTGTTATGATTTGTATATCTGTGATTAACTCATTCTCGTACACACAATACTGTTTTTCAATATATGGCAACCCAATAGCCTTTACAAAGTCAGGATAATGTTCCGAAAGATATGGTTGATCAGGCAAATAAAAATTGCCAATCAGCATTTCATACCCGAATCTATCTTTAAAAAAATCACAATACGCACACCGATGTGTTTTATAATTAACACGTTCTTTCGGTCCACTCTTTAAATACCATTCATAATAATCAAAATAGTTTTCTAAAAAGAAATTATAATCTTCATACTTTCCTAAATCACAAATTTCTTCCTCATTATATGTAATTTCACATTTTAATATTGCAGGCTTATTTATTTTTATACCAAATTTTTTTGTTGGTTTTGTTGTCCACCATTTTGCGAGAGATAAATCGTCATAGAAATAAAAACCATTTCCTAACCAGTGCTCCTTGTTGGGACTCCACACAAACTTCTTTTCTTTTAGAATTAATTCTGCAGCATCAAGATCTGTTCCATGATAGAGTGTAATATTTTTCATGCCGTATATCCTATGACATCTTTTTCCCTTGTGCATTTTTTATATGTATACTATACAATAACATTAGTATATGGTCAATATGGTACATATTCAGATAAAATCAAACTTTTTGCTTTGGGCTCTCTTGTATAGTCTTGTTGGCAATGTATATACTAGGGTATATACTCAAACTGTGGATAAAGTCCCAGGGTCTCCCGGGATCTTGTCTACAGTCTGAAAACCCCGTCATAACCGACGGGGTTTTCTTTTTGGGTAACATCATGATAACAGACAAGGTCTTACTTCCGTCCCGCCGTCAGCTTCCCGTCCTCTACCTTGATCTGTATCGTGTCTTTGGCTTCCACGGCATCCGCCAGGATCAGCTTCGCCGACAACGTCTCCACATACTTCTGAATATACCGCTTCAACGGCCGCGCCCCGTAAACGGGATCGTAAGCCTGATCGGTGATAAAGCGCTCCGCTTCCGGCGTCAGCTCGATTCGCAGCTCCCGATCGGCAAGCCGTCTGTTTAAGTCCGCCACGATCAGACGTATGATGCCGCTGATATTGTCCTTCGTAAGCGGTTTAAAGAGGATCGTCTCATCCAGACGGTTCAAAAACTCGGGTCGGAAATGGTTGCGCAGATCGCCCATAACCAGATCCTCCGCTTCGGGCGTGATATTGCCCTGCGCATCAATGCCGTCCAGCAGATAGGACGCGCCGATATTGGAGGTCATGATCAGGATGGTATTCTTGAAATCCACCGTCCTGCCCTGGGAGTCCGTAATGCGCCCATCATCCAAAACCTGTAAGAGCACGTTAAACACATCGGGATGAGCTTTCTCGATCTCATCAAACAGCACCACAGAGTACGGTTTTCTTCTGACCGCTTCGGTCAACTGTCCGCCTTCCTCGTAGCCCACATATCCGGGAGGCGCTCCAATCAGTCTGGATACGGAATATTTCTCCATATACTCACTCATATCGATACGGACCATATTATTCTCATCATCAAAAAGCGATGCCGCCAGCGCCTTGGCCAGCTCTGTCTTGCCAACGCCGGTAGGTCCTAAGAACAGGAAGGAACCAATTGGCTTTGTAGGGTCTTTGATACCCGCTTTGGAGCGGATGATCGCTTCCGTTACCTTGGTCACGCCCTCATCCTGTCCGATCACACGCTTGTGCAATTCATCGTCCAGATGCAGGGTCTTGTTGCGCTCGCTCTCCGTCAGTTTGGATACCGGGATACCCGTCCAGCGGGAAACAATCCGTGCGATCTCTTCATCGGATACGCTCTCGTGTACGAGTGACAGATCCTTTTTGCTGATTTTTTCTTCCTCGATCTCCAGTTGTTTCTTCAAAGACGGAAGTCTGCCGTAGCTTAATTCCGCCGCTTTCTCGTAATCGCCGTCGCGCTGTGCGATCTGTATCTGTCCGTTGACCTCGTCGATCTCCTCGCGGATCTTGGACAGCTTCTCCACGGAAGCCTTCTCGTTCTCCCACTGCGCCATACGGTTTTTCAGTTCCTCTTTTAACTCTGCCAGCTCCTTCTGCAGATTGGCAAGACGTTCCTTACTCAGATGATCGTCCTCCTTCTTGAGCGCAGTCTCCTCAATTTCAAGCTGCATCACCTTGCGCTGCAGCTCATCCAGTTCTGTGGGCATAGAATCCAGCTCCGTCTTGATCAGCGCACACGCCTCATCCACCAGGTCGATCGCCTTGTCGGGCAAAAACCTGTCGGAAATGTAGCGGTTGGAGAGCACCGCCGCACTGACCAGCGCATTGTCCATGATCTTAACGCCGTGAAAGACTTCATAACGCTCTTTTAACCCACGTAAGATCGAGATGGTATCCTCCACTGTCGGTTCATCCACCATAACAGGCTGGAAACGACGCTCCAGAGCAGCATCCTTCTCGATATACTGGCGGTATTCATCCAGCGTGGTTGCACCGATGCAGTGCAGCTCGCCGCGCGCCAGCATGGGCTTTAACATATTGCCGGCGTCCATCGCGCCATCGGTCTTGCCCGCGCCCACGATAGTGTGCAGCTCATCAATAAACAAAATGATCTGTCCGTCACTGTTCTTGACGTCGTCGAGCACCGCTTTCAGACGTTCCTCAAACTCACCCCTGTACTTGGCGCCCGCCACGAGCGCGCCCATATCCAGCGCAAAAATCTTCTTATCTTTCAACTCTTCCGGCACATCGCCCCTGACGATACGCTGCGCTAAGCCTTCCGCCACGGCGGTTTTGCCTACGCCGGGCTCACCGATCAGCACCGGATTATTTTTCGTCTTTCTGGACAGGATACGAATCACGTTACGGATCTCGTTATCTCTGCCGATCACGGGATCCAATTTCTGATTTCTTGCTTTTTCCACCAGATCCTGACCATACTTCTCCAGCGTGTCATAAGTTGCTTCCGGATTGTCCGATGTGACGCGCTGATTGCCGCGCACTGTAGACAACGCCTGCAGGAAGCGCTCTCTCGTAATGCCAAACTCTCTGAAGATCTCTTTGATCTCCTTGTTAGGGTTCTTGATCATGGCAAGAAAAAGATGTTCCACGGAAACATACTCATCGCCAAGCTGTTTTGCCTCATCCTCCGCCGTGATCAGCGCTTTGTTCAGATCCTGGCCGATATAAACCTGCCCGCCCTGCACTTTGACACGTTTCTGCAGCCCCTGCTCCACACGGTTCACAAAGTATTCCTTCTGTATCTCCATCTTTTCGATCAGTTTTAATATCAGGCTGTCATCGATGGTAAGCAGACTGTACAGCAGGTGCTCCTGCTCGATCTCCTGATTGCCGTACTCATATGCAAGCCGCTCGCACAGTTCCACTGCCTGTACGGATTTCTGTGTAAATTTCGTCAGATTCATACTATCATCTCCGTTCCCTGTGAACTTGTTCGCTTTGCTTATTTGTTCTACGAACACTATAACAATATATCTTTTTTTGTTAGCACTGTCAAGAGGTGAGTGCTAATTTTGTATAAACAATTTATAAAATACTGATAAAATCGGGCTTTCGTGAGCTCCGCCATCCTGCATCTGATTCACCCCTTCATTCTTGAAATCTAAAGAAATTTTCAAAAACAGGGTTTCTTTTTCCATTATATGTAGTATAATAAACTACGTATCAGAATGTTGGTATATATCATCCCGGTTCTGTAAAACGTCTGTCCGGCCCTACGCCGCATAACAGACAGGCTTTCCGGCAGTATGCCGCATAGCAGAGCATCAACATGATATTACAATATTACATATTATACGGAGGCGCCATATGTACCAGATCATCAGCGACGGTTCCTGCGATCTGCCGCAGGAGCTTGCAAGAGAGAAGAATATTGAAGTAGTTCCTTTTTACGTATCCTTCGATGACCAGACTTTTTATAAGGAGATCGAGGAGATGCCGATACGGGAATTCTATGACAAAATGGTGGAGCATGAGAATGTGATCTTTCCCAAGTCTTCTCTGCCGTCCATCGAAGACTATCAGAATGCTTTTGAGAAATATGTCAAAGAAGGGATCTCTGTCATCTGCATCTGTATCACCACCAAATTCAGCGGATCCTATCAGGCAGCCATGAACGCCAGAGATATTCTCCTGGAGACTTACCCCGATGCACAGATCACGGTGATCGATTCCATGATCAACACCGTCCTGCAGGGAATGTATGTGCTGGAGGCCGCCAGGCTGAAGGAAGAGGGCGTTCCCTATGACGAAGCGGTCGAGCGTCTTCTCGCTATCCGGGAAACGGGCCGGATCTTTTTCACAGTGGGAAATGTAGACTATCTCAAGCACGGCGGCAGGATCGGCAAGCTGTCCTCTCTCGCCGCATCGCTGCTCGGCATCCGTCCGCTGATCACCTTAAAGGAGGGCGAGATCTTCCCCTCCGGCATTGCAAGGAGCCGCAGGAAATCTCTGGAAGCGGTGATGAACCTTCTGGACAACCATATTAAGGATCTGCGCAAGCGGGGAGAGGATATGAAGGATTACGTTGTAGATATCGGTTTCGGATACGATATCCGCGAAGCGGAAGATTTTCTGGCCGCAACGAAAGAGCGGTTCCGCGATGTTCTGGATGTGGACGGCATCAAGCTGTATCAGATCGGTGCAGCGATCTCCGTGCACACCGGTCCTTATCCGCTGGGCTTCGGATTTCTGAAAAAGGCATGACGGCATGCCGGACCGACAGGGCTTATGCTTTTTGAAAAATCCCGACAGCCCCGGCAGCCCGCTATTTCAGAATGAATTTCCGTGCGGCGTTGATACCGGCTTTATAAGGAAGCGGCCGAAGTTCCCGGTCTGCTTCCTTTAATTTCTCGCGGATCGGGATATGCTGCGGGCAGTGCTGCTCGCATTTGCCGCACTGTACGCACTGGGACGCAAAACCGGGCTCCTTGCGCATCCCCATATTCTGAGCGAATTCAAAACGCGCCGAGGACTTTTTCTCCATATACATCAGATTATAATAGTAGAAATTGCCGGGTATATCAACGCCCTTCGGGCACGGCATACAGTAGCGGCAGCCTGTGCAGCCCACTTTTTCCCGCTCACGGATGATCTTCTTGATCTGTTCGACGATCTCCATGTCTTCCGCCGTCAGGCATCCCGGTCCGGCCTCCGATGCGATACGGATGTTTTCTTCCACCATTTCCGTTGAATTCATACCCGACAGGACGCAGGTGACTTCGGGCTGGTTCCAGAGCCAGCGCAGTCCCAGTTCCGCAGGCGTATAGCCGTGGCTGTCCAACGCAAGCGCCTCTTTTGCCTTATCCGGCAGATTTACCAGTTTGCCGCCGCGCAGCGGTTCCATGATAATGACGGGGATCCCTTTCTGCGCCGCTGCCTGAAGGCCCCGCTTTCCGGCCTGCGTATGCTCATCCAGATAGTTATACTGGATCTGGCAGAAATCCCAGTCATAGGCGTTCAGTATCTTTAAGAACATCTCCGTATCCCCATGATAGGAAAAACCGATGCTGCGGATGCTCCCTTCTTCCTTCCTCTGCCTGATCCATTCTTCGATCCCGAAGCTCTTAAGGCGCTCCCACTCCGCATGATCCGTAAACATATGCATCAGATAATAGTCGATATGATCCGTGCGCAGACGGGTCAGTTCCTCGCGAAACGTCTTGTCGACAGCCGCCGCCGAGCGGATGATATACTGCGGCAGCTTGGTCGCAATATATACCTTGTCGCGGCAGTGATTTTGATCAAGGATCCGCCCGAGGCATTCCTCGCTTCCAGGATATACGTAAGCGGTGTCAAAATAGTTGACGCCTTTTTCGATGGCAAGGAGCACCTCCCGCTCCGCTTTCTCATAGTCGATGGAGCTGCCTTTTCTACTGAAGCGCATACACCCGTAGCCCAACTGTGATATTCGGTTGCCGTTTCGATCTGTTCTGTATTTCATGATAATCCCCATTCCGGAGCGTTTTCGCGACAAGGGGCATGAAGTAAATTCTTTCAGAATTAACTTCGCCATCAGGGGAATTTGTGACGCTCCGGCACAAATTCCCGTGTAAAAGACCGGCACAGCCGGACGCTCCTATTTTCTCAGCCGGAACTGCGCGACCGTATCCATCAGAGACTGTGCGCACTCTCCGAGGCTCGCCGAGATCGCCGCGTTCTCCTGTGCGCTGGCCGCATTGCTCTCGACCATCCCGCTGATGGAACGGATGCTGGCCAGGATCTCATCCGCAGAATTTTTCTGCGTGTCCACGAAGCTGACGATCTCTTCCACCATCTCCGTGCTGCCCGCAGACTGCTCCGCGCTGGCCGCTATGGTCTTATCCACTCTCTCTACCAGCGTTTTACCGCGCTCCACGGACGCAAGCGACTTCGTGATCACGCTGCTGATCTTGGCGCTGGACTCCGAGCTGCTGGCCGAGAGGCTGGAGATCTCATCCGCCACTACGGCAAAGCCCCTGCCCGTTTCACCGGCTCTCGCCGCTTCGATCGAGGCATTTAACGCCAGCAGGTTCGTCTGGCTCGCAATGGCATTGATCTCCGCCACGAATCCGGCGATCTCATCATAACATGCCACAATCTCGTCCATCGCGCCGACTAATTCCTGCATCTCCGTATTGCCGACGGTGAGATTATTGTTCACATTGTCCGTGTTCGTCTTGATGGAGGCCGCGAACTGCGCGATCTTCTCCATATTGTCGGTCAGCGTTCCCATCTCCTCAGACGCGCTCTGTACGGACGCGCTCTGGGTCGTCGCCGCCATCGCCACGCTCTCGCTCGTTGCGGACAGATCCTTGGAGAAATGCAGCACCATTTCCGCCTGTTCGCTGATATCCGCGAAACTGCTGTTGAGTGCTTCTATGATATCGACCAGGGCATTCTTGATCTTCTCATAATCACCCGCATAGACGCCGTCCACATCGAAATCCAGGTTCTTCTCGGATATGGCCGTCACGGTATCGGTAATCTCCGTGATATAGTGTTCCAGCTTCTCCATCGTCTCATTCAGAGCGACCGACAGCGCATTGACCTCCTGCGAATGCTCATCTACCCCGAAGTGATAATGAAGCTCACCTTCCGAGATCTTGCTCACGTTAGCCGCCAGCTCCTCAAGCGGTGTGAACATAGGACTGATGCCGCTCGTCAGCTGCTGCTTAACGATACCGCCCAGCACGAAGGACAGCACCGCCGTAAGAACGACCGTGACCGCGATTACGACAAACACACTTGAAAGGGAGGTTACGGCTATGGCTTTCCAGCCTGTGGCCTCGATCGGGCTGCCGGCGGCAAATTTGGGTCCGCCCGCGTAATCCCAGATCAGCTTGGTTGACAGGGTTTCCTCCAGAGCCTTGGCATACTGCCCGCCTAACGCTTCCGCCGCCGAGGTGCTCTTATCCACGCTCAGCGCCAGATCCGGATCCGGATGGGTCAGGATCAGCCCTTCCGCCGTTGTAAGGAAGACATAGTTGCCGCCGTTGTAGGAGCCTTCTATCAACGTTACCAGATCGTCCATATACATATCCAGCCCGGCGACGCCCACAA
Organism: uncultured Lachnospiraceae bacterium; assembly: GCA_947624025.1. Taxonomy (GTDB): domain Bacteria; phylum Bacillota; class Clostridia; order Lachnospirales; family Lachnospiraceae; genus UBA3282. The sequence continues at coordinate 648 of CANQIJ010000084.1, read as the reverse complement.
CAGCGCCGTCCCTGACGATCGCCCGGGAAAGTGTGACGCAGATATTGCCGGTCTGCTCATCCACATAGGGCTCAGACACGTACACACCGTCCTTGGCCGCCGCCCCCGAATACCAGGCCCGGTCCGTTACCACGAAATCATCATCCGGCACCCAACCGCCTGACATATATGTCATAATTCCGTCCGAATAAACCACGCCGTCCTGCTCCACGCAGACGTAGACCGCCGACACATCATCATACATCTCCGCCATCGCATCCACATAGCTGTAGTACTCTTCTTCGGATGCGCCCACCGGTGCGCCCGCCGCCACCGAGTCGATCAGCGCCGCCTTCTGCGCCATCCTGCTGTTGATCTGTGCGCTGTAGAGCTGCACCCGCGTACTGTTCTCGCTGACCGTATAGAACAGATTGATCCCCAGCACGATCAGACCCGCCAGCGCGCACAGGCCCGTGATGATCCTGCGCACCGATTTATTTGCTCTCCTGTTGACATTAAAACTCAGCTTCTGTAACTGCATGATACTATTCGTCCTTTCTTCCTTTTTCTTTATTATACCATATTCTCTGATGCCAGTATCGTAAACCATTTCGGAAGAATCGCGAAGCGATTCTTGAGACGCAGATTGCTGAATCTGCGTCTATTATA
>CANQIJ010000083.1 GCA_947624025.1 uncultured Lachnospiraceae bacterium | reverse complement strand
CGGCCGCTTTTTTCCATACGATGGTACTCTCCTTGAAATATTTCTGGTCAATGATACACAATATCCAAAATGTTTTCCTGCCGTATATGGACATAGGATCAATCTGCAGCACAAGCGAAGGACCGGACGGGAGACCCGACAGGGAACAGGAGGGACCGGGCGAATCAGACAAAACCGGGCGACCGGGCATGACCGGGCATGACTGCCTGAAAAGACTTGATTTCAATAAATGTTTATAATATAATAATTAACAAAATTGTTGAAGAAAACATTTTGGATAGAATGTCTTTTTGCCATGTTACTGTCGCAGCGGCACGGAAGGGAAAAACCTCTTGGGGAAGTTGGTTCGGTATTTTAAAAACATTGATATTACCGTGAAAGCAAGCCTGTGCTTTATTGTCTGCAATATCGTTCAAAGAGGGATCACGGTTATAACAACGCCGGTCTTTACACGGCTGATGCCGCCTGATGAGTACGGCATAGTGACGCTGTATCAAACATGGCTGAATGTCGTTCTTGTTTTGGTGACGTTACAGATCTGCTATGCGCCGTTTAACAATGCCATGGTCAGATTTCGTAAAAGCAGGGACGAGTATGTATCCTCCGTGCAGACCCTGTTTCTCTTTTTGTCGCTCTTCTGGTTTCTGGTCTTCCTACTGCTGCGGGATTATGCGACTGTCCTCTTTTCTCTTCCGGATACTGTTATACTGCTGATGATCCTGCATGTTTTTTTTTATGCATCCATGACATTGTGGATCGTATACCAGCGGTTTGAATATCACTATATGAAGCTGCTGGCCGTCACCGTGATCTATGCGTTCCTCAATACGGTGCTGGGCGTTTTTCTGGTTCTGCGGTGTGAAAATAAATGGTTTGCAAGGATACTGTCGCTGGTAATCAGCCAGGGCGTCTGCGGCCTGGCTTTGTGCCTGTGCAATATCTGTAAAGGCAAGACCTTCTGTTCCTCCCGGTACTGGGGATATTCGCTGCGCTTCGGAGCGGCTTTGATCCCGAATTCCTTTTGCTCCCTGATGCTGGGGCAGGCCGATAGGATCGTGATACAGCGTATATGCGGCAATACGGCGGTGGCCGTCTATTCCATTGCTTATTCCATAGGAACGGCGGTCAATATTATAAAGGACGCCTTAACCCATGCGTTTCTGCCATGGTTCTATACAAAATTCGATGAAGGGTCGGAACGGGAGATCCGCCATCGGGTCAGTATGCTTGTGTATATCATGTTTATACTGATCGCTGTGGTACTGCTGTTTGCCCCTGAAATACTGATGCTCATGGGCGGCAGGGAGTACCGGGATGCATTATGGGCGATACCGCCTGTCGCAGCGACCGTTTTCTTTGTGTTTGTATCATCACCGATTCTGAATGTCCAGTATTATTACCACAAACTGGCGTTCGGATCCGTCTGCTCTGCCATATCCGTTTTTTTGAATCTGGGGTTAAATATCCTGTTTGTGCCGAAATACGGTTTCGTTGCCGCCGGATATACCTCCCTGGCGGCATATATGCTTGTGACGGCAGCGGAATATTTATATACGGTAAGGTTATTGTCCGTATACGGCAGACGCGGGGTATTGGACCATACCAAAATGATCCTGTCCTGTCTGGGAATGGTATGCTGTGTGCCGGCGGTGCAGCTGCTGTACCGGTCGTTCTGTGTAAGGTATGCCGTTATCATCCTGCTGGGGGTCCTGTTATGCTTTCAGAGGAAGAAGCTGTTAAAATATATTGTTATGTGATGCTTTATGCCGCTTTCGCGGCCCGAATGTCCTTTCTTTCCCCCATGCTTTATCTTTATAAAATGTTTACTTGTGGGTTTCCCTTTTTTATACTATGATAAGGGTAAGGCAGTATGCGCGCCATCTGCCATAACAGGGGTAGGCTGTATAAGAGGAATGGAGATTCGCGCTGCCCTGTCGCGTGAACGCTCCGGAATGGAGATTGAAATGGACGATAACAGACACAATGACCAAAACGATGATATAAATGAAAAAAAAGAGACGTCATCAGCCAATGACAGTGATAAGTCGGGAGATTACGAGGACGTCTGTTTTATCTGCCGCAGGCCGGAGAGCAAGGCGGGCAAGATGTTCAGGCTGCCCAACCACATATGCGTCTGCGACGACTGTATGCACAAGACGATGGATACGGTCAGCCAGTTCGACTATCAGGGGCTGTTAAACCAGCCGCCTACGGATTACGGCAACGGCGGCAATAACCGTTTCCCGAATATCAGCTTTGTCAATCTGGCGGATCTGCAGGGCGACGGCGGTATTCCGAACAAGCAGAAGATCAGGAAAAAGAAACCGTCGGGCGATAAGCCTGAGATCGATATTAAGAATATCATGCCGCCGCACAAGATCAAGGCGAAGCTGGACGAGTACGTGGTGGGTCAGGAGCATGCCAAGAAGGTGATGTCCGTGGCTGTGTACAATCACTATAAGAGAGTCGCCACCGGAACCATGGACGATATCGAGATCGAGAAATCCAACATGCTGATGATCGGGCCGACCGGCTGCGGCAAGACCTATCTGGTCAAGACGCTGGCGCGCCTTCTGGATGTACCGCTTGCGATCACGGATGCAACGTCTCTGACGGAGGCGGGATATATCGGCGATGATATCGAGAGCGTGGTATCCAAGCTGCTGGCGGCTGCCGACAATGACGTGGAGAGGGCGGAGCGCGGCATTATTTTCATTGATGAGATCGACAAGATCGCCAAGAAAAGGAATACCACATCCCGCGATGTCAGCGGGGAATCCGTGCAGCAGGGGATGCTGAAGCTTTTGGAGGGCGCCGAGGTGGAGGTTCCGGTGGGCGCCAATTCCAAGAACGCCATGGTGCCTCTCGCAACGGTCAATACGAGGAATATTCTTTTTATCTGCGGCGGCGCTTTCCCGGATCTCGAGGATATCATCAAGCAGAGGCTCAACAAGCAGACGTCGATCGGATACACCGCGCAGCTGCGGGACAGATACGATAAGGAAAAGAACATCTTAAGCCATGTCACGGTGGAGGATATCAAGAAGTTTGGCATGATCCCGGAATTTATCGGACGTCTTCCGGTTATCTTTACGCTGGAAGGGTTGAGTAAGGACATGATGGTCAGGATCCTTTCGGAGCCGAAGAATGCTATCCTGAAGCAGTATCAGAAGCTATTGGAGCTGGACGAGGTGCAGTTGGAGTTTGATCCGGGCGCACTGGAGGCGATCGCGGAGAAAGCCATGGAAAAGGATACCGGCGCAAGAGCGCTGCGGGCTATTATCGAGGAGTTCATGCTGGATATCATGTATGAGGTGCCCAAGGATGACAATATCGGCAGAGTGACGATCACCAAAGAGTATATAGAGGGAACCGGGGGTCCGGTCATTGATATCCGCAGCAATTCGCTGGAGCATCCCGACCGCCTCAATGTGATCGGGAATGGCAATGCGGGCGCACAGGCATAGAATAATAGGGAAACGGTATGAAAGAGTGGGCCTGATGCAGAGATTATATCATATCGGGTGTTATTTATAATATGACTTGCAGGGAGAAGATCCTATCAAACGACTATGCGGATCTGATCACGGATTATGTGACGGCGGATGAGCTGCTGGGGATATCGCCCATGGAGCTGTGCATACACGACATCGACGCCGGATATGCCGTGGCCAATGTGAACCGCAGTGTGATCCCGCCGATGTCCGTAGGAGCTTACGGGTATTCGGTGATACCCGCACTGTACGGTCTGATGCAGACCGATGAGAATCTTTTTGATCCGGTGAATCTGTCGGTGACAGGCAATCTGCGTGTGCAGAATCCGCCGTTGTCGCTTCAGGGAAACGGCGTTGTGGTGGGTTTCATCGACACCGGCATACGCTACAGGCTGGATGTATTCCGGCGGGAAGACGGAAGCAGCCGTATTATGGCGATCTGGGATCAGACGATTCAGGACGGCGAGCCGCCGGAGGGCTTCCTGTACGGTACGGAATATACAAGGGCGGATATCAACAGGGCGCTGTTATCGGATACGCCGGAGCAGATCGTTCCGTCCACCGATACGGACGGGCACGGAACCCGGATGGCGTCCGCCGCTGTCGGCAGCGTCATTGATTCGGGTTTTACGTTCAGGGGCGCCGCGCCCCGGGCGGACATCGCGGTTGTCAAGCTCAAGGGCGCGAAGCAGTATCTGAGAGATTTTTATCTGATAGCGGACGATGCGGCCGCCTATCAGGAGAATGATATCATGGAGGCGGTCAGATATCTGGAGCGCATGGCGATCGCCCTGCAGAGGCCCGTGGTTATCGTTCTCGGGATAGGGACCAATATGGGGAGCCATGACGGTACGTCGCCGTTAGCGTCCTATCTGAATACGGTTGCAAGCCGCAGAAGCCGGGCAATTGTTGTGTGCGGCGGCAATGAGGGCGATAAAGAGCACCATTATGAAGGCGTTATGCCGGATGTGGCAGAGATCCGTGTGGCGCAGAGGACCAAGGGCTTTTGCCTGGAATTGTGGGGCTCCCTTCCGGATACCTGTGCGGTGCGTGTGCGCTCGCCCGGCGGTGAGACCTCGCCGGAGATCGATTTCAGAAACAAAGGCGACAGTGAGATCGATTTCGTTTTTGAGAGTACCCGCATTATCGTGAGCAATGAAGTCGTAGAGAGGGATTCGGGGGAGCAGCTTGTTTTCTTCCACTTTGCGGATCCGACTCCGGGAATATGGAACCTGCGGATCTATCCGTCTCAGGGCGGACAGAGCGGAGAGGGTGTTTTTCACCTGTGGCTTCCGATCACTGAATTTATTGACACGGATGTCACTTTTTTGGCTCCCAATCCGAATATGACGCTGACAGAGCCGTCCAACGCGGCGCAGGTCATCACCGTGTCGGCTTACAACGGTATTAATGGGAGCTGGTTTGCCCAGTCGGGCAGAGGCTATACTAAGAACGGGGATATCAAGCCTGAGCTTGCAGTGCCCGGTGTGCGGGTGTCCACTGCTCTTGGGGCCGTGACCGGCTCCAGCATGGCGGCGGCGCTGGCGGCCGGCTGTGTCGCACAGGGTATGGAGTGGGCGGTGGTGGACGGAAACGCGCCTACGGTGTCGGGCAGAGGTATCAAGAGTTATCTGATCCTCGGCGCGGACAGACCGGACGGTATCGTGTATCCCGATAACCGCTGGGGCTTCGGCAGGCTGGATATCAACGGAACATTTGAGGTGCTGGCGAGGATGTGAGGCGATCATGACGATCATTTTGTGCGCGGTTCTTGCGATGGGAATATTTGCCGCAGACCTTTTGATCAAAAATCATATCGAACGGACAGGAACGGAAGGGAAAGAGAAACCCCTGTGGGGCGGCCGGCTGCTGATACGCAAATATCACAATACGGGGGCCGTCCTTGATATCGGAAAAGGCAGACAGGGGTTGATAGCGGCGCTTTCGCTTGTGCTGACGCTGGGGGCGACTGTGCTTTTTCTGGCAACGTTTACATGCAGGGGAAGCAGGCTGCTTAAGACCGGGCTGGCATTTCTGCTGGGCGGGGCGTACAGCAATACCTATGACAGGCTTGTGCGCAGGTATGTTGTGGATTACGTGAGTTTTCCCGTCCGAAATAAAAAAATCAGAAATATCGTATTCAATATTTCTGATTTCAGTATTATGCTCGGAGCGCTCCTTATGGTGCTTGGGAGCGTTGATGTCAAGCCGTGATGACGGTTCCGCTCCTGCCCTTTATCGCATCGGATACGGATGCGATGGATGTGATCAGTACGCTCCCGGCGGGAGCTTTCTCCAGATAGGCAATGGAAGCCTCGATCTTGGGGAGCATCGTTCCCTTTTCAAAATGTCCCCGGGCACACAGCTCTTTCGCCTCAGCTGCGGTCAGCTTTCCGATCGGCTCCTGATCCTCTTTTCCGTAATTTTTATAAACGCACGGAACGCCGGTGAGAATGATCAGCTCGTCGGCGTTTAAATCGCCCGCCAGCTTGCCGGCAATAGAATCCTTTTCTATTACGGCGGAAGCGCCCTTTAACGCATGGCTCTGTTCTATGACGGGTATGCCGCCGCCGCCGCAGGCGATCACGATCTGATCCGCGTCGGCCAGTGTCCGTATGGCGTCGATCTCCACGATATCAATAGGCTTGGGAGCGGCGACCACGCGGCGGAATCCCCGCCCGGGTTCCTCCACTACATAGTTGCCCTTCTTGATCTCGGTCTCGGCATCCTCCCTGGACATGTAGCGTCCGATCACCTTGGTCGGTTCATAAAAAGCTTCGTCGTAGGGATCGACCGTTACCTGTGTCAGTATGGTGCTGACGGGTTTGGAGATGCCGCGTGACAGAAGCTCCGCGCGCAGGGCGTTCTGGATATCATAACCCACATAGCCCTGGCTCATGGCCGAGCAGACGCACATAGGGGCCGGCGTGTAGTCGATATAGATACGACGCAGCTCCGTCATCGCCTTGTGGATCATGCTCACCTGCGGCCCGTTGCTGTGTGTGATCGTAAGCTGATAGTCGGATTCCACCAGATCCGCAAGCGCTTTTGCGGTTACCTTGACGGCATCCCACTGTTCCAGTATCGTATAGCCGAGCGCCTCGTGCCCAAGCGAGACGACCGCTCTTTTTTTGCTCATATTGCCTCCGATCCGAAGCGTTCACAAAACGGTGCAGACGTTACGGCTCCTATGCGCAGGCCGCCTGTCCGAGAACGCTCTTTTTAAAAGTATGCCCTTAGTATACCAAAGTCGGGGCGTTTTGTATAGGATGTATTTTGTCCGCAGCGCTGCCTGTAGTATATTTTTCATAAAAAAGAAAGTCTGCGAAAAATAAATATGGTAAAACTATACAATGCTCCATTGACATTGAAAAATAAGGTCATTATAATATTATTAGTCTCAGAATCGGAGCACCGGGGTCGGTGCATGCCGGGGGGGGGATTCACGGTTTACCGGTTTTAGAATTGAAAGAAGGTAAGGCAGTTATGGGATATGAAGAGACTTTGCGGAATATGTCGCTGGAGCAGCTTACGGCGGTGATCGAGGCGCTTCAGAAATCCTCAGATTCATATTTTTATATTATGGACCTGGATACCTATACATACATAACGACGGAGAAGATGGTAAAAAGGTTCCCGTTTGACGACATCATGTCAACGGATCTGACGCCGCTGTTTTCCGGGCTGGTCTATCCGTCCGATTTCCCGAAGCTGCAGGCGGATATCCGCAGATGCGCCACGGGCGAGCAGGATCGTCATGAGATGGAATACCGCTGGTTTGACAGGGATCACCGGATCGTATGGATCGAGTGCCGGGGCACGGTCATTCCGGGCAGTGACGGGCACAGGCTGCTGTTTGGCAGGGTGACGGAGCTGGGCAAGGAAGCGAAGGCGGATAATATCACGGGGCTCCGCAGGGAGACGAGATTCCAGTACGATGCGGAGGAGATCCTCCGTGATATGCCGGAGACGATCAATTATATGATGCGCATCGGCATTGACAATTTTAAGGAGATCAATGAGAAAGAAGGCATAGAGGCCGGCGACGGGGTACTGAGGGAACTGGCCGACTGCATTATGGCGACGGTGGACAGCAAGGTGGATGTGTACCGGCTGATGGCGGATGAGTTTATGATCATGGATGCCGATCCGCAGTCCGAAGCGGATGCCAGGGATATCTATAATGAGATCCGCAGCAGAGTTGCCAATACCGTGCGCGAGAAGGAATACAGCTGTTTCTATACGATATCGGCAGGCGTGATGCAGGAGGGCTTCGAGAACAAGAGCGCAGACAGCATTTTACGCCTGACGGAGTTTGCCTTAAACGAGGCGAAGCGCAACGGCAAGAACCAGATGGCGATGTTTGACAAAGAGGCCTATGACGGCTATCTGAAGAGACTGGATATCCGTAAGCTGATGCGCCGCGATATCAACAGTAACTTTAAGGGCTTCGAGGTATTTTACCAGCCGATCGTGCAGACGCCGGACTACAGGATCATAGGAGCGGAAGCGCTGCTTCGCTGGAGCTGTGAGAAGTATGGCAGTGTATCTCCGGCGGTGTTTATCCCGATCCTGGAGGAGAGCGGCCTGATCATTCCCGTGGGCAAATATGTCCTTTGGCAGGCAGCGCATATCTGTAAGAAATGGAGAGAGATCATCCCTGATTTTCACATCAATGTCAATCTGTCCTACGTGCAGGTGCATAAGAGCGATCTTCTCGACGATGTGGACAGGTGCGTCAGAGAGGTGGGCATCCCGCCGGAAAGCCTGGTGCTGGAGCTGACAGAGAGCGGATACATAGAGACGGACAGCAGGATCAAGGAGCTGTTCCAGCATCTGAAGGAAAGAAAATATGATGTGGCGCTGGATGATTTCGGAACCGGCTATTCCAATATGCGTTATCTGCAGGAGATAGAGGCTACCACGGTCAAGATCGACAGGAGCTTTGTGATGAAAGCGCTTCAGAATGCGCATGATTACAATATCATTACCCATATCATAGATATGGTGCACAGTCTCGGCTCTTCCGTGTGCATGGAAGGGATCGAGAAAGAGGATGAGCTGGATAAGATGATGAAGACGCATCCCGATATGATACAGGGATATTATTTCGGGAAGCCTTCACCGGCGGAACAGTTTGAAGAACAGTTCCTGCACATTACCGATCCTCACTGATGCGGCTGCCGGCGGTCGGTCCTTTTTCTACGGATCCCGCCGGCAGAAAGGTTCACTAAAAATTTACGAAATCGTAATATAATTCTGTTGATTTTCTTTTCGTCAGCCATTATCATAAAATTGTATACCGTGTGTCCGGCTTAAGAAGAGCGGCAGGCATACGGTCCGAGAAGACGAGGAACGAATAGGAGGGGGTTTTATGCTGTATATTGGCGTTGATCTGGGAACCAGTGCCGTTAAGCTTCTGTTGATGGAGGGAAACGGCAGGATCGTGAATATCGTGTCTAAGGAATATCCGCTTTACTTCCCGCATCCGGGATGGTCGGAGCAGAAGCCTGAAGACTGGTATGAGCAGAGTATAGCGGGTATTAAGGAGCTGATCGCGGATGTGGACAAGAGCCAGATCGCGGGTATCAGTTTCGGCGGACAGATGCACGGTCTTGTCATTCTGGATGAGAACGATGAAGTGATCAGGCCCGCGATCCTGTGGAACGACGGAAGAACGGCGGAGGAGTGCGACTATCTGAATAACGTGATCGGTAAGGACAAACTTTCGGCGTATACGGCGAATATTTCTTTTACCGGATTTACAGCGCCCAAGATTCTGTGGGTGAAGAATAAGGAGCCCGAGAACTTTGCAAGGATCAGGAAGATCTTGCTTCCCAAGGACTATATCGCGTATAAGCTTACGGGCGTTCACTGCACCGATGTTTCGGACGCTTCCGGCATGCTTCTGTTTGATGTTAAGAATCGGTGCTGGTCCAAGGAAATGTGCGGGATCTGCGGCGTGAAGGAAGAGCAGCTTGCCCGGATCTATGAAAGCTACGAGACGGTAGGATGCGTTCTCCCGCAGATCGCGGAGGAGCTGGGCATTCCGGAAACTGTGAAGGTGGCGGCAGGCGCTGGCGACAATGCGGCGGCGGCGGTCGGAACCGGTACGGTAGGCGATGGTATGTGCAATATCTCACTCGGTACAAGCGGAACGATCTTTATTTCCTCAAATAAGTTTGGCGTGGATAAATATAATGCGCTGCATGCGTTTGCGCATGCGGACGGGCATTATCATCTGATGGGCTGCATGTTAAGCGCTGCATCCTGCAATAAGTGGTGGATGGACGAGATCATTGGAACGACAGACTATGCGGCGCAGCAGAAGGATATCACGGACGAAAAATTGGGAACCAACCACGTGTACTTCCTGCCGTATCTGATGGGAGAGCGCTCCCCGCACAATAATCCCAATGCAAGGGGCACTTTTATC
>CANQIJ010000082.1 GCA_947624025.1 uncultured Lachnospiraceae bacterium | reverse complement strand
ACCGTCCTGGAAAGGCGGCCGGCGGAGACGGACGAAGCGGCGGTGCGGGAGGCCGTGCGTTCCTTTGTGGGAGATTATGACCAGGTGCCGCCCATGTATTCTGCGCTTAAGGTGAACGGACGGAAGCTGTATGAGCTGGCGCGGGAAGGAAAAGAGGTCGAGCGCAAAGCCAGAAGGGTTCATATCGCTGACATTGAGATACAGGATATTGCCGTGCCTCTCGTGACGATGCGCATCGTGTGCTCCAAGGGAACTTATATCAGAACGCTGTGCCATGATATCGGCGCCCGTTTAGGATGCGGAGCAGCCATGGAATCGCTTGTAAGAAGCCGGGTGGGGATTTTCCGTATAGAGGATGCGCTGACCCTGTCACAGCTGGAGCAAATGCAGGCGGAGGATAAAATATCAGATGTTATTATATCACCTGACGCTGTTTTCGCCAAAGACAGGGCGGTCACGGTAAATGAGCATGGGCTGAAGCCGCTGCAGAACGGGAACTGCCTTACACCGGGACAGCTGACGGAGCAGACATGCTTTGCGGATGACGAACAGGTGCGGCTGTATGACAATGAGGGGAGATTTTACGGTATATACGGGTATAGCGGTGATGAGAGGATCTTAAGACCTGTAAAGATGTTTTTGTCCGGAAGCTAGCTTGTTTTTCACCCGGGAATTTGTGCCAGAGCGTCACAAATTCCCCTGATGGCGAAGTTAATTCTGAAAGAATTTACTTCATGCCCCTCGTCGCATAAACGCTCCGGAATGGAGATTAGTATGAAGATCATAGAGAAGACTACGGAGTTTCGGCTGCCGGGAGAAAGCGCCGTTGCTATCGGCAAATTTGACGGCGTACATTTGGGACACCGGAAGCTTATCCATAAGATCACCGAACAGAAGGAAAAAGGGCTGATCGCCACGGTCTTTACCTTTGACACCTCGGCGGCGGCTTTTTTCGGCGGGGAGGATAAAGAGCTGACCACTCTTGCGGAGAAGCGGCGGATCTTTGAGGCGATGGGTGTGGATGTGCTCATCGAATTTCCCTTAAACCGTGAGACGGCGGCGACAGAGCCGCAGACGTTCCTAAGCCGTTATCTCGCGGCGCAGATGAAGGCGGCATACATATGCGCGGGCGATGACCTCTCCTTTGGGGCGCGGGGAGAAGGCGATTATACGCTTTTACAGAAATATGCCGGAGTATACGGATACCGTACCGAGCTGATCGACAAAGTCATGATCGATGAGGTCCCCGTCAGCTCCACCAGGGTGCGCGAGGCTGTCAGAAGGGGCGATATGGAGAATGCCGCCCGTATGCTTGGAACGCCCTACAGCGTGAGCGGCAGAGTGGAACATGGCAGACAGCTTGGGCGCACGATCGGTATGCCTACCGCCAATCTTGTTCCCGACGCGGACAAGCTGCTGCCGCCAAACGGGGTCTATTATTCCCGTGTGGCCGTTAACGGCCGGGTCTATAAAGGAATATCAAACGTGGGATGCAAGCCCACGGTCAACGAGGAAAAGACGCTGGGGATAGAAACCTATCTCTATGATTTCGCGGGCGGACTGTACGGTCAGGATATCGTGGTCCGGCTGCTTGCCTTTCGCAGACCGGAGATGAGGTTTGACAGCATAGAAGACCTGAGAGCGCAGATGGAGACTGATATTGCGGCGGGCAGGGACTATGCCGGGGCATAGCCTGACGGCGGCAATAAAATAACACATGTTTTATTATTATAATGATACTTGTCAGTATACTGTGTTTCAGATAAAATAGAAGAGTACAGATCTGAGTGGGGAATTACTATACGCGAAGGGAAGCATAGCTGAGATGAGTCTAACGATCGTTCTTTCCATGGCAGGCGGCCTGGGACTGTTCCTGTACGGTATGCGTATCATGAGCGACAGTATCGAGAAGGTTGCCGGCGCAAAGCTGAGAGGAATCTTAGAGCGGCTTACAAACAACAGGTTTACAGGGATTTTCGTAGGTATGGTCTTTACGGCGGCGATCCAGTCTTCGTCGGCGTGTACGGTTATGGTAGTCAGCTTTGTCAATTCGGGACTGATGACGCTGACGCAGGCTGCGGGCGTGATCTTCGGCGCCAATATCGGTACGACCGTGACGGCCCTGCTCGTATCGTTCAAGCTGGAAAAGGTGGCGCCGCTCATACTGCTTGCCGGCGTCCTGATCGTGATGTTTTGCCGGAAACAGAAGATATCCCGGTGGGGCGAGGTCATCATCGGCTTCGGTGTCCTTTTCATGGGTCTGAGCACGATGTCCGGAGCTATGGCGGGCATGAAGGATTCTCCGGCAGTCTTACATATGTTTGAATCGCTTCGTTCTCCTGTTTTCGCTGTGATCCTGGGCGCTGTGCTCACCGCCGTGATCCAGAGCTCGTCTGTGACAGTCAGCATTATGGTGCTTCTTGCCAATCAGGGCCTTTTAAGCCTTGATATCGGTTTATATATCATACTCGGCTGTAATATCGGTGCGTGTACGTCGGCGATACTCGCATCCCTGAACGGTAAAAAGGATGCGAAGAGGGCGGCTGCCATTCACCTTATCTTTAATGTGATCGGCACCGTGATCGTATTTGTCATCTTTATGCTGGGAGTCCATCAGATCGCGGGCGTCCTTACGAGGATGGCGGGCAGCGATATGGGACGTGCCGTAGCGTATGCGCATACTTTTATCAAGATCTTCCAGGTCATCATCATGATGCCTTTTATCAAGGGAATCGTCAGACTGACCTATCTGTTTGTACCGGGTGACGACAGAAAGGTGGGCTACAGAGACAGCTATCAACTCAAATATATCGGAGAGACGGTCCTGTTAAATCCGGCTACGGCGGTCGTGGAGGCGGTCAAGGAGCTGGACCGTATGGCATCCCTTGCCGATGAGAACTTAAACCGCGCCATGAATGCGCTGATCACGCTGGATACAGAGGAGATCGCGGAGGTGCGGGAGGTGGAGAACAATATCGACTTCTTAAGCCATGCCATCACGCACTATCTGGTCAAGATCAACCAGACAACGCTTCCGATCGAAGATTTAAAAAACATCGGCGCACTGTTTCATGTGGTAAATGACATCGAGCGGATCGGCGACCATGCGGATAACATAGCGGACGCTGCAGAGCGGCGGATCGATACGGGAGTAAGCTTCACCAAAGAAGCCCAGCGGGAGCTGGGTGAGCTGATGGATATGGTCAATACGATCCTGCGGTTCTCTTTCGAGATGTTTGCCAAGAGCACGGAAGAGCATGTGGAGGACATCCTTCATCTGGAGGACGCCATCGACGAGAAGGAGAAAGAGCTGCAGCAGAAGCATATCGAACGGCTTTCCAATAACGAGTGCTCGCCCGAAGCCGGGGCGCTGTATTCCGATATCGTGTCGGGCCTGGAGAGAGTGGCGGATCATGCGGTCAATATCGCTTTTTCCAACAGCTACGGGGAGGGCTGAGCGATAGGGCGATCCGGATCATAAAGCGGCCGGGCTGCGGCAGTCCGGCGTGAGCGGCCGTGGCGGCCCGGCGCAGAGTTTGACAGAATGGCCCCGGGCTGTTATAATGTCATTGCAAATGTTACAAAATTGTTACAACATATGGCGGCAAATTGCAGGGTATACGAGAGAGCCGCCATTGTACCATGAGGAACCATACAAGATGAAAAGACGGGAAATATTGGGTCTGCTTGCAGGCTGTGTCTTAATGCTTGCACCCATGCAGGCCAGAGCGGATGAATTATCGGATGTGTTGTCGGAGGCATCGGTCGATGTCCTGAGCTTTGGAAAGGATACTGCGGATGGCGCGGACAGCATAAGCGATACCGATACAGGCAGCGTCAGTGAGAACAGGGACAGCAGCGTTTCGGCGGATGAGGCGGAGCTGCCCGATGATGCCGGGGATCAGGAAGAACAGACGGAGGACGGCGCCGGGAGCGCGGACGAGAGGAGCGATGTCCTTAATCCGATCGGCGCAGGCGTGATACTGGAGACGACCAAGACCGAGAGAGAGTATGCCGAAGCCTATGAGAAAGCGAAAAACGCTAACTGGGGCTATACCAATCTGGGAATCGCCAATGTGGATAACAATCTGAATATCCGCGCGATCGCCGCGGAGGACGGCAGGCTGGTCGGCAAGCTCCCGAAGAACGCGGCCTGTGAAGTGCTGGACGATGACGGGACGTGGGCGCATATCAAATCCGGCAAGGTGGAAGGCTATGTCAGTATGGATTACCTTCTCACGGGCATATCCGCAAAACGCAAGGCGGAGGAACTGGCTGTAACGATGGCGCGCGTCACAACGGACAGCCTCAAGGTCCGCGCCGAGGCGAGCACCGATTCGGAAGTGATCACGCTGGTGCCTAACGGCGAGGAACTGGAGGTCATATCGGTAGAGGGCGACTGGGTCAGAGTTTATCTGGATGATGAAGAAGTGTATGTGCATGCCGATTATGTGGAGGTCAGCTCCGAGCTGGGAACGGCGATTACGATGACGGAGCTGCTCTATGGCCAGGGCGTGTCCGATATCCGTGTGGATATCTGCCAGTATGCAAAGGAATTTCTGGGCAACCCCTATGTGTGGGGCGGCACAAGTCTGACCAAGGGTGCGGACTGCTCCGGATTCGTGCAGAGTGTGTTTAAGAAATTTAACGTGAGACTGCCTCGTACCTCCAGAGAACAGGCGGGCAGCGGAACCGCGATCAGCGTGTCGGAGGCCAAGGCCGGCGATCTGATCTTCTACGGCAACGGCAGATATATCAACCATGTGGCTATCTACATCGGCGGCGGGCAGGTCATTCATGCCAGCAATCCGAAGACCGGTATCAGGATATCCAATGTGTCTTACCGTTCGCCGGTCAAGGCGGTCAGAGTGCTGTACGATTAGTCGATAAAAAGAAAATGCTTTACATTGCAAATGCGGCATGATATACTGTTATGGTGTGATTTCAGCCGACACCCGGAGCCGGGATACTCCAACCCGCTCTTAGCGTCAGGCGGTTACAGATCTTTTCCGTGCACGGCTGTCCGTCGGACGGTACAGACGGAAAAGACAGAAGGAAAGGAGAAGCTATGATATCGAAAGAAAAGAAAACAGCGATTATCAACGAGTATGCGAGAACACCCGGCGATACCGGTTCACCGGAGGTTCAGATCGCCGTTCTCACGGCGAGGATTCAGGAGCTGACAGAGCACCTGAAGAACAATCCGAAGGATCATCATTCCAGAAGAGGACTTCTTAAAATGGTTGGTCAGAGACGTGGCCTGCTTGCATATCTGAAGAATAAGGATATCGAGAGATATCGTGTTCTGATCGAAAAGCTTGGTTTGAGAAAATAAAGCGTGATAAAAGGCACAGATAAAGCCGGGCGTGACTCGGCTTTATCCGTCCTTTTTCTTTTTATACAAGCGGAGGATCTTACACGCGGATCCTATGATACACAGTTCACGGTCACTTAGGTAGAAGAGGCAACCGAGACCACAAATATAGGTACAAACCGTAAACAGACGCGCAGACGGTGGCCGGCGCAGATGAATAACATGTGTTGTTAAATAGCGGGTTTGCGGATATATTTGTAGTTTCGGCGTCTTCTGCCTAAAACATAGATTATGCGCCTGCGGCACCAACGCGGGCAGCGATGAAAAGGAGAGACGATTATGTATAAGAGTTACACAATGGAGCTTGCCGGACGCACACTTCGCGTAGATATCGGCAGAGTCGGCAAACAGGCAAACGGCTGCGCATTCATGCAGTACGGCGAGACGACGGTATTGTCTACCGCAACCGCATCGGATAAGCCGAGAGAAGGAATTGATTTTTTCCCCTGCAGTGTAGAGTATGAAGAGAAGCTGTACGCTGTAGGCAAGATCCCCGGAGGTTTTAACAAGAGAGAGGGCAAGCCATCGGAGAATGCGATCCTCACAAGCCGCGTGATCGACAGGCCCATGCGTCCTTTGTTCCCGAAGGATTATCGAAATGATGTCACACTGAATAATATGGTAATGAGTGTAGATCCTGCATGCAGGCCGGAGCTGGTGGCAATGATCGGCACTGCGATAGCGACCTGCATATCGGATATCCCCTTTGACGGTCCCTGCGCCATGACGCAGATGGGACTGGTAGACGGCGAATTGATCGTCAATCCTTCCCAGGAACAGTGGGATAAGGGCGATCTGCAGATGACGGTGGCTTCTACGGCGCAGAAGGTCATTATGATCGAGGCGGGAGCCAATGAGGTGCCGGAGGCTAAGATCCTTGAGGCGATCTACAAGGCGCATGACGTCAACCAGACGATCATTACGTTCATCAACGGGATCGTGGCGGAGGTCGGAAAGCCGAAGCATGACTATGAGAGCTGCGCGATTCCGGAGCAGATGTTTGAGGATATCAAGAAGCTTGTGCCTCCCGAGGAGATGGAGACGGCAGTCTTTACCGATGAGAAGCAGGTTCGTGAAGAGAATATCAAAAATATTACCGCAAGACTCGAGGAAGCGTTTGCCGATAACGAGGAATATCTGGCAGTTTTGGGCGAGGCTGTCTATCAGTATCAGAAGAAAACAGTCCGCAAGATGATCCTGAAGGATCATAAGCGTCCCGACGGCCGTGCGCTCGATCAGATCAGACCGCTGTCAGCCGAGGTTGATATTATTCCGCGTGTTCACGGTTCGGCGATGTTTACCCGCGGACAGACGCAGATCTGTAATGTCTGTACGCTGGCGCCTCTGTCGGAGGTTCAGAGAGTAGACGGCCTGGATGAGAATATTACGAGCAAGAGATATATGCACCACTATAATTTCCCGTCCTATTCCGTAGGCGAGACTAAGGTAAGCCGTGGTCCGGGACGAAGAGAGATAGGCCACGGTGCGCTGGCAGAGAGAGCTTTGATCCCGGTGCTTCCTTCCGAGGAGGAATTCCCGTATGCGATCCGTACGGTATCCGAGACCTTTGAGTCTAACGGCTCGACCTCCATGGCATCCACATGCGCGTCCTGCATGTCCCTGATGGCGGCGGGCGTTCCGATCAAGAAGATGGTAGCCGGTATTTCCTGCGGACTTGTGACAGGCGATACGGATGACGATTTCGTGCTTTTGACGGATATTCAGGGCCTGGAAGACTTTTTCGGCGATATGGACTTCAAGGTAACGGGTACGCACGACGGTATCACGGCTATTCAGATGGATATTAAGATCCATGGACTGACAAGGCCGATCGTAGAGGGCGCTATCGCAAGATGCCGTGAGGCGAGAGAGTATATCATGGCTAACTGCATGATGCCCGCGATCTCCGCACCCCGTAAAGAAGTCGGTCCTTATGCGCCGAAGATCATTTCCATCCAGATCGACCCCGAGAAGATCGGCGATGTGGTCGGCCAGCGCGGCAAGACGATCAATGAGATCATTGCCCGTACCGGCGTGAAGATCGATATCACGGATGACGGTCAGGTTTCCGTATGCGGCACGGACAAAGAGATGATGGATAAAGCCGTTGACATGATCAAGATCATTGTTACGGATTTTGAAGAGGGGCAGATATTCAAAGGAACGGTAGTCAGCATTAAAGAGTTTGGCGCGTTCATCGAATTTGCACCCGGTAAAGAGGGTATGGTCCATATTTCCAAGATCGCAAAGGAAAGGATCAACCGTGTGGAAGATGTTCTCACGCTGGGAGACAAAGTGACGGTTGTCTGCCTGGGTAAGGATAAGATGGGCAGGATCAGCTTCTCCATGAAGGATGTAGCGCAGGTTTGATCGACAGACGAGAAAGGAGTTCGCCCGGATATGAAAAAGCCGACCATCTTAATAGTTGACGACGTGGATATTAACAGAGAGATACTGTGCGAGATCTTTCAGGGTTATAGTACGATTCAGGCGGAAAACGGTAAGGATGCGGTGAATATCATTGCCTCCAATCTGGATAAGATATCTGTAGTTTTATTGGACGTTGTGATGCCTGTTATGGACGGTGTCGCCGTTTTGGAGGAAATGAAGAAGCGCAAGTGGATCGACAGTATACCGGTGCTTCTGATCACGGGTGAGGCGACGACGGAGATCGAGCGCGAGGCTTATCGTCTGGGCGTAAGCGATATCATCAAGAAGCCCTTTGACGCTTTTATCGTAAAACAGCGTACCATGAATGTGATCGAGCTGTACTACAATAAGCGTCATCTGGAGGATATGGTAGAGCTGCAGACTAAGGTGCTGCGCAAGCAGGCCGAGGAGCTGCAGAGCATGAATGACCGAATCATCGACGTTATGAGTAACGTGGTGGAGTTCCGTAATCTGGAGTCAGGCAACCATGTAAAGAGGGTAAAAACCTTTACGAATATCCTGGCTAAGCATGTGGCGAAGGAATACCCGGAGTATCATCTGGACGATAACGCCATCAGTATGATCACGTCCGCTGCCGCCTTACATGATGTGGGCAAGATCGTGATACCCGATGCCATCCTGTTAAAGCCCGGAAGACTGACGCCGGAGGAGTTTGAGACGATGAAATCCCATACGACGAGGGGATGCGAGGTCATCGATATGCTGGCAGACATCCAGCAGGGAGAATACGGCAAGGTCAGCTACGAGATCTGCAGACATCACCATGAACGGTATGACGGCAGAGGCTATCCGGACGGCTTGAAGGGGGAAGAGATCCCGATCTCGGCCCAGATCGTATCCGTAGCGGATGTATATGATGCGCTTGTCACTGAGCGATGTTACAAAAAAGCATTTTCCAAGGAGGAAGCGTACCACATGATCTTAAACGGAGAATGCGGTACATTCTCGCCGAAGCTGATGAAATGCTTCGAGCTCGCAAGGGATGAGTTTGAAGCGGTAGTGGACGGCAGACATGAGATGGTAAAATAAAAGGCGCAAAAACGCAGACCGTCCGGCCTGCGTTGGAGGATCGGCGGATCGACTACCATACGTTAGTCGATTCGCTTGCTTTTTCTTCACAGTATTTACACCGGTAGATCTCTTTTTCCTCGTCAGCCAGCACGAAGATGTGCGGCAGCTCCTGTTCTATTGATGTGATGCAGCGGGGATTCTTACATTTGATGATGTTCTTGATCTCTTTTGGAAGCACCAGTTCTTTCTTGTCAACGATCTCCCCGTCCTTGATGACGTTTACCGTGATGTTATGGTCGATAAAAGCCAGAACGTCGAGATCCAGTGTATTGATATCACACTCTACCTTTAAGATGTCTTTTTTGCCCATCTTGTTGCTGCGGGCGTTCTTGATGATCGCAACGGTGCAGTCCAGCTTGTCCAGCTGGAGATGATGATAGATCGACAGGCTCTTGCCCGCTTCTATATGGTCCAGTACGAAACCTTCTTCGATTTTTCCGACATTTAGCATAGCTGTTGACTCCTTTCGGGATGATAGAGGTATATGGTGGTGTGCGGTGATGCGGCGCGCATTATACGCTTATTTCCAGCAAAGTGAGGATCAGCGCCATTCTGACGTAGACGCCGTACTGCGCCTGCTTGAAATAAACGGCGCGGGGATCGTCGTCCACTTCCACGGAGATCTCGTTGACGCGGGGAAGCGGATGAAGAACGAGCATGTCGTCTTTGGCAAGCGCCATTTTTGCATTGTTCAGGATATAGAAGTCCTTCAGGCGTACATAATCCTCTTCATTGAAAAAACGCTCTCTTTGAACGCGCGTCATATACAACAGATCCAGCTGATCCATACAGTCCTCAAGGCGGATGACTTCCTCGTAGTCGATCTTTTGCTCCTTCAGCAGATCCGTGATGTAGTCCGGCACCTTAAGCTCCGGGGGAGAGATGAAGATGAAACGTATGTTATGATATCGGATCAGGGCGTTGATCAGAGAATGGACCGTCCGGCCGAATTTCAGATCGCCGCACAGACCGATGGTAAAATCGTTGAGGCGCCCTTTGAGAGCGCGTATCGTCATCAGGTCAGTCAATGTCTGCGTAGGGTGTTGGTG
>CANQIJ010000081.1 GCA_947624025.1 uncultured Lachnospiraceae bacterium | reverse complement strand
TGGGCGGCCGCTGTGTTGAGATCTGGGAAAAGAGATAAATCGGCGAGGCTGCCGTTTCATATCTGACTCTTTTTCAGAGATTTAAAATATTCAATCAATTCATATAAGATCAT
This sequence comes from uncultured Lachnospiraceae bacterium, assembly GCA_947624025.1. GTDB lineage: Bacteria > Bacillota > Clostridia > Lachnospirales > Lachnospiraceae > UBA3282. The sequence continues at coordinate 9,879 of CANQIJ010000081.1, read as the reverse complement.
GATCTCTTTTTCACTCAGTGACGAGATGTCCAAAGAAACATTTTCATTCATTCCCAGTAAATAATCCGTAGAAACATGAAAGAGTCTGGCCAGATCAACGATCAGGGATGTTGACGGGACGGAAATCCCCATCTCCCACGCATTAACGGAACTTCTTGTCACGTTAAGCTTTTTTGCCAGCGAAGACTGTGTAAGATTATTTTTTTCGCGTAATTGTTTTATTCTTTCCGATACCATGATTTATCCTCTTTAACCAATCATATTATGGTCAAAATGATATTACATTATCAAAATGATAGTATAAATTAACATCGTATCAGAATCATAGTAAGATCAATCATGAAAGAAGGTTCTCTCCGAAAAATACATAGGTATTTACGGCCAAATAAATCCGGCACATGGATCGACCGTGTGCCGGATCGTTGTTGTGTTTATTATGGTATCGACGGTTACTGTGCGTGTTCTTCGTTGATATCCGGGAAAACGGAGAGCATGGGCTTCTCGTCCTTCTTGCGGATCACGCGGTCCACATAGTTCTTCGTGATCTTCATGACAAGCGGGGACAGGCACAGTACGCCGACCAGGTTCGGCATTGCCATCAGTCCGTTAAAGGTATCGGACAGATCCCACGCAAGGCTGAGCTTCATCGTTGCGCCGATGAAGATCATTACGATAAACACAAGGCGGTATGCGATAATAGATTTCGTGCCGAACAGATATTCCCATGCCTTGGTGCCGTAGTGACTCCAGCCAAGAACCGTGGAGAATGCAAACAGCAGGATCGCCAGCGCGATAAACATCGGACCGAAGGAACCGAATACGGTAGCGAACGCCTCTCCGACTAACGCTGAGTCCGCCGACTCGCTCAATACCGCGCCGGTCTCTAAGTCGATCAGACCGGAAGAAAGCACTGCGAACGCCGTCAGTGTGCAGACTACCATAGTGTCTGCAAATACTTCAAAGATGCCCCACATACCCTGGCGCACAGGCTCCTTGACGTTGGAGTTGGAGTGTACCATAACGGAGGAACCAAGACCGGCCTCGTTGGAGAATACGCCTCGCTTCATACCCCATGTGAGCGCCATCCTGACGCCGGAGCCGACGATGCCGCCGCCCACTGCGCGCAGTCCGAAAGCGCCCTTAAAGATCGCGCCGAACACCGCGCCTACATGCTCTATGTTGACAAAGAAGATCACCAGCGCACCGACGATGTATGCGATCGCCATGAAAGGAACCAGCTTCTCGGTCACGGATGCGATACGCTTAAGACCGCCCAGGATAACGAGCGCGGCGAGGATCATCAGCGCTGCGCCGGTTATGGCAGGCGAAACATGGAATGCAGCGTCCATGTTAGCCGCTATGGAGTTGACCTGACTCATGTTGCCGATGCCGAAGGACGCCAGCAGGCAGAAGAGGGAAAACAGAACAGCCAGTACTGCGCCGATCTGCTTGCAGCCCTTGTAGGAGCCCAGACCGTCCTTTAAGTAGTACATGGCGCCTCCGCACCATTCGCCCTTGGAATTTTTGCGGCGATAGTAAATACCCAGCACATTTTCGGAATAGTTGGTCATCATGCCAAAGAAAGCTACGACCCACATCCAGAAGATCGCACCCGGGCCGCCCGCGATCAACGCGCTGGCAACGCCCACGATATTACCGGTGCCGATCGTAGCCGCCAGTGCCGTACATAAGGACTGGAACTGCGAGATCGCCTTGTCGTCCTTGCCGGTATGCTTGGTGATATGCTTGTCGCTGAAAATACCGCCGATCGTATTTTTCCACCAGTGCCCGATGTGGGATAACTGGAAGAATCTGGTCAGGATGGTCATCAGGATGCCTGTGCCGACCAACAGGATCAGCATGGGAATACCCCATACGAAACCGTTGACGGCGCTGTTGACTTTCGTGATCATATCCACGAGTCCGCTCATAATAGTTTCCTCCTTTTTCTGTTCCGTAAAAAAGCGTAGACACAGAAAGTATGTCTACGCTGACATTCGGAAAACAATATTTTCTTCTTATAATAATATATGTACCTTACACGCTACCAAGTATAGCATATGTAAGATCAGATGGCAAGAATAAATTGTATACATGGATATCTGGATATTATCTTCGGATATTAGTATCCGGAGCTCTGCAGCCGGCCGGCACAGATCTTAGGATAAAAAATCCCCATAAAAGGGAGGATGCCAAGTAGAGAATAATCTCTACTTGGCATTTATTATGAAAAAGTTTTATTTAACCAGTAAACCTGTTTTTAACTTTGTTGTAATTTAAGTATATGCGAGAGAAATGTCTAAAAAATGATTCGACCATGAAGTTTTTTTAAATTAAATATGAATAAATTATGAACGAAACATATGCCCTCCCTGTGTGTATGATTTTCTACATCAGGATCTTATCCGGCTCCGGATAATCCACGCCGAAGGTCTCTACCGTCACGCTTCTGATCTTCTGTTCTTCGAGCGGCCGGTCTTCATAGTCCGTGGCCGTCTCGGCGATCTTATTGACATTTTCCATTCCTTCCGTCACCTTGCCGAAGGCGGCGTAGCTGCCATCGAGATGAGGCGCGTTCTTGTGCATGATGAAAAACTGGCTGCCCGCGGAATTGGGGTGCATGCTGCGCGCCATGGAAAGTACGCCGGCGGTATGTTTTAAGTCGTTGGGATAACCGTTCTGCGCAAATTCACCGCGAATGGAATAACCCGGGCCGCCCATGCCTGTGCCTTCGGGGTCGCCGCCCTGGATCATGAAGCCTTTGATGACTCTGTGAAAGATCAGGCCGTCATAGAATTTCCGGTTGATGAGACTGATAAAATTGTTGACGGATATCGGCGCGATGTCGGGGTAAAGCTCTGCTTTGATGACGTCGCCGTTCTCCATCGTAAATGTAACAATAGGATTCTGTGTCATTTTGTCCTCCGTTCCCGCGTATCGCGGTTTCTTTTATCATATTATCATAATAGAAAAAAAGCGGGAATGCAAGGAACATATTCGGTTTGGGGCGTTTTTTGAATCCGGGCATGAAAGGATCAGTAAGGCGGAGAGGCTGTGTTCCTCTTATCCTTATTTTACCATTGACGTTTCTTCGATTTACGGATATACTAACAATAAGTAAACAGATAATTTACAAACCGAGAGGAGAAAAACCATGCTGTGCGAATACCTGAAAGAAAATTATGAGCCGGGTGAACCGATATTTTCCGGCGATATTGTCATTCCCGGATTGTCGGAAGAAAATCTCAGGTATCATTTAAAACGGCTTACGGATGACGGTATCCTGTGTAGGTTTGAGGCAGGGATCTATTACTTTCCCAAAACAGACATTTTGGGAGAAGAACTGGCCCTGACAGCGGATACGGTTGCACTTCATAAATATATCAGACGCAGAGGGAAAAGGATAGGGTATTATTCAGGATATACTCTGGCCAACCGCATGGGTCTCTCTACCCAGGTTCCGCATACGGAGGAGATCACCAGCAATTATGCGCCGGCGCAGGTTCGGGAATTGTCCATCAAGAACCGCAGATATATTCTGAGGCGTCCTTTGGTGGAGGTTACGGATGAGAACGTGGCAGTCCTGCAATTTTTGGACTGTCTGAAGGATCTGGAAAAATGCGCTGAGGAGGAGCCGGAAGTCTGCGGACGGATCCTTACCGGCTATGCAAAGGAGCACGACATTACCAAAATAATGGTTGACAGGTTTCTGGCATATTATCCGCTTAAGATATACAAAGCGATTTATGAAACGGGAGTTCATTGTAATGATGATTGATTTGAGCAGGAGGTATTCCTATGTATCTGCACAGCGACAGGGAAACTTTTAAAAATCTGATCGAACAGGCCGCTGCCGACAGCGGGAGAACACCTGCAGTGATTGAAAAGGATTATTATGTGACACTGATCAGACTGTCACAAGTTACTTCGCGGCCGATCTTGTCCCTTATGAGGAAGCGATAGGGCAGATGCGGGTGATTGCCGCTGCGGATTGGTTCGCAAGCCAGAGGGGAAGAAAGAAGGTAAAATAATGTGATGCCCGGACAGGTATATTTCTATCTGGAACAGAATATTGCACAGGCAGCGCCTCTTGTCAGCGATCTTCGTGCGCATGGGATCAAAGTCGTCACGGTGTCCGATACGCCGGAGGCAGGTGAAGGCGCCCGCACTGCAGAGCAAAAGAGAGACGTCCTGTATATTACCGATTCCGGGGAGACATACCGGGTGCTGCTTCGGCAGGGCGGCCTTGTGCTTCCGTACCGGCATGACGGGAACCGGGATACGGATTTTACGGGCGCGCCGTATGTGATCGAGCAGATAGAAGAGCTTGGCTGTGAAGAGATCGATATGGCCTACCGGCGTCTGGCAGGACTGCCCTGGGAGATTCTTACAACAAAACGTTGTATCATACGCGAGACCGTTGAGGCGGATCTGGACAGCTTTTACCGAATCTACGCAGACCCGGATATCACGCGGTACATGGAGGACCTGTATGCGGACCGTGATGCGGAGCTGGCTTATATCAGGGAGTACCGGGAGAAGGTATACGGATTCTACGGATACGGTATGTGGACGGTGCTGACGAAAGCGGGAGACGTGATCGGACGCGCGGGCATCAGTTGGCGCGAAGGGTTCGATCTGCCGGAGCTGGGGTTTGTGATCGGCGCACCGTGGCAGAGGCAGGGATATGCCTGTGAGGTGTGCAGCGCCATTCTTAAATACGCGGAACAGAGGCTGGGTATGACACGGATGCAGGCGCTCGTGATGGAGGGAAACGACAGGTCGGAGGCACTGTGCCGGAAGCTGGGTTTTAGCGTAAAAGAGCAGATTGAAGTGGAAGGAAAGCGATATCGGTATCTGGTACGGTGAGGTACGGAATGATTTGTCTTTTTCTGTAAGGGCGTTTATACTGTAATATAGATCGGATACGGAAAACAGGATTAAAATAGACGCGGAATAAGGTGCAGCCTTTTTCGGTGTGATATGGCCGGATGAAATGGAGAGAAAATGGATAAAAAGAAAGTTGGTCTGATTAAACAACAATTTGATTTTATTATTCACAAGGAAGCTTCTTCTAACGTTGAATTTTGGTATGCTCGTGAACTGATGCCTTTGCTTGGCTATGAACGGTGGGAGAATTTTGACAAGGCGATTTTGCGCGCGGCGGAGTCCTGTGAAATGAGTGGAATTGAGGTGTCCGATCATTTTCGTGAGATCACGAAAATGATCGTTGCCGGTAAAGGTGCAAAAAGACCTGTCAAAGATTATATGCTGACGCGCTATGCTTGTTATCTTGTCGCGCAGAACGGTGATCCTCAAAAAGAAGAGATTGCGTTTGCACAAAGTTATTTTGCCGTACAGACCAGGAAACAGGAGTTGATTGAAGAACGCATTTCCTTGATCGAACGTACCGAAGCCCGGGGCAGATTACGGGAATCCGAAAAGCGTCTTTCCCAGAATATTTATGAGCGCGGAGTGGATGATGCCGGTTTTGGTCGGATTCGTTCTAAAGGTGATCAGGCGTTATTTGGAGGGCATACCACGCAGGAAATGAAGTCGCGTTTGGGGATCAAAGATACCCGTCCGCTTGCGGATTTTTTGCCTACAGTGACGATCGCAGCTAAAAATCTGGCAACAGAAATTACTAATTTTAATGTAGAAGAAAAGGACTTGCAGGGAGAACAGGCGATTACCGGAGAACATGTACAAAACAACCGTTCCGTCCGCAAACTGTTAGGCCAGCGAGGTATTAAGCCGGAAGAGCTTCCACCGTCGGAGGATATCAAAAAATTAGAGCGTCGTGTAAAATCGCAGGAAAAGAAGCTGGCGGTTCAGTCTGGTAAATTGCCGGAACAAGACAACGGATGATTTGGATTTAAGAGAAAAGAACAGCTATTAATCCTATGGTATGCGGATAGGTGAAATATCTTTACTTTTTTCCCGGAAGAAGTGTATACTGTACCTGTGTATTTTCTCCATGAACATATAACATCATAACGCGGAAGGCGCCGATGACGCTTGCGATAATCGGCGTATGACGAGTATCCTCATCGAGACGTCAGTCGAGATGATATCGGGATGATTATGGAAAGAAGCGCGATACGTTCGCGGCGGGGGAGTGTATTGATGAAAAAAAGGATATTGACGGGACTATTGACCGTATGTATGCTGCTGCAGTCTGTGTATCTGCCGGTGCAGGCAGCGCCTGTGGATCCGCTGGGGGGGGGTCTCCCCACAGCTGTCACTTCATCGATAGAAGAAGCGACACAGACAGGCGGAGACTCTGAAGGCCAGACCGGTGAAAAACAGGAGCAGACGCCTTCGGAGACGAAGGAAAATGCGGAAGGCGACAGTAACGAACAGCCCGGCGCAGAAGAGAACGGAGAAGACCGGGAAAGCGATATGCCCGGCACAGAAGAGAGCGGAGAAGACCCGGGAAGCGATGCACCCGGCGCAGAAGAGGGCGGAGAAGACCGGGAAGGCGATGCACCCGATACAGAAGAGGATGAAGACGGTCAGGAAGGGGATGCGTCCGACACAGGAGAGAATGAAGAAGCACAGGACGGCGATGAAGAATCATCTGACGAAGACGGCGAGGCTTCTGTCAGTGAGAATGCGGCGGAGGACGTGCTGACGGATGACGGTAAAGAGCCGGAGGCAGCGCTTCTGTCACTGGAAGAATCGGAGATGATCACGGCAGAAGTGTCGGACGGTATCTTCCAGGAGGGCTCCTTCAATGTCCTGGGCGACCGGACAGGTGTTCCGGCGGGGCAGTACTCTCTGACGGCGCAGCAGCAGGCCCAGAATTGGGATGAGGCGGTTGTGTACTGCTATGAGCAGATGCTGCAGCGGACGACGGAGATCAATCTGACTGAATATGGTATTTTATCGGATGACTGTTCGAAATTCTTCAGCGCTGTTATCAACAGCCATCCGGATCTGTATTTTGTAGAGAGCAGATTCTCCTATATGCGGTCAGACAATGTTGTTACTACGATCATGCCAGGATATCGCGGGGGTTACAATGATGCCGCATTTCAGGCGGCGGTCAATGAGGCGATGGCCTGTGTGCAGCCGGGCATGTCGGATCCGGAAAAGGCGATCGTACTCCACGATTACCTGACGGTCAACTGCGAATATGATTACCAGAATTATCTTGATGGCACCATCCCTAAGGATTCCTATTCCGCATACGGTGTGATGGTAAACAAAACGGCTGTGTGCCAGGGATACGCGCTGGCCTATATGCTGCTGCTGAATAAGGCGGGGATCGACTGTTACATGGTGACAAGCGATTCCATGAATCATGCCTGGAACCTGATCAGCCTGGACGGACAGTATTATCAGGTGGACGTCACATGGGACGATCCTACCTGGGATAAACTGGGCAGATCCAGTCATAAATATATGTTCCGCAGCGACAGCAATCTGGAAGGGCATCATGACTGGGAAGTGACATCGGGCAGCGGTGTGGTGGATTATACCGCCACAGATACACGATATGACAACGCATTCTGGTATAGCTGTACCACGCCGCTGATACTGAAAGATAACAGTTGTTATTATATTGAATATGATACTGGAGCAAAGACCTGCGTGATCAAAAAAGGAACGCTGTCGGACATGACCGGCACAGGGGAAACGGTCAAAAACATCGGTCGGTGGAATGTTTGGGGCAGCAGCGTTTTTTGGCAGAGCGCCATTTCCGGATTGTTCCTTTTCAATGATAGGCTCTATTATAATACATCTACAGCAATCTGCAGCATCAACTTCGACGGAACCGGGGAACGCACGGAGTATACGCCCGACACATCGACCGGCTACCTATACGGCAGTGCGCTGCGGCAGGGCAAGGTGGTCTACACCCTGCATCAGGATCCTAACGAAACGGGCAAAGAGACTGTGCTGGCTGCAGATGGCTCCGATATGTCGGGAGGGCCGGACTATAGTGCTCTGAAGATGAATGCAGACAATCTGTCGGCGCAGTACACGGCGCTGGACGGCAGCCAGTTGAGCTCTGAAGCGCAGGGCAAGCCGAAGCTTCTGATCTTTTACAGTAATACCTGTTGGAACAGTCGGTCGACGATACAGGATATCAGTCTCATGATCGATTCTTTCGGCGGGGCAGATGTTTATGCCATTGAGACGAGCAATAATACAAAAGAGAGTGTTGAGCAGTTCCGTCAGGACTATGGCTGCGACGAGATCCTCTTTTCTTACGATACCGGAACAAATAATAATAGCAGTATGTGGGCTTATGCCCGGTTAGCCGGATATGAGGGTACTATTACCTGGCCTGTAATCTGCTATATCGACGCGGATAATAAGCTGCAGTACGTTACGAGCGGTATGCAGAGCGCGGACGAAGTGCTGCAGAATCTGCGCGGGTACTGCGGATACACTTATATACCGCCGCAGGTATACAGGATTACATATATTTTAAAGGGCGGCACCAATGATGCCGGGAATCCGTCTTCCTATACATCGGCATCGGGTACGATCGTATTGAAGGATCCTGTCAGAGAAGGGTATGATTTCGCCGGCTGGTATCTGGATGAGCAGTATACAAGCCGAATCAGTCAGATTGAGGCCGGCAGATCCGGTGATCTCACGCTTTATGCCAAATGGATATCGCAGAATCCTTCCGACATTCCGGTGGTGGATATCAGCCCGGCAGAGGGCAATGCGGTTATGGGATTCTCGGGATCCTTCTATACGGAGACAGCGGAAAAGATCCTGAAGCGGCTCAATGAGATCCGTCTGGAGGCGTGTAAAGAAGGCGTACCTAATCCGAACGGCAATGGGACGCTGACGATGGACGATTATGTACCGCTTCAGTGGTCGGCGGATCTGGAAGCTATCGCAAGACAGCGGGCGGCGGAGGCGACTGTCAGTCAGGCGCATACAAGACCCAACGGAAAGAGCTGTTTCACTGCGATGACGGAAAACGGCGCACAGTCCTGGGGAGAGAATCTGGCGTGGAATTATAGCGGTCTGATGGCAGGGATCGAGCAGTGGTATGGTGAGAAGGCCGATTGGGTGAAACAGAATTCATCGGCGGTTACAGGACATTATACCAATATCATTAATCCGAACTTTAAAGGTGTGGGGCTGGGCGCTTTCCGATTAAGCTCCGGCGGCTGGTATGCCGTTGCACAGGAGTTTCAGTACGAGGAGGTGTCCAATGATCGGAAAAATACGGAGCAAGGCGCCTGCGTTTGGCCGATCGAGGTGGAGAAGAACCATATTGACATGCTGTATGTGAAGCTGCCTTGTCCCAGCTATGTGAAGGTGGGTGACAGCTACACGTTCAGTGCGCAGTTGGATGTACATTATGCTGATTATTACGGTAACAATAAAAAGTATAGCGGTCCCTGCATGGGCGGCGCGACATGGAGTTCTGATGCCCCGGACGTGGTCGAGATCGACCAGACAGGTAAGATAACGGGCAAAAAGCCCGGAGAGACGTCCATTCATGTGGGAATCAGGTCGCAGCGTTATACGTTGACGATCCAGGTCGTGGAAGAACTGCCGATCGAAGTACAGTCTCCCAAAAAGACGACATATAAGGTCGGACAGAATATTGATCTGTCCGGCGGTAAAGTGACTTATGAAAAGAATGGGAAGAAAACAACGGTTAATCTGTCCGCTTCGATGATCAGCGGCTTTGATTCGTCGAAGGCCGGTATCTGTACGGTATCGGTGCTTTATCAGAATTGCTCGGCCAGTTTTCCTGTGCTGATCGTCGGGGAGCCGAAGCTGGAAGCATCGGTCGGGCAGCGCCTGCGGGATGTCACCTTCCCCGGGAACGAAAACGGCGCCTATGAGTGGACCTCCGACCCGGAGACCGTGATAGACCGGATCGGCGTTTCGACCTAT
>CANQIJ010000080.1 GCA_947624025.1 uncultured Lachnospiraceae bacterium | reverse complement strand
CTGTCGTTTCTTTTCCGTTCTCTGAATCTTCTCTTGAATTTTCAGGGTTGCATTACTGTTCGTCTGTCAAGGTGCTGTATAGCCGGCCCACAAAGCGGCCGCCTCCCTCTGCGCGTCTTATCCGCGCAGGTGCTGATTGATTTCTTTTCTCAGCAACGTATCTGAGTATAGCATCACGAAATATGAATGTCAACAGATAATTTGATATTTTTTATTATTTTTTCTTATAAAAAGGGATACGAACCTCACATAAAAACATCCGTATCCCTGTCGTTTATTCTTTTTCTGCATAGTCCTATGATATCACACCGTTTTATTGCAGCGATACCACACTGTTCTCATCCCCGCCGCGCATAATGAGATCGATCGTACCGACAGAAACCGACTGCGGAACTTCTACGATACATACAAGCTCGGTTCCTGTTCCCGCAGGTACTACATCATTATAGGTCTGGATGTCGTCCAGCAGCATAGTTGACAATGCGTTCTGACCGTTCTCGCCATTGACGGAGACGCGAAGCCTGACCCCATACTCCAGCATATTCAGCGTCTGATCTTCCGATGTCACATTTGTTGCCATAAAGTGCAGAACCATAAGCTGCATCCCATCTGTTGCATCCATCGCAAAAAACAGAGTCTCATCATCTGCCGCCGGAGGATAATTCTGTGTCAGGTCATATCCGAGATACTGAAACGTAAAATCAGGAATGCCATAATACTCTTCTATCGTAGAAGCCGGTGCAGCCGCTGCCTCGTCCTGGCTCACATCGATCACTTCGGTATCACCAGCAGGCTCTTCCTGCTCCGTCTCTTCTTCCGGCGCCTCTGCGGGCTCTTCCTGCGTCTCTTCAACCGCTGCGTCATAGGCCGACGTATCCACTAGCCGCCCGCTGTGCTTCTTATCATACTTAAGGAGCACACCAACAGCGTATTCTGAAATTAAATCTGTCTCTTCCTGTGTCAGATCAGGCATCGCAGCGCCGCATCCGGCCAGAAGCGCCGCCGCCATGATACCGCACAGAACCGTATATGCTTTTCTCACATCGATCCCCCGTTATATTGCTTTGATCTGCATAAAGCTTTGATCCGTATAAATATAAGTATAGCGTAATATTTATGCAGTGTCCAGTGTAAACCAGAATTCTACTCCGTCATCATAATTAACGACGCCATACCGCTGATTCATGGATTCCATGATCACCTTGACGATCGACAGGCCGATCCCGCTCCCGCCGTACTCTCTTGTTCTGGCTTTGTCTACTTTATAGAATTTCTCCCAGATATGATCCACGCTGTCTTCCGGAATAGGATTTCCCGTATTATACACCGAGACTTTTATGCTGTGTTCTTCCTCTTGTATCCTGATGTCTATGATCTTGTCGCCCAGCGCATAATTCATGGCGTTGGTAAAGTAGTTCATAAAGACCTCTTCCACTCTGAACTCATCACCCCACACATACACCGGGCCGCAGTCCGGCATACGGACCGATATCCCTTTTTGCCTGATAAGGATCTCCGATGACGCAACATAATTTCTGATAAGCGCCGCAATGTCAAACCGCTCCATATTGACGATCTCGTTGCCGAATTCCAACTGATTTAATGTAAGCAGTTTTTTTACCATAGTGTTCATCTTGGAGGCTTCATCCATGATGACGTCACAGTAAAACTCCCTGCTCTCCGCATCGTCGTTGACTCCCTCCTTCAGTCCCTCCGCATATCCCTGGATCAGAGCGATCGGCGTCTTAAGCTCGTGGGAGACATTGGAGAGAAATTCTTTGCGCATCTCATCGATCTGTTCTTTCTTCTCGATATCTTTCAAAAGCTCGTTATTGGCAGTTTTCAGTTCAGATATGGTCATTTCCAGCGTCTCGGACAATTCATTGATATTCCTTCCGAGCACCGCGATCTCTGTTTTATCGTTTCCGGTATATTTAGCGTTAAAATCCAGATGCTTCATCCGCTCGGAGATCTTCGCCAGCTCAAGGATCGGCTTCGTAATACGGCTTGAGAGCCACAGCCCCAGCAATCCGCTCGCAATAATCGCGCCGATCCCTACATAGGTCAGGAATCGATTCGATATGGCAACGCTCTCACGGATCCCTTCCAGCGCGCTTCTGATCATAAAAATATAACCCGCATCCAGGACGCCCCACATTTCAAGATATTCCGTCTGGGTGCGCACATCCGTGACGATCTGCATTTTATAGTCATCCGTCTCCTCGATCACACCCGCCGGATCGACGCCTGCAAAGATATTATTCAGAAGGTGCTTGATAACATATGCCGGTTCGCTCATAGATGTCTTGACAGTTTCGGAATCGCTGTCCGCCACCAGAACATTGATATTATATTTCCCGCAGATCTTCTGCAGCTCAATATCAAAGCTGTCCGATGTGATATCACCTGCAGTCGCCGCCTCGTTTATACTCTCATATGCTTTGATGAGCGCATTGATCCTGCTGTCGGTATAATACTCCTCCAGCAGGGTGCTGTTCAGCAGCAGGCACACAAGGATCGTGCCGGCCACAAGCGATATAAGGATAATGGCAAAATGTCTCTTTAAAGAATATTTCATCCCGGCTTTTAATCCTCTTGCTGCTTTGCCTCTTTTTTCATCCGCCTTGCTTCTTTTCGCGCCTGCCTGCTTTCTTTCCTGCTCCTCTTGTCAATGATTAGGTAAAAAGTCGGCATCAGCATCAGGATCAGGATCGTTGAGGCGACCAGACCGCCGATAATGATAAGCGCCATTCCCTGCATCATGACCGAGCCTTCGCCGATTCCAAGCGACATGGGAACCATGGAAAGGATCGTAGTCAGCGTGGTCATCAATATAGGGCGCAGACGCATCTGTCCGCTCCTTACAAGCGCATCCTGAAGTGGGATCTCCTCCCGCAGTCTGTTGACAGTATCTACATATAAAATACCGTTATTCACCACGATGCCGACTAACATCAGCACACCCATCAGGGACACCATACTCAGGGTCGACCCTGTGAGAAAGAGCAGGCCGAAGGAGCCGATCAGCGCAAACGGAATACTCATCATGACCATGGCCGAAAATCTCGGGGACTCAAACTGCATCGCCATGACAAGGAAGATCAAAAATACCGCCACGAAGATCGCCGTAACGATCGCCGTAAACTCATCGATCATCATTTCTTCCATCATGCTTGTCGCCCTGGTGACACCGCGAGGGAGTATCATCTGATCCATGGCTTCATTGGCGGCATCCTGCGCCGTAAAACGTGCATCCTCCGTAGTGGAAGCGGTTACTGCGACCTGATAGACGCCGTCCACTCTGGTAAGGGTAACCGGCGTATCGGTGTACTCTGCCGTCGCCAGCTCGGACAGAGGAATCTGTGTCCCGTAGGCTGTGGTGAGAGTCATGTTGGTAAGATCGTTCATGCTGCTGTACTCACCCTCGGGATATTCCAGCATGATCGTATATTCCTGACCGTTTCTTGTAAGCGTGGCAGCCTCAACGCCGCTCAGGGCATTGTGCATCTCACTCGCGACCTGTACGGGCGCCAGGCCCACGGACATACTCTTGAGCGGATCCACTACGACTTCGATCTGCGTGGAAACATCCGCAATGTCAGAGGATACCTGCAATACGCCCGGAATCGTCTTAAGCATATCCTGTACCTGTCTGGACGCCGTCTTCAGATCGTCCAGATCGCGTCCTACCAGATCGATCTCCAGTCCGGTATCCATCATCGCCGTCATGCTTGCGCCGCTCGAGGCTATGCTGATATCCATATCCGTGACATCCTGAAGCTCTTTTGTATACTGCTCTATCGCTTCTTCCGTGGATATCTGCGAATCATCCGCCAGATACGCGCTTAAGGTCGCCGTATCCCCGGATACCCGGTAAGAATAATGATCGATATTCTCGTCGGCCTCCGCCATCTCTTCCAGAAAAGCCGTTTTTTCTTCTATTACGGACAATTTCGTGCCCGACCGGAAGCTGGCCGTCACGGAAAAAGCGCCTTCATCCATTGTCGGCATCAGCTCCGTAGGGATGGTAGTCACCAGCATAAACGCGCCGACAAGCAATGCGACCGCTATTACCAGAACCAGGATCTTTCTATTCAGGATCTTCAGCAGGAATTTCTCATACCCTCTGTTGATGATCTGCAGCAGTCTGCTGATGGGAAGCTCCTTTTTTTCCTTCGGTTTAAATCTGGTAAAAAGAAGCGGAATGACCGTCATAGCCACCACAAGGGATGTGAGCATGGCAATGATGATCGTCATGCCTAACTCCGAGAAAAGCTGTCCCGACAATCCGTTCATGGTAGCCAGCGGCAAATACACGACCACGGTGGTAACGGTCGACGCAATGATGGATGCCGTCACAAACCCGGTGCCGTTAAGCGCCGCAGCATGGTAATCCTCTGTCTCATCCTTGAAGCGGAAACAGCTCTCCAGCACGACGATCGAACTGTCCACCATCATACCGATGGCTATAACCAATGCGCCCATGGTAACCACGTTAAATGTAAAACCGAGCATATTCATACCGATCATTGTCGCAAACAGTGAGATCGGCATGGAGCTGCCTACGATCAGGCTCGCCCGCAGATCGCCGAAGAAGACAAACAGCACGAGCATGGACAGGATAACGCCCAGCACAAGTGTATTGCCGACCGAAGACAGCGATGAGATAATGGAATCGCTGGCGTTGTAGATCACATTGATCGCAACCGTATCGTTACCTTCCTGGAGCTTTTCCAGGGATTTTTCTACCGCTCTGGTCACGTCAACCGTGCCGTAGCTCTTCTTCTTGGTAATGGCGATGCTGATATCGTCCTCGCCATTGCTGCGGCTGATACTGGATGCCTGGCGTTTGCTCTCACTCACCGATGCGATCTCGGAGAGCGGGATGACCTGCCCTCTGGCCGTGGTGATCGGAATATTCTGGATCTGCACAACGCCGGATATATCCGTACTGCTGGCCACGGCAATATCCTGGGATCCCTGGCTGACGCTTCCCGCAGGAACCGTAAAATCCATAGCAGCCACCGTTGAAGCGACCGTACTCATCGTGATACCGTACTGCTTCATCGCCTGGGAATTCAGTTCTACCTTAATATAATTCTCGCGCCCGCCCGAAACGCTGACATCGGCAACGCCGGATATTGTCTCCAGCTCCGGTACCATCGTATCATTGACATAGCTCAGCACATCGCTTTCGCCGACGGCTGTCACCGAAATATCCATCGTTTCCAGCTGATCGATGGCCATCTCAATGATGACCGGTTCGCTGGCGTCCTCCGGCATAAGGATCCTCGCCGTATCCAAGGCCGATCTTAAATCCATATAGGCATCGTCAAGGTCTGTTCCGTATTCATACTGAAACATGACCATAGACATATTTTCCGCCGATTGGGAAGTATAAGAAGTCACGCCGCTCTGCTCCGAGCCCGCTGCTTCCACCTGCTTCGTGACAAGCTCTTCCACGCTCTCCGGGTCTGCGCCCGGGTACAGCGTATATACCAGAAGCATCGGCAGCTCCATATCCGGCGTCAGCTCCAGTCTGAAACCCGCTATGGATGTCAGTCCGAACACGACAAGCGCCAGAACCACGAGAGCCGTCGATACCGGGCGCCGCATAGCCAATTTAGTCAGATTCATGCCTGCGGTTCCTCCTGCTCTTCCTCTCCGGTATCATCCTGCGTCCCACTCTCCTGCCCGGCGTCCTGCTGCGCCTGTACCGCGACCTGAGCGCCTTCCCGCAGATTCGCCGACCAGCTTGTAATGAGCTGATCCTCTGTCGTCAGGCCGGACAACACCGTGATCGTCTCTTCGTCAAATATACCGGTCTCAATATCCCGGCGCTCTGCCACGCCGTTGACTGCCACATATACATAGGATTGACTGTCATCATAATACACCGCATCATAAGGAATCAGCAGCACATCGTCCTGACTGTATGTATCCGCCGTCACCTTGACGCTGCAGCCCGTAAGAAGGCTCTCGTCCGATGCACTCACACTCGCTTTCACAGTAAACAGCCCGGTACTCTGATCGATCATGCTTCCGATCTCGGTTATCGCGGCATCGTACAGCTTGCCGTTACGGTCTACATTCACCTGCTGCCCGACCGTCAGAGTGTTGCGTATTCCTTCACTGACATAAAATGTCACCGTCATGGTATCTTTATTGGAAATGATATAGGCGGGCGAGCTGGGCGTCGCGAAATCATGCTCCTTTACATTGACTGCTTCGATCACCCCGCCGATGGGCGCTTTAAGCGTATACATATCAAGCTGGTATTCCGCGCTGTCTATCGCGATCTGCGCGCCTTCCACGCCCAGATTGGCTGAAGCCACATTTGCTTCCACCGAGTCCAGGTTGAGCTCTGCCGTCTTCTTGTTGGCATCCACTACCTTCTGCGTATCCGCATAGACCTGATCCCTTGTGATATTCATGATGGTCTCTGCCTGCTGCAGTCCTCTGTTCGCCTCCTCGAGCGCGCTGTCAAGCTGCTCCTCTCCCTGATCGATGGAGGAGACGCCCGACTGTGCCTGAGCCAGTAACGCAGCAGTTTGACTCTGCACTGCTTCCGCGCTCTTCAACATCTCTTTGGCTAAAGTGACAGCCTCCTGATAATTGTCTATCGTGTAGGTGATCGCAGTTCCATAAAGAGACTGCGCATATTGTGACAATACGGTGCCGTAAACAGTCAGCGCCGCTTCTTTGGTCGTATTATCTACCGCAGTTTCCAGCGCAGTGACCATCTGAGCCATTGCTTCATAATTGCGCTGTGCATTTCTGCTTGCTTTGTTCAGCTCGTCAACTCCGCTCTGCGCATCCGACTTCTGCTTTGCCAGCTCCTCCTTCTGCTCGTTCAGGCTGTCGATGTTCGCCTGTATGCCCTCTTCCTGTGCCTGTAACTGGTACAGCTGCAGGTTCTTCTGCCCCCACATCTGTGCATCCAGCTGTGCCACAGTCCCCTCATACTGTGCCTCGGCCACATCATAGCCTATCTGCGCCGCATTGGCGCCTGCCACCGCACTGTCGTACTGTGCCTGTGCACTGGCAAGCTGAAGCTCGGCCGCCTCGGAATCAAGTTTACATAACTCTTGTCCAGCCTCCACCACATCGCCGACCGCAACACTCTGACTGGTCACCTCCGCCGACACCATAGGAACCACATATACCGATTCCTGCGGGCTTACCGTTCCCACAAACTCATTTTTTAACGTCAGCGCACCCGACTCAGGCTGTACGACCTGTACCGGGATGACTTCACTCATCGTCTCTTCCTCTTCGGTCTGCCCGCAGCCCGCAACCGCAGCGCACACGCACATTGCCGCCATCAAAGCCGATATTCTCCTGCTATATGCTCCCTTATACCGTTTCAACGTTACAATCTCCTTCCCAACGTCATCTCAAGTCCTAAAATACAACTTTTAACCGCCTAATTCAAGCAGTAACACTCTTTTTTATAATTATTTTATAGATGCTGTTTCTGCTGCTATCTCTCCGAAGCATATGTGCGGCCGGCACCTTCACATGACATGCCAGCTTATTCTTCCTCGAATTTATAGCCCATTCCCCAGATCGTTTTGATCAGTTCGCCCTTGGCTCCCATCTTGCTGCGCAGCTTCTTGACATGCGTGTCTATCGTTCTGGCATCTCCGAAATAGTCATAATTCCATACACTGTTCAGTATCTTCTCACGAGAGAGCGCTATGCCCTTGTTCTCCATAAAATATGTCAGCAGTTCAAATTCCTTGAAGCTGAGCTCAACGGGAGCGCCGTCCACAAGTACGCTGTGCGCCGCCTTATTTATGACGATACCGCCCGCCTCGATCACCTGGTCGGCACTGATCTGGCTGGTCCTGCGAAGGATCGCCTCCACCCTCGCCACAAGGATCTTGGGACTGAACGGTTTCGATATATACTCATCGACCCCCAGCTCAAATCCCAGCAGTTCATCGCGCTCGTCCGATTTGGCTGTCAGCATGATGATCGGTACTTTGGAATACTCCCGTATCTCCCTGCATACCTGCCAGCCATCCATCTTGGGCATCATCACATCCAATATGACAAGCGCTATATCATTCTGTGCAAAAAAAATGTCTAAGGCCTGCGCGCCGTCCTCCGCCTCCACAACTTCATAGTTACTCTTGGTCAGAAAATCCCTGACAAGCTTACGCATACGGCTTTCATCATCCACTACCAGTATCTTTAATTTCTCCATAACCATCGCACCTCCCGGCGTATCCGTCCGGCAAAATATTATATGAAGACAGTATACTCTGCAATTATGTACAAATTGTGTTTTTCTCATAAGAAACACGCCTTTATATATAAAAAGAAGGCGCAATTCTTCCAAAATAATTTACTTTACCGGCATGAAAGAGTATGGTAGCTCCTGGCAGTAACCGGCGCCCTTGCCTTTTTGCAGTTCTGATAAAGCGAAAACACAGGCAAGCTGATAAAACACAAAAAGGCTTTCGAGGGCATAAACCCAGAAAGCCTTTTTTATAAAAGCACTTTTTTACATTTGTGTGTTCCCAGTTACAACAATTCCCGCCTATGGCGATATGCCGAGCGACCTCTCCGCCTCCCGCACCGCATTCTCGCGTTGCATCAGCTGCTGCTCCCAGTCAGCATATTCGTTTTCGATCGCCGTTTTATAATTGACAATATTGGGTACATTACTTTCATAAGACAGTATGACCATTGCCGCCAGCGCCAATGCCAGCAGCACGTTGATGCATACCGACACGGTAAACCTCCCCTTAAACTCCTCTTTCGGGGCTCTCGCCGTAATCTCCCGCCTGATGGAGTTGTTATTCTCCGTCTTATTGCTGAAGGTCGTATACAGCGGGATCGGTCTTATCTTCTCCTGCGGAACGCCGCACCTGACGAGCTGTGTCTGCATCCTCTGGAGAAACGCCATTCCGACCGGCGTCTGAAACACCCTGTTGTCGATCGCCTTATTGTAGACAAGCAGCACATTCTGGGGTTTGTGATAGTCCAGATGCTGCTCCACGTTCGCGATCTTCTTTTCTTCCATTCTTGCCGTCTCGGCATCCGCGACCGTACCGAACCGGTAACCGCCTACGATCAGTTCCTCTTCGTTCTTGTCCATATGTTACTCCCATCCTTGCCCGCTAAACCGGTGGCCGTATGCCGGCGGAGGATCCTATACATTTTCTCATTCAAGAATATCTTATCAACCGCATTCTGTCAATTTGTTATTCTGCAGGAAACGGATTATCGCTCGCCCCGTAACCGAAATTTACCACGTTACTCTCGCCGTATTCCTTCAGAAGCTTTTCATAGTCCTTCTCTGAAACGGCTTTCGTCTCTCCGTTCTCTGTCAGTTGGCAGGCGCTGCCTTCTTCCCCATCGGGAACCTCCTCATATACAGAGACCATCCACTGTCTTTTCTTTCCGTCAAACCGGTAAAGGTTCAGGCTGTGGCCTGACGCGGTGTAGACGCATTTGTCCCCATAGCATATCGGATAGGCCGTGCCCGCGCTCTCTACATCAATGGAATAGACCTCTCCGCCAAAAGCATAGTACAAGGTGCAGTACGCCGCCGCGTTATGTCCGTTCCCATCGTCATAGGTCAGATCTGTCGTAAAGAGAACGTCATTTTGTTCCCCGATGTCACGCAGGGAAAACTGTTCCTCATCTCCCATCCCCGCGACCAGCCCACCATACAGTTCTCCGTTATCCGCGCCATTCGTTTCCTTATATTTCCCACACCCGGCCAGCAGCACGCACGCTGTCACAAGCAGGAACGTCCGATGATATTTTTTCCTATTTTTCATTTTCCTCCGCACCCTAATCCTTATTCTTTCTTAAAAATACACCGCACAGGCATAAAGCCACGCCGACCGCACAGGCCAGGATCGCCGGAAGCAGCAGCCGTTCATAATTCAGAGGCGGCGCCTGAAACTCACCCACTGCGATATACCGATATAATATATAGGTCAGATTCCCGGTGGTCGCCTCCAGCATCTTCTCAAACGCCGCGATAATGATGCCGATCGCCAGGAACACCAGCCCGCTGCCAAACAGCAGATTCATTCTC
>CANQIJ010000079.1 GCA_947624025.1 uncultured Lachnospiraceae bacterium | reverse complement strand
CTTATATTCCTCTATTATATACGCTTGGCGCTACCGCGACAAGAAGAACCTTGGCACAGCTCGTTGATATAATCTCTCCACTGCTCGAAGATGGCCTGCTCGCCTGCTCTGTCGGCGATCCCGGCCGCCTCCGTCCCGAGACGCTCGGCTAACTGCGGATCCTCGATGAGACGGAGCATGGCGTCTGTCAGCGCCTGCTCATCCTTAATGGGGATCAGCAGCCCGTTCTGTTCGTTCGTTATGATCGTGCGGGGGCCGCCGCAGGGACAGTCCGTAGCGACGATCGGGAGCCCCAGCGCCATCGCCTCCATCAGCGCGTTGGGCATTCCCTCCCAGTCGGAGGTAAAAGCAAAAAGCGCCGCGTCCGTCAGCTCTTTTTCCAGGCTGTCACTGGCTCCCATCAGATGAATGTAATCCTGCGCATGATTCTCACGAATGAGCTCCTCCAGGATCTGTTTTGTACCGTCAAAGGAATCTCCGCCATAGATCTTCAGGTCATAGTCGGGATGCTTCTCATGCACCTTTACAAATGCCCGCACTAACATCGGCTGGTTCTTAAAATCCACCAGTCTGCCGGACTGGACAACCGTTTTCGTCCTCTTTTCCGGCCTGGGTACGCCGATGTATTTAGAGTTGATCGGATTTAGGATAATGCGGGAATGATCCTGCAGCCTCGGCGCGAAGAACTCTCTGGCGGACTGGGTCTGGAACACGCAGCCTGCCGCCCTTCTGAACAAAAGCGGGATCAGGATTTTATCAAGCAGTCCGTCATAGTGCCCTACCGGATCGGTGCGGACGGAGATCAGCACCGGGATCCCGGTAAAAGCTGCCGCCATCAGCCCTCTGTACAGCGCCTTCCTGGCAAACGGGATCAGGATATCGGGTCTTTCCTTTTTCAGCAGTCGTCTCAGATTACGGAGACGGATCAAAAACTGCAGCCTGCGATGCTTCCCGCCATGCTCCGTGCATCCGGCATGGATGCGCCTGACTCTGTCGTCCAAGACAAATTCATTCTCACCGTACCATTCCGTAGCAACGATGACCTCGTAGCCTTCCCCGGCAAAACGGTTGGCCAGGTTCGTGACCACGCGTTCCGCTCCGCCCTGCTCCAGACAATTTAAATGAAACATGATCTTGCGCGGTGTACCGTCTTTCTTCTTTATCATAAACCGTTCCTTTCGTTATCGGTTCTCTTCCTTCTCCGCCGTGTAAGTCACGATCTTTTCTATATTGTAGCGCGGTCTGCCTTTTACCTCAAGATAGATCTTACCGATATACTGTCCCACCAGACCGATGGCGATCAGCTGCATCCCGCCCAGGAACCAGATCGAGAGGATCAGGGAAGTCCAGCCCTGCACCACATGGCCGGTAAGGTATGAGACCAGCGCATAAACCGCCGCCAAAAAAGCGAGTATGATAATGAATATTCCGGCGCCCGTTATCAGGCTGATCGGTCTCACGCTGAAGGATGAGATGCCGTTAAACGCCAGCGACAGCATCTTTTTCAACGGATACTTGGATTCCCCGGCCACCCGCTCCCTGCGGTCATAATAAACGCAGTCCGTCTGATATCCGATCAACGGGATCATGCCGCGCAAGAACAGATTGGCCTCCCTGTATTTGGAGAACTCCTCCACGGCTCTCTTAGACATCAGCCTGAAATCCGCATGATTATATACGATATTGACTCCCATCAGCCTCATCAGCCTGTAAAAGCCCTGCGCCGTGGTGCGCTTGAAAAAGCTGTCGGTCTTACGCTCCTTTCTCACTCCGTATACGATATCGTTCCCGGCATGATATCTGTCGATCATCTCCTCGATCACCGCCACATCATCCTGCAGATCGGCGTCGATGGAAACCGTCACATCGCTCATGTCCTTCGCCGTCAAAAGCCCTGCCGTCAGCGCGTACTGATGGCCGACATTGCCCGCCAGCTTCACACCGGACACCTGTACGGGATACAGGCGATGCTCTTCCTCTATCAGCTCCCATGTGCGGTCCCTGCTCCCATCGTCCACAAACAGGATAAAACTGTCCGCCGATATCTTCTCCTTGTGCACCAGATCATCAAGAACGCCCCGCAGTGTCGAAGAGGCGATCTTTAAAACCTCCTCCTCATTATAACAGGGAACCACGATCGCCAGCCTGTCCATAACCTTTCCTCCCATATACTCACCAGTATTGATCGCTCAGGCCTTTCCCCATTCGCGTATTTTCTCTACATAAGCCTTAACATTATAATCTCCCGCGCGCTGAACCGACATACGGCCATAGTGCTCCATTCTGCCGGCATCCTCCAGCAGCGAGACGATCTCCCGCGCCAGGTCCTTTTCCTCCTGTGCAATGTGCTTCGGATCAAAATCCTCCTCCGGGCTCATATTCGGGATCAGGATACCGTACCGGTCCTCCAGGATCTCACCGGGACCCGTCATACAGTCCGTGGCGATCACCGGAAGCCCCATAGCCATCGCCTCCACCATGGCATTCGGAAAACCTTCATAATACGATGTCAGCACGTACAGACTCCCTCTTTTTAAATAGGGATAAGGATTCTTCTGAAGCCCGGTAAAGCATACGCTGTCCGAGACGCCAAGCCTCCATGCCAGCTCCTTATAGGCCTCGAATTTCCCGTCGCCTATGATCGCCAGCCTGATATCCGGGAGCTTTTCATGCGCCAGCGCGAAGCTCTTGATCAGATGCCAGTAACCCTTGACCGGATCCTCCCGCCCCATCGAGACGATGATCCTGCCGCTGTCCCACGGTAATGCGGCGTCCTCTCTCTCCGAGAGATCACGCACCTGCTTCAGGTCGAACGGATTGGTGAGGGTCACTGCCCTGCCGCATTGATATTGTTCCCGTATCTCCCGGCATATCGTATCCGAACAGCAGATCACCCTGTCGGCCAGGCGGCAGAATAACCGTATCTGCTTCGGATTTCCCATGTCCATATAGCTTCTGATCCCAAGCCACATTTCTCCTTTGCCGCCGGACGCGATATTCGCCAGATTGGCAGTCGGACCGAAGCTGTAGCTGATATCGATACGCTCTCTTCTCTTGAGCGCCCTCAGCTTCAGACCGCGCTTGATGACGTTGAACGCCTTGGCGATCTTACCGGGGCGGCTGGGAAGGCGCAGGTTGGCCACACGGATACCCCTGATATCGTACGCGATATCCGCCGGATCAAAAATAGCAACCGTTACATGATAGTACGGCTGCAGCAATCTTGCCGTTTCGACGCACACCTTCTCAAAACCGCCCTGGTGCAGGGCCGGTACGATCAATAACATATTTTTCATAGCTGCGAGTCATCTCCGTTCAAATAAAAATTCCGATAACATTGCGCCTGTTCTTTCACATCAAATCCGCTTTTTATCATATCATAACTTGTGTTATGTCTCTCATATCCGGCCTGTGACAGCAGGCATTCGGCCCATGCCCCGGCAGGCTGTTCAATGCTCAGATACGTCACAAGCTGCGTGGCTGCGGCCTCCCTCGTCACCTTATCCGACACAAGGCACCTAAGCCCCGCCGCCTGCGCCTCCACCAGAACGCCCGGCAGTCCCTCATAGTGGGACGGAAGGAGAAAAAAGTCAAAGGCCTGGTAGAAAGCTTCCGGATCGCTGCGGTTTCCCATAAATAACACATGTTCTTTTATGCCAAGTCTCTCACACTGCCGCTCGATCTTTTCCCTGTCCTCTCCGTCTCCTACCAGAACGAGCACGGCGTCTTTTCGCACGGCATGGACGGCAGCAAACACCTCGATCAGATAGGGATGATTCTTCGGATAGGAAAACCGCCCCACATGGCCCAGGACCAGTCTGTCTTCGATCCCAAGGGTCCGGCGGACATCCTCTCTGACCCAAGGCCGGTAGGCATACCTGGACACATCAATGGCATTGTGTATGATCCTGACGTTGCCCTGGTCGACCCACGCCCGGCCGAACGCATCGACCGCCGCGGCCCGGGAACACGCAAAACAGTAATCCGCTTTACGGTACAGACCTCTGCGCAGCAGCCTGGTAGCGGCCGCTTTGACGCCTTTTCCCACGCCCGCGCTTCTGGAGTGCGCCACCGTAACGGGAACTCCGGCGCGCTTGGCGATCGGCAGATAGATCGAGGCGGTGCTTGTCATGTGGCCCTGGACGACCCTGTAATCGTGATGATCTGCAAAAAAAGCCTTCACCGCATTCCGGTACGTCCGGTAATTATATCCTTTAAATTTAGGGAGCACATAGATCCGTCCTCCCATTCCTGTGATCTCTTCATCATAAAACTGCGGCGCCCTGGCGGACGCATCATCCCCCGCGCGTTTTACGGCGCTGCTGTGCACAAGGAAATCAAACTGTATCTCTTCCCTGTCCATCTGACGGTATAGGTCCATAATACGGCTTTCCGCGCCGCCCAGGGCGGTTCCGCCGAGAACATGTAACACACGTATCGGTTTTGACATCATTCCATCCCTTTATCTGTCATCCGCATACAGACGTCTTACGTCTGCCTGTCCGCGGTATCTCATATGCCGTCTGGGTGCGGTTACGTTAAAATATCTCCGGCCCGCAGCTCCCCGGCGCATTCATAACGGTCGATCAAAAGCGAACCGTCCACCGTCCGCACCACCGGCTTGCCGTCAAACACATCTATGACCTCTCCCGGCGCATACGCCGAGAAATCTATGATCTCGTCGAAGGGATGCGCCTCCCATATCGTTACCTTCGTTTCTCCTGCCATCGCATAGGCCCCCGGAAACGGCGCAGTCACGCCGCGTATGAGATTATAGATATTTCTCGTCCTCTCATGAAAATCAACCTTGCCGTCTGCCGCAGTACGCTTTTCATACCAGGAATCAAAATCCCGGGAATCCGTGCGGATGGGTATGCTGCCCTGCTCATAGGCGGCGATCAGCCTGCGGATCAGATTTTTGGAGCAGATCATATTCTTATACTGGGCCGTCCTGATATCGTCATGGGGCGTTATGGAAAACATCTCCGTCGCAAAGATATTGGGGCTGTCCGCCTTCTCGTCATAGCGGAACAGGTTCAGATTAAAACGGGTATCGCCGAGGATGATAGACCAGTTGAGCGGCGATCGTCCCCGCCCGAAGGGCAGATAGCCGCAGTTGCCGTGGAAGCCGTATATTCCATACTGAAACCGGTCCAGAACACTTGCCGGAATCAGCCGCTGCCATCCCATGGATATCCCGAGGTCAAATTCGTTCTCCCGAAGGAAGCTCTGCGTCTTCTCATCCGTCAGGAAATAACTGTCCGCCTCGTGCACCCGGATCCCGTACTTCTGTGTCAGGCCGGATAAGCCCTTATAGCCCGAGATCTGGTTCTTCCGCGTCACCTCGGGGCTTACGGTGATGACCAGATCCACCGGACAGACAGAATTGTGTATGAATT
This sequence comes from uncultured Lachnospiraceae bacterium, assembly GCA_947624025.1. Taxonomy (GTDB): domain Bacteria; phylum Bacillota; class Clostridia; order Lachnospirales; family Lachnospiraceae; genus UBA3282. Next base: position 4,752 of record CANQIJ010000079.1, on the reverse strand, counting down.
CAACAATATTCTCCGAGGTGTCTTTTACGCCGAATACGACAATCTTGTATTTCATCTCTGCCTTTTTCCTTTCCCCGGTACGCAGGCCCGGATCCGGCTTCTTTGCCTGACGAGCAGATATTTGCATTGCGCCAGCAGATATTCCCCGATCATGCCGGGGATCTGCCTTGTGACCGGGCGCATACGAAGATACTCCGAATAGGAGATCATGTGATCCCTATACTCCCGGAAGATCCGTGCATACCACTCCTTCTGCGCCTCCGTGACCGTGTTGGCGTGGATCACGATCGTCGTTGCTCCGTTTTTTGCTCTCAGACTGTGACTGAAAACAAACGAGATCGGATAGAACGTGAGCCCTTTGTACCGATAGGGCCGTCTGCCGAATCCGTCCGTCATTTTGACAAAGCCCGTCTCTCTCAGGGCGCGGAGCGTATTTCTGTCGTAGGAGTGCGACGGCGCCATAAAAATATCGGTGCGGATGCCGTACCCTTCCAGTTTCCTGCGTCCGCGCAGCAGCATTTCCCGCTGTTTCTCATACGGCAGCCCGGCGAATTCGGAGCTGCGGTTGAGCGGAAACATTCCGCCCTTTTTCGTCGTATACAGATGCCTGAACCCGTGCATCGCAATGCTGTATCCCTCGTCCGAAAGCGCCCTTATCACATCGTAGAAATCCTCCCGCGCCCCGCCGCATGTCAGCTTGGGATCACGGCTGTCGGGCACGACTCCCAGAAGCGGCGTAATGCCTGTCTCCCGGAACAGTTTACGAAAAAATTCGAAATTTTCCCAGTTCATGTCCGGCGTGATATCATCCATGCGGACCGCGATCTTCATGCCTATCATGTTAAATGTTCCTTATACCAGTCGATTGCCAGCGCAATACCTTTTTCAAAATCATACTCGGGATCGTATCCCAGCAGCTCCCTTGCCTTGCTGATGTCAGCGTTGGAATCCCGCACGTCGCCCTTGCGCGGCGGCCCGTAATTCGGCTTGACGTCTTTTTGGAGCGCCCTGCACAGGTGGTTGTAGATATCGATCAGGTACAGCCTTCCTCCGGCTCCGATATTGAACGCCTGCCCCGCCGCCTCGCCGGAAGCCTTGCAGGCGCGCAGATTAGCCTCGATCACGTTGTCGATATACGTAAAGTCCCTGGACTGTCTGCCGTCGCCGTTGATGGTCGGCACCTCGCCGTGCAGAAGCTGCCTGATAAATTTCGGGATGACTGCGGCATACATTCCCTCCGGGTCCTGCCTGCGTCCGAACACGTTGAAATAGCGCAGCCCGTAAGTATCGAGGCCGTACAGCTCCTTATACAGCCTTCCGTACTCCTCGTCCACCTTCTTGGTCAGCGCATAGGGAGACAGCACACTGCCCTCCTGCCCTTCCTTCTTCGGCAGTATGACGGAGTCGCCGTAAACCGATGAACTGGAGGCATAGACAAATTTCTTAACGCCGTTCTGCCTGGACGCCTCCATCATGTTGAGCGTACCGCGTATATTGATCTCTTCATATAACTGAGGCATCTCAATGCTGCGCGGCACACTGCCCCACGCCGCCTGGTTCAGCACATAATCCGCACCCTGCACCGCTTTCGTACAGGTATCCATATCCCTGATATCGCCCTCAATGAAGGTAAATCCTTCGTTCGCGATGAGCGGCTCGATGTTCTCATACTTGCCGGTGGAAAGGTTGTCCAGGCAGCGCACGGTATAGCCCATATCGATGAGCGCCTCACAGATATTGGAGCCGATAAAGCCCGCGCCGCCGGTAACCAGAAAAACACTGTCCCTGTCAAATGTAATATCGCGATAACCCACTGTTTCTGTCTCCTTTTGTCCGATAGTCCGATCATAATCTCCAATAGAGATAATCTTCCGTCTTATATTCCTCTTTATCAAGCAGGCCCTTAATGTCGATCAGGACCTTCTTCTCATTCCCGGGCTTATAGAAGCCGTTCATATCGCTCTTTCCAAGCTTTTTAAACTCCTCGTGCGCCACGGCGACCACCACAGCGTCCATATCCCTGACATCCTCCATGCTGCCGAAGGTAATGCCGTACAGACGTTTTGCCTCCGCCGCGTCTGCCGCGGGATCCACCACCAGCGGCCGGATACCGTACTCGCCAAGCTCGTTGTAGATATCGATCACTTTGGTATTTCTGGTGTCCGGGCAGTTCTCCTTAAAGGTAAAGCCCAGTATCGCAACCCTGGCGGTCTTGACCGGTATATTGACCTTGATCAGGTTCTTGACGAGGCTCTCCGCCACATATTTGCCCATCTCGTCATTGATCCGTCTTCCGGACAGGATAATACGCGAATGATACCCCAGCTCCTCCGATTTATAAGTCAGATAATAGGGATCCACGCCGATACAGTGTCCGCCCACCAGGCCCGGCCTGAAGGGCAGGAAATTCCATTTGGTGCCCGCCGCCTCCAGAACCTCCAGCGTATCGATGCCCATCTTATGGAAAATGATAGACAGTTCATTCATAAACGCAATATTGATATCTCTCTGGCTGTTCTCGATCACCTTGGCCGCCTCGGCTACTTTAATCGACTGCGCGCGGTACACGCCGGCGTCCACGACCAGCTCATATACCCTCGCAACCGTATCAAGCGTCTCCGCGTCCATGCCGGATACGATCTTGGTGATCGTCTCCAGTCTGTGTACTTTATCCCCCGGATTGATACGCTCCGGCGAATATCCGATCTTAAAATCCACACCGCATTTTAGCCCCGACTCCTTCTCCAGGATCGGTACGCAGATATCCTCAGTCACACCCGGATATACGGTCGATTCAAAGACCACCACGGAACCCCTGGTCAGATTCTGCCCCAGGATACGGCTGGCGCCCTCCACGGGAGTCAGATCCGGCGTATGATCCGGATTCACCGGCGTGGGAACCGCCACAATATGGAATCTGGCTTCCCGCAGCCTTGCCGGGTCTGCGGTGAAGTCCACCGTTGTATTCCTGATCACCTCATCGCCCACTTCCCTGGTGGGATCGACGCCGTTCTGATACAGCCCGATCTTTTCCGCATTCAGGTCAAAGCCTATCACCTTGATCTTTCTTGCGAATGCGACCGCGATCGGCATGCCTACGTAGCCCAGACCGACCAATGATAATTTTTCCTCACCGCTTACTAGCTTTTCATACAGATCCAATTTCGTATACCCGTCCTTTCTCCTGGTGTGTATTTATGATCCGGCGCACCTCTTCCATATAGGCAGCCGTGACCTTCGTCCTGTCAAACTCACGCTCCATCTTTTCCCGCGCCGCACGGCCCATACGGCTTCTCTCTTCATAGGGCAGCGCCAGGAAACGCTGCAGTGCCGCGATCAGCGCATCGGCATCTTTGGGGGCAAAGCCAAAGCCCGTCCTCCCGTCCTCGAAGGTCTCCCTGCAGCCGCTGATATCGGATGCGATGACCGGCCTTCCGGTAGCCGCCGCCTCCATCAGGGAATTGCACATTCCCTCGTGATAAGAAGGGATCACGACCGCGCTCGCCGACTTCAGATAAGGATGTACCTCGGTGTGAAAACCAAGCTGCCGGATCACGCCCTCCTGTTCCAGGGAATCCAGCATATCCTGATAGTCCTCGTCACACGCCCCCAGAATATCGAAAAAGACCTTATCACTGTGAAGCGCTCTGGCGGCGGCGATGTATTCCAGGATTCCCTTGTCCCTCATCACGCGCCCGACGTACAGAAAATGCGTCTCATCCCCTTCGGGATACGGCTCAAAGCAATGCCTCGTCAGATTAACGCCGGAACCCATGACGAGTCTGTCCCTGTGTCCCTTTATGCGGTATCTGTCAAAGATCCGCCTGTTCTCCGCATTCTGGAAAAAAACGCAGTCCGCCTTTCTGATGCCCGCACGGTACATACATACGATCAGTTTTAAAAAGATCCCCGTCTTTTCAAAGGCGGTTCCAAGCCCGGTGACGGTAGAAAGACAGGGTATGTGCATTCTGCCGGCGCAAAAGCCGCCGTATATGTTCGGCTTGATCGTATAGGTGACGACCAGGTCAGGCTTTACCTCTTTCATCAGCCTCCGGTAGCTCATATACAGCCCGATATCCTCCAGGGGATTTACGCCCCTTCTGTGGATAGGAGTCTGTACGATATGCGCTCCCTCGGCCGCCAGTTCCCGCGTCTTCACGTTGTCAGGCAGACTGATATAGACCTCGTTTTTCTCAAGGAGCGCCCTCACGAATTCATTTCTGAAATCATAGAGCCCGCCGGAAGAATTGGCAAGGATCAATACTCTGCTCATTTTCCCTCCGCACTGTCCATTTAGAGTATAACACATAATACATCCGACAGCTTTTTAATTTTGGCATCACAGTCGTCAGCGTACAAGCCCTCTTCATAGTAGAGGCCATCGGTATTCTCAAAGTAGATGCTCTCCATGCCGAGCTGCCTGGGCGCCTGGAAGTCCTTGTGCAGGTTGTCACCGACGTAGACCATCTCCTCGAAGGGTATCCCCCATCTGCACTGCATAATGCGGAAGGCGATATCGTTCGGCTTGCGGAAGCTCTCTCCGCCCAGCGCATCCGTGATAATGATATCACCGATCAGTTCATTCAGCCCAAGCGCGGCAATCTTGTTTCTCTGGCCCTCCACTCTGCCGTCCGTGATGATGCCGACACGGATCCCCGCCTTCTTCAGATGCAGAATCAGCTCGTATGCTCCCTCATAGAGACTGATTTCCGGCACGTGCGTCCTGTACGCCTCCAGACACTGTTTTCTTCT
>CANQIJ010000078.1 GCA_947624025.1 uncultured Lachnospiraceae bacterium | reverse complement strand
GCATACATCTCTGTGCTGCGATCCGATCCTGACCTACGGTACGGAAGAGCAGAAGCAGAAATATCTGGTTCCCTTGGCGAAGGGCGAGAAGCTCGGCGCATTCGGACTGACAGAGCCCGGTGCGGGCACAGACGCCCAGGGGCAGCAGACCAAGGCCGTTCTGGACGGAGACGAGTGGGTATTAAACGGATCCAAGTGCTTTATCACAAACGGTAAAGAGGCGGACGTATATGTGATCTTTGCGATCACCGGCACGGTGGAGAAGCGTGGCAGAATGGTAAAAGAGATATCATCCTTTATTGTAGAGAAGGGTACGCCCGGCTTCACATTCGGTACGAAAGAAAAGAAGATGGGTATCCGTGGTTCATCTACATATGAGCTGATTTTCACGGACTGCCGTATTCCGAAGGAGAATCTGTTAGGACAGCAGGGCAAAGGCTTCAATATCGCTATGCACACCCTGGACGGCGGACGTATCGGTATCGCTTCTCAGGCGCTCGGTCTTGCAGAGGGCGCGCTGGAGACGACGGTTGCGTATGTCAAGGAGAGAAAACAGTTCGGCAAGACGATCGGTGCATTCCAGAATACACAGTTCCAGCTTGCGGATATGGCTACCAAGGTAGAGGCGGCGCAGCTTCTTGTGTATAAAGCTGCTATGGCTAAGGCAACCCAGAAGGTATATTCTGTGGAAGCGGCCAAGGCAAAGCTGTATGCGGCTGAGGTTGCTATGGAAGTGACGACCAAGGCGGTTCAGCTGCACGGCGGTTACGGCTACATCAGAGAGTACGATGTGGAGCGTATGATGCGTGACGCCAAGATCACGGAGATCTACGAAGGAACAAGCGAAGTTCAGCGTATGGTCATCTCCGGTGCAATGCTGAAATAATAGAAAAATAATAATATAAGGAGAGAAATACAATGAAGATTGTTGTTTGTATAAAACAGGTTCCCGATACAAAGGGCGGCGTAAAGTTCAATCCTGACGGAACTCTCGACAGAGGCGCAATGCTCACGATCATGAACCCGGATGATAAAGCCGGTCTGGAAGCAGCACTCAGATTAAAAGATCAGTACGGCGCAGAGGTAACGGTTGTAACGATGGGTCTTCCCAAGGCGGGAGAGGTTCTTCGTGAGGCTATGGCTATGGGAGCCGACAAGGGCATTCTGGTAACGGATAGAGTTCTTGGCGGCGCGGATACATGGGCTACCTCCACAACGATTGCCGGAGCGATCAGAAATTTGGACTATGATCTGATCATCACAGGACGTCAGGCGATCGATGGCGATACGGCCCAGGTTGGCCCGCAGATCTCCGAGCATCTGAATATTCCTGTAATCTCTTATGCACAGAATATCAAGATTGACGGCGACAGCGTTGTTGTCGAGCGTCAGTACGAAGACAGATATCATGTTCTTAAGGCTAAAATGCCCTGCCTGATCACGGCTCTTTCTGAGCTGAACGAGCCCAGATATATGACGCCGGGCGGTATCTTCGACGCATATCAGAAGGAGATCACCGTATGGGGCAGAGCAGACTTAAAAGATGTAGACGATTCCAATCTTGGACTGGCAGGTTCGCCGACGAAGATCGCCAAGGCCTCCGATAAGGTAAGAAAAGGCGCAGGCGAGAAGGTAACGCTCGATCCTGATGAATCGGTAAGCTACATTGTTGACAAGTTAAAAGTAAAGCATGTTATCTAATAAGCAGATTGGAGGATTATCATGAACTTAGAAGAATACAAGGGAGTATACGTCTTTGCTCAACAGGTAGACAACGAGATCAGCAGTATTGCGTTCGAGCTGCTTGGCAAAGCTAAAGACCTCGCTAAAGATTTAAATACGGAAGTTACGGCAGTATTGATCGGTTCCGGCATCAAAGGGCTGGCTGACCAGCTTGCCGAGTACGGCGCAGACAAGGTGATCGTAGTAGACGATCCGGAGCTTAAGGATTACAGAACAGAGCCTTATGCGCATGCGCTTGCTTCTGTTATCAACAAGTATAAACCCGAGATTATGCTGGTAGGCGCTACGGCGATCGGCCGTGATCTTGGTCCGAGAGTATCCGCAAGAGTTGCCACCGGTCTGACAGCAGATTGTACCGTCCTTGAGATCGGTGATTTCCCGCTTCAGGCGGTTTCGGGGCAGGAGCAGCTTCATAACCAGCTTCTTATGACCCGTCCGGCATTTGGCGGTAATACGATCGCAACGATCGCATGCCCTTACAACCGTCCCCAGATGGCTACGGTACGTGCAGGCGTTATGCAGAAGATCGAACCGGTCAAGGGTGCAAAGGCTGTTGTAGAAGAATTTAATCCCGGATTTACACCGGATAACAAGTATGTGGAGATTCTGGACATCGTTAAGGCGGTTACGGAGACGGTAGATATCATGGATGCCAAGATCCTCGTATCCGGCGGCCGTGGCGTAGGCAGCCCGGAGAATTTCAAGATCCTGGAGGATCTGGCGGATGTGCTCGGCGGTACGGTAAGCTGCTCCCGTGCGGTAGTTGATTCCGGATGGAAGCCGAAGGATCTGCAGGTAGGACAGACAGGCAAGACCGTTCGCCCGAACGTATACTTTGCGATCGGTATCTCCGGCGCGATCCAGCACGTAGCCGGTATGGAAGAATCCGATATCATCATTGCCATTAACAAGGATGCGGACGCACCGATCTTTGACGTAGCAGACTACGGCGTTGTGGGCGACCTGAATAAGATCGTTCCGAAGCTCACGGAAGCTATCAAGGCGGAGATCGTTGCTGCTAAATAACAGTCCGGTATGCTTTGGACAAGAGCGTCCGGATGCGGTTTTAGAGACAGACAATAACTGGAAACGCCAGGGCATTATGCTTTGGCGTTTCTTTTTGCGGTGATCTATGTTATGATAGAGTTATGGAAAATATGATCGAGGCGGCGGGCGTCACAAGTTCATATGGCAGGAAAAACGGCGTTTTAAGTCAGACGGACAGAGCTCTGAGGGAGAGGCGCTGACGGAACTGTTTTAGGTACGGCGGCAGTGCGTCAGATAAAGTCATGAGAGGGGAACCAGAATGGACGGAAGGAATCAGAACAACAACGGCAATAACGGCAATAACGGCAATAACGGCAACAATCCTTACAGCCAGCCGGATCATATGTATCGGCAGCCCGACAGCGCATACGGCCAGCCGGATTATATGTATCGGCAGCCCGACAGCGCATACGGCCAGCCGAATCATATATACCGGCAGCCCGACAACACATACGTCCAGCCGGGCGATAGGTACGTCCAGTCAAACGATCCGTATAACCACAATCCGTATCAGCAGGGAAATCCGGGCAATCAGGTGATACGCCCGTATGAGCCCGGCGGCAGCAGGAAGAAGATATCTTCCGGGGTCATGATCGGGATCGTCTGTGCCGTTGTCGCTGTTTTGGGCATAGGGCTCAGCGCTGTGGCGTATTTTAGAAGTACGCCCTCCTACAAGGTGGCAAAGGGATTACAGAAGCTTGCCGTAGAATTTGCCCGGATCAGCAATCCACTGTCGGATAAGCTGGGAATGGAAGATCTGGCGCAGATGATGCGGGAGGACGGAGGACATATTAAGACGAGCCTTGACTGCAGCACCGATGTATGGTCGGGCAATATCACGCTCGGCGTGGACATGGATCTGTATAAGGATGTAAAAGGGAAGGAACTGAGCGCCGATACCAGCTTGAGCGTGCTGAACATAGAACTGGCGAATCTCGATCTGTATGCCAACGATGAAGTATTCTGCTTCTCTCTGCCGCAGCTGTATTTGGAAGATATGTATATTGAAAATGAAAATGTAGTAAGCCAGTACAACAGCTCTGTATTCGGTCAGCTCTATCCGTTGGATATGGAGGATTTTTCGATTGATCTTTTTGCGGACGGCGGCGGACGATCCTCTGTCCGGGATTGGAGAGATCTGTCTTCTGCGCTGGGCGATCTGGAGGACAGGATAGAGGCATGCCGGGAGGCAATGACGATCGAGAAAGAGGGCAAAGGACTTTACAGAGTGACTTTCCCTGCGAAGGAGAGCGACCGTTTCCTGAAGAGTCTGCTGGAGAATATCGATACCGAGGACGGGGCGGAGACGATGCGGCAGTTGAAGGAGTATGATAAGCTGATCGTATCCGACGTAAGCTTTCTGTTTGAGATAGGCAGACAGAACCGCATAGAAAGCATTGTGCTGGAAAAAGCGGTTGAAATGTTGGATGGAGAAGCGGCCGTAGGCGGTGAGATCTTCTTTGCGGGCGAGAACGCGGGCGTTGACAAGATCCAGGGAAAACTGTCGGTAGACGGTCTGGACGGCAGGACGAGGGAAGTGCTCTGCCAGCTGGAACAGACAAGTGTCAGTGATGCCAGTGAGATGGAACTGAATCTGAAATGGGTGGAAGAGGGCGAGACAGGTTGGAAGGTGAATGTGGTTACGGACTGCGATGCGGTATCGGATGAATTCGATCTGTCATGCACCCTTGAGGACAAAGCAGAGGTTGTCACGTTCACGGCGTCAGCCGGCTTTGATGATATTGTTAAGGGCAAAAGCCTGGAGATTGACCTGGATGAGATAACATTGGCTATAGACGGCGAAGAGTATTTTAAGGTGACCGGAGACGTCAGCGTTGAACCGTTATCGGGCGGCGTAAGATCGGATGTGGAGCCGAAAACGGCGTTTTTTGAGATGACGGGAGAAGACCTGATGGGGATCCTATACCGGCTGAATGAAGATTTGGGTTTCTTGGATTATCTGTGGTAAAGGAGATGGCATTTTGTGAATGAAGCAGGCCGTGAGGCGATGATCGACGATATCATGAGACATCTGGACAGCGAGTCGGCGCAGGGAGTGTGCCGGATGAGCGTGATCTATGACGACAAGGAAGAGCAGGGCAAGAATGTATCCCACCAGTGCTGCAATATGTACGGCAGACCCGCCTCGGAAACAGTGGGCCTGTTAGACATGTACACCGACATCAGCGCGGGCAGACCCGACCGGGAAGCGTAAACGTATGCGGCAGAGGTTACGGTATTTTTTTAAAAGATCCCCCGAACAAAAATCTCAACACCGATGACGATCAGAATAACGCCGCCAAGGATCTGCGCTTTGCCGGAGAGCCTGGTGCCGAATTTCCTGCCGATGACAAGCCCCGCCATACAGAGCATATAAGTGACGGCGGCGATGATGAGACAGGCCGCGCATGCCATGGCCAGGCCGTATCCGGCGATAGTAAATCCCACGGAAAGCGCGTCGATGGAAGTGGCGACGCCCTGCATGAGCAGCATTCCGGTGCCCAGCTTTGGCGTCTCCTCCGCTGTATCCTGACTGTGGAGCCCCTCCGTCAGCATTTTGCCGCCGATCAGGGCGAGCAGCAGCAGGGCGATCCAGGGGATGAGCTGCTCAAATGCCCGGAAATAGCGGACAACCGTATGGACGCAGAGCCAGCCGATCAACGGCATGGCGAACTGAAAACCGGCGAACACACCGGCGACCTCGTTCATGCGGAGCTTTTTCATCTGCGGGTCGTGCAGGCCGTTGGCAAGAGATACCGAGAAAGCGTCCATCGCAAGCCCTACGCCCAATAAGACGCTGTTCAATACAAAGATAAGAGTCTGTTCCATCACTGTTTTCTCCGTCTGTAACAAAATAACAAAAAACCCACGCATAACCGCACACCGGACGTATCGGGCTGGCAGGCTGCAGATTACGGATCTGCGGCTGCCTGACGGTTATACATGAGTCTCGCAATTTAAAACAAGCCAGGCCTAAAAAGACGGCCAGTATGTTGACTTGCTGCACATTTCGTGCTTGCTACTCCCTCATGGGAACTAATGCTGTAATCTACTATACTATGGGACGGCAGGAATGTCAATCGGGTCATTCACGTGAAAAACACATCCCTATTTGGAGGATGTGTTTTTATTGTGCAAAAAATGTGTTGACTGCACGTAACGTGCAATTTTAGGCTAAAAAGGAGAGATGGGAAACTATGGATATGACGTTGCGAGAAATACATGATGCCTTTGGAATATCCCGACGCGCCATTCAGGGCTATGAGAAAGCAGGGCTGGTCCGAAATACGGGAAAGAACGAAAGAGGTCATTTGCTTTATGATGAAGAAGAGCAGATGAGGATCAAAAAGATCAGATTGTTTCAGCAAATGGGATTTTCGATCTGTGAGATCAAGAATATGATCGATGCTCCGGACAACGTGCTTAAGCCGATCATGAAGCAGCAATTGATCAAAATGAAAAAGGAGCAGGTAAATATCAAAATCTTAATTGATAAAATGAATGATCTGATCAAAGAACTTTAATACGTAACGATAGCATTTCACATCCTCCCATTTCTGCGTAAGAGTTTGAACGTTTTATAAGCTTATGCGGTGGTTGCATGGGGAAAATCGTTCAGGAAAGAAGGAGAGGTATATGGGAATAAAATGTCCGATATGTGGAGCACCGATGGAAGCAGACAGTTGCGGTTACTGTGGATATGTTGGAAAGAAAGAACCTGAAATGACAGCCGATGCAAATAATATTCCTGCACAGCAGATATTACAGCCGGTACAGATGCAGGCTCAAACTAATTTCGCGAATCCTTCGCTTGCCGGTGCAGGGATCATGCCCGGCGTCAGCAGGAAGAGCAAGACGGTCGCTTTGCTTTTGTGCATATTTTTAGGCGGTTTGGGTGCGCATAAATTTTATGTGGGGAAGATCGGAATGGGAATTGTTTATTTGTGTACGGTCGGCCTGTTTGGGGTCGGATGGCTCATTGATCTCATTCTTATTATTTCAGGAAATTACCAGGATGAGTTTGGACTGCCACTGCGGCAATAGAGAGAGGAAAACGTAATATGGGATTCGTTGATATTGTCAGAGATCAGTTTCTCGATGTTATTGAATATGAAGATAAAACCAATAAACTGATCGTTGCGAAGTTTCAGAGAGAGAGCGGAAATAATGAATTAAAACAGGGCTCCAAAGTGATCGTGCGTGAAAGTCAGTGCGCAGTCTTCTTAAAAGGCGGACAGCTTGCTGATATACTGCCGCCCGGTACATACTCATTAAAGACAGAAAATATGCCGGTGCTGTCGACTTTAAAGGCTTTTCCTTATCTGTTCGTGTCACCGGTTATCGCAGATCTGTATTTTGTAAGTACAAGGCAGTTTGTCGGCAATAAATGGGCTACTAAAAATGCTGTTATGAAGCGTGACAGTGATCTCAATATGGTGCGCATCCGTGCATTTGGCCAATTCGCATTCCGAGTTGTTGATGTTGCGGCTTTTATGAGGGAAATATTCGGCACCAAAGGTATTGTGATGACTTATGACATAGTGGAATATCTGTCTTCCATGGTAACAGAGACTTTTACGACAGTAATTGGTGAAGCAGCGGTATCGGTTCTTGAACTGGCCACAGAATATAAAACACTGTCAAACAGGATCCAGGAACAGCTGAATGTGAGGACTGAAGCGATAGGCATTCAGTTCAGTGATATCGTTGTTGAAAATATTTCCCTTCCTGATGAGGTAGAAAGACTGATTGATGAGCAATCGGGGATCGGGATGGCAAAGCATGATATGGAAGCCTTTACGCAGTATCAGTCCGTACGCGCTATGAGAGATGCATCGAAGCAGGAAGGCGGCCTGGCAGGTCTGGGAGCTGGTATGGCGTTAGGCAGGACAATGGCGCAAAACATACAAAATGTGTCTGCATTGGACGGATCAGGCTCACAAAGCAAAGCGGAGCGGCTGCGGGAATTGAAATCATTATTGGATGACGGCGTTTTGACACAAGAAGAATTTGATTCTGAAAAAAAGCGGATCTTAGAAAAATAAATAAAATGCGAAAGAGAGGAAAAATAAATGACTAAGAATCCTAAAATGGTAATATGCAGAAATTGTAATACTCCGATAGCGGCAGCTGCAAGGATCTGTCCGGCCTGTGGGGCTAAGAACAAAAAGCCCTTTTACAAAAGAATATGGTTTATTCTGCTGGTCGTGATCATTGCGGCCGGAGTGATCGGTTCCTTCAGAAAAGACAGCGGAAAAGAAGAGAAAAGAGAACAGACGAATACAGAGTTTGACGATTATAGTTATATGACTGAGCAGGTGACAAAGAGACCGGTATACGAGGACATATCTTCTACAGGGGATGCGGAACCTGACACTGTTGAAGAAACAGAGCAGACGAAAGAGGAGGAAACTCCTGCCGCAGAGGATGAGGAACAGACTGCTGTTACGGAAACGGAAAAGGCAGAAGAAGAGGGAACGGCAGCTGCAGAGGATACGGAACAGGATCCAGAAGCAGAGCCGGAAGTAACGCAATCAGATGACGGTGCAGTGGATCCGGATTTTAAGGCGGCGATGGACAGTTATGAAACGTTTATGGACGAATACATTGCTTTTATGAAGAAATATAAAGACAATCCCGACGATATGGGACTGCTTGCGGACTATGCTGATTATATGGGAAAATATACAAAATTTGCCAGTGATTTTGAAAAGTGGGGAAATGAATCAATGAATGCGGCAGAAACGGCCTATTATGTTGAAGTGCAAACAAGAGTAAGTAAGAAATTACTTGAAGTCACTCAGTAATGGATAGAAGGATCAGTATAAGCAAAATGGTGGATACAGATAAAACAGAATCGTTGGTCGTATAGAGCAATATTGACCGTCAAAAAGAGAGCTGTTGCAAAACAGATGAGTGATCACAGTGGAGCAGCAGTTCTCTTTTGCGGTTGCTTCCTGATTCTCCCGGAATAATTTATGGTACAGTCATCTGCAAATATGGTATAATCGAAGCAGGCTCGGCAGCCTGCTTCCCGAGAATTGCTTCGCAATTCTCCCGGAATGATTTACGATACTGGCATCAGAGAATATGGTAGAATAGACTCCAGAATCCGGTTGCTACGCAACCGCCGTGCTGCGCACTCAAAGATTCTGTCGTTACCATATCAGGTGAAATCAAATGCTCGCCTTGCTCGCGCTTGATTTCCTGCTGATATGGTATAATAAAAAAATATAGACGAGGGAGCGATATCTGTATGTATTTGAAACGTAAAATATATGACAAGCTGCTGATATGGAAGAGGGAGAGCCGTCTCACTCTGGAGGTGACCGGTGCCCGGCAGGTAGGAAAGACCTATATCATCCGGAAGTTTGCGGAGGAAAATTTCCGCCATGCAGTCTATATTAATATGCTTGAGGACTCCGGGAATGAATTTCTGGAATGTCTGCGCACGGCACGTAAGTGGGAACCGGGAACAGAAAGACCCGACCAGCCGATCCACAAAGCATTTTCGCTTTACAGCAGGGATTTTCAGGATGATTTGGAAACGGTTGTCGTCATCGACGAGATTCAGGAGTCACCGGAAGTATATAATCTTGTGCGGGATTTTACCAGAAAGTTTGCATGCCGTTTTATTGTGACGGGAAGTTATCTGGGAAGGACTCTTAATAAGGAGTTCAAAATGTCGGCAGGGGATCTTACTGCCCTGCGGATAGAAACGCTGGATTTTGAGGAATTTGCAGAGGCGTTTGGAATGGCGGAGGCTTACAGGCGGACAGAACCGCTTGATCCGGACAGAGATAAGGAGTTTGGCAGGCTGGCAGATCTGTTTGACCTGTATCTTGAAACAGGCGGATACCCGGCAGTGGTTAAAGAATATTTGGAAACCAGGTCAAAGGAAAGATGCAGGGAGAAACTGGAGGACGTGATACACCTGTTCTGTGCAGAGTCGATCCGGTATTTTGATGACATTCTGGATGCGGCGGTATACGATAACATTTTCTGCAGCGTATCCCGCATACTGCTCAGAGAAAAGAAAGGGCTCGATGCGGACAATTTCAGCGAAAGCCTGCAGAAGCTGGTAACACAGGATTACAACAGCAATATCAGCAAGGCGGTGTGCAACCGGGCTATGATGTGGCTGCAGAGTGCGGGTATCCTTGACTTTGCGGGAAAGATAACGGAATGCAGCATCATGGATTTTAAAAGCAGATGCCGCTGTTACTTCACGGATGTCGGGCTTGCCTATTATTTCCTGCGCAAGATAGGTGCGGATATGCCGTCCGTTCGTGGAATGCTGCATGAAAATTACGTGTTCCTTGAACTCCGGCGCAGGGTGGAGCGCATGAAGGAAATCGCGCTGGAAA
>CANQIJ010000077.1 GCA_947624025.1 uncultured Lachnospiraceae bacterium | reverse complement strand
ATTCTTGTGCCCGCTTTTATGCGGGCATTTTTATTATAGATTCCTCCGGCAGGAGGAATTTCCTATTATATAAAAAAAACCTCTGCCGCAGTTCTCACACCATCGCGGCAAAGGATTCGTATACCAAAAAGAAACCTGCAGAAGAACCGACCGTACAGCGGTCTTTCCGCGGTTTTTATTCCCGTACAACCAATGACTCGTGGCCTGAGACTGTCGTCTCCGTACCGGCCATCGGCAGGTTTCCTGACTTACAGATCATCATATACCGCCGCCTTCCCATGAAGTGAAGTAAATCCGCTTGGCGGATCAACTTCTGATTCCGTTACAAACCTGTTGCGCTCCACAGTGACCGTGTTTTCCACACAGACGGCACACTCCCTGCTTACAGTGACGAGTTCGTGCAGGACTTGCACCTGCTTCCCTTTTACCCGCTGTCGCCGGACACTGCACGGGGCATTGTCCTGACCCTCTTTGCTGTCCGTCCGGATTCCATCGCACATCCCATCCGGCATTTCCGGCACAGCGGCACCGATCGCCTATTCAGTTGTCACGCCGCCGGCACGATGCACACGTGCAAGACAAAACGTCAGAAGCGTCTGCCATACCGTACGGCCGCAGTTCCCATCATAGCACAGCCGAGCTGAGCCGTCAAGACAGAGCCGCCGTTGCGACAGGCGTAAAAAACCTCTCCCCGAACAGCTTCACGGAAATGTCCGGCAGCGTTTTCAGTCCGGTCTGCGCGCCGTCTGTATCACATCCCGGATATGCGCCATCACATGCTCATAGCCGTCCCCGCCGTGGGGAATGCCGCAGTTTGTACAGTCCTTGATCCCCTTATCGGTATAGCTGTAATTTCCGCCGCAGCGGTCCCCCAGCGCATAGAGCGGGCAGTAGCAGAACAGACAGTTAAAATCCTCTGCGTTTACCGCTTTATGGCAGGGAAAATATTGACACGATCTGTTGCTGAAATATTTTGCGCTGTTTTCTTTCATTTCACTGCATCCTGCCTGATCTTCATTGTCAGTCCGATACGTTTTTTCTCCAGATCCACGGATAGCACCTGTACGTCCACCACATCGCCCACGCTGACAGCCTCCAGCGGATGCCTGATATATTTGTCGGTGATCTGCGAAATGTGCACCAGTCCGTCCTGGTGGACGCCGATATCCACAAACGCGCCGAAATCTATGACATTGCGCACCGTTCCTTTTAAAATCATGCCGGGTTTTAAATCCTTCATGTCCAGCACATCGCTTCGTAAAACAGGCGCGGGCATATTATCCCTTGGATCTCTGGCAGGTTTCTCCAGCTCTGTGAGGATATCCGTCAGCGTGATCTCGCCAATGCCCAGTTCTTCAGCCAGCTTTTTCTTATCACCGATCTTCTTCCCAAGACTGCTGACCGGCATCTCCGGCCTGTCACCCGCAGCGTCCTCTTTTTTTCTGACATTCGTGTCATTATTTTCCAGTGTCACGCCGCCCATTGCCGCCGCAAGCGCTTTCCCCATAACGGTATTGGTATTGCGGATCACGATCTTCTGACGCGCTTTCTTTTCACGGACAGGTTTCTCTTTTATCCCTGCCGCCTTCTGTGCCGCCGCCTTCTTCTGCGCCGCCCTGACATCTTCCATCGTAAGGCCCATCCTGTCCAGGAGCTTCATTGCCGCCTCATAGGATTCCGGATGTACGCTTGTAGCATCGAGCGGATTGTCGCCGTCTGTGATGCGCATGAAACCAGCGCACTGCTCGTAGGCCTTCGGCCCTAACTTCGCCACCTTAAGAAGCTGTGCCCTGTTGGTAAATCTTCCGTTCTTCTCCCGGTAATCCACGATATTTCTGGCGATCACCTTCGTCACGCCCGACACATACTCAAGCAGAGAGGCGGAAGCGGTATTTAAGTCCACCCCGACTCTGTTTACGCTGTCCTCCACAACGCCGTTCAGCGCCTCGCTCAATTTCTTCTGGTTCATATCATGCTGATACTGACCGACACCGATGGATTTCGGGTCGATCTTTACAAGCTCCGCTAACGGGTCCTGCAGCCGTCTCGCAATGGACGCCGCGCTTCTCTGCCCCACGTCAAAATTCGGGAACTCTTCCGTTGCCAGCTTGCTTGCGGAATACACGGAAGCGCCCGCCTCATTGACAATGACATACTGAACGGGCGTATCCAGCTCCTTGATCAGTTCCACAATGACCTGCTCGGACTCTCTGGAAGCCGTTCCGTTGCCCACAGAGATGAGCGATACGTTATATTTTTTGATTAGTCTCTTCAGCTCCGCCTTGGCCTCCGCCACCTTATTCTGCGGCGCGGTCGGATAGATCACCTTGGTATCGAGCACCTTGCCCGTCTCATCCACGACCGCCAGCTTACAGCCGGTACGGAAAGCGGGGTCCCATCCCAGAACGACCCTGCCTGCAATAGGCGGCTGCATCAGAAGCTGCTCTAAATTTTTACCGAATACGGAGATAGCGCCGTCCTCGGCCTTCTCGGTCAGCTCGTTACGAATCTCCCTCTCGATCGCCGGCGCGATCAGCCTGTCGTAGCTGTCGGCGATCACGTCTTCCAGGATCGGAGATGTGACAGGGTTGTCATTTATGATCACCTTTGTCCTCAGATACTGTAGGATCCGCTCCGTCGGCGCCTCCACCCTGACCACCAGGAATTTTTCCTTTTCCCCTCGGTTGATGGCAAGGATTCTGTGTCCAGCCGCCTTCTTTACCGGCTCTTCATACTGATAATACATCTCATAGACGCTCTGCGCCTTCTCGTCTCTGGCGGTACTGACAAGCCTTCCTTCCTCCATTGTGATGTTCCTGATATAGATACGGTAATCCGCCTCGTCGGAGATCATCTCGGCAATAATGTCTTTCGCGCCCTGTATTGCTTCTTCTGCACTCTTAACGGATTTCGCCTCGTCCTCATCCTCACGGATATATCCGGCTGCCTCCTCCTCGATCGGCTGTGTTGTCTCCTGCGCCAGAATAAACTGTGCCAGCCCGTCAAGCCCCTTCTCCTTCGCCACGCTCGCCCGCGTCCTTCTCTTGGGACGATAAGGTCTGTACAGGTCTTCCACAACAACCAGCGTCTCAGCCGCGGCGATACGCTCCCTCAGCTCTTCCGTAAGCATCCCCTGCTCCTCGATGCTCCTTAGCACCTGCTCTTTCTTTTCCTCCAGATTGCGCAGATAGGTCAGACGCTCGTCCAGGTCACGCAGTATCTCGTCGTTTAATGATCCCGTCGCTTCCTTTCTGTATCGGGAGATAAAAGGGATCGTATTTCCTTCATCTATCAGCTTCACGGCAGCTTCCACCTGCCATTTTTCCACATGCAGTTCTTCTTTTAATTTCTGTATAATGTCCATACCGGCCCCCTTGGCAGCGTTACGGTCACGGCGTAAGCCTCCCGGCGCGCCTGCCCGCTTTTTCACTCATTGTTCTCCGGATCCCCGTCTTCCTGCGCCAGCGCCTGATCAAGCCACTCCACCAGCCTGCCGTCTACCTTGCCCTTCTGCGCCATATCCCGAAGAATATCCAGGGCTTTCTCCCGCGGGATCGGCTCTTTGTACGGTCTGTCCGTAGCCGCCAGCGCGTCATAGATATCCACCACGGTGAGAAGCTTCGTCTCGAAATCCAGTTCATCCCCTTTTAAGTGGTTCGGATAGCCGCTGCCGTCCAGATACTCATGGTGAGCGCCGACCCACTTGGGTACCATGGAAAATCCGGGATAAAACTGCACCTTGTCAAGGATACGGGATGTCATGACAACATGGTTTTCCATCTCTTTGCGCTCTTCGGCCGTCAACGTACCGCTGCGGATGCTCAGACAGGAAATCTCCCGCTCTGTCAGGTAGGGCAGTTCACTGCCGTCCACGCCGACATGCTTTTTCCGGGCAAGCTCCTGCACATGTGCATACGCCTCATCGTCCACGTAATCCGTCCTGTCGATCTCACGGATAAAATCCAGTTCCTCATCCAGATCCGCCACCGCCTTCTCATACTCCTGAGCGGTCAGACTTCCCTCCAGCAGATCGATCTTATACAGTGCCTTTAACAGCTTAAACCGCTCCTCGATCTTCTCCATATCCGCTTCCAGCCTGGTCGCCTTATTCATAATGCTTAACGGCACGACCATCTTGCCGATATCATGTACCAGCGCCGCAAGCATCAGCTGCTCCTTATCGGCAGGCGCTATGTACTCCTCGCACCGGCCTTTCTCATGCAGTTCATTGATATGATCCGCCAGAAGGCTGACGTAGCGCCCGACATTTCTCGTATGCAAAGCATTATAGGGCGTCCTGCCCTCCATGGCTGTCGTGAGCGCTTCCGCAAAAGAATAGATCTGCGTTTTGAGCGCCTCCATATAGGACAGGTTCGTAAGTTCGATCGCCGCCATGGAACCAAGCGAACGGATAATGATCTCATACTGCCTGTCAAACGCGATGACATTTCCCGTCTCGTCCATGGCGTTGATCAGCTGCAGCACCCCGATCAGTTCATGCTCATTGTTCTCGATCGGCACTACGAGGAGCGACTTTGTGCGGTAGCCCGTCAGACTGTCATAATGTCTCGGCCCGGAGAAGTCAAAACGGCTGCTGTCATAGACATCGGGAATATTGACGACTTCCCGGTGGATCGCCGCATAGGAACAGACATTGGTCTCCATCATGGGAACCGGAGGCATATCGTCGATAACATCCCCGTTCAAGCCTCTGTCGATCCCTTTGGACAACGTCTTCATCAGCTTAAAGGAAAGCCCACCGTCCTCGTACAGATACAAGGTCGCTCCGTCGCAGTTGGTGATCTCTATGCCGCTTTCCAGGATCGCCGCCAGCATGTGCGTCCTGTCGGTTTCGGTGGATAACCGTATCCCGATATTCAGTATTTTCTCAAAATCCGTATATTGTAGTTGCACGTTACCTCTCCTTTTTTTCAAACGGGTATATCCCATGCTGCCGCATATACCGCAGCGACTGCTCCTGCGTTTCGTATCCGTTTACTTCCACAAGCACCGATGCCTCGATCCTGTATTCGCGCATCAGACCGTCATACTCCTCCCAGTCTATACGGCCGCTCCCCACCGCCCGGTGCATATCATGCTCCAGGTCATTGTCGTTGATGTGTATATGCCGGATATAGGGCGCCAGAGCCGCGACCCACTCTCTGCCCGGACTGCCCGATATCACGGCGTGTGCATAATCCAGACAAATGCCGAAGTTCTCAACCGGCTTCATCCGTTCGGCCAGCGCCGCCAGAACGTCCGGCGCCTCGTCAAACATATTTTCCATAAAGATCTGCTGTTCCGGATACTCCTCCGCCATCCGGGTAAAAAAGGCGACGTTGCTCTCCTGCCATGTACGCAGATAATGCTCTGCCCGGAAATGGGCGATCCTCCCCGTATGGAACACAACACCCCTTACGCCCATCCGCTTTGCAATGTCCATGGACTGCCGGATACGAAGCATGGATGCGTCTCGTATCAGCGGATCGCTGCTGTGGACCGTCACATCCAGAAACGCGCCGTGAACCGTATCCGATCTAAATCCGTTACGGTACTTTCCGTAATGCTCGATCGTTTTCTCCTGCCATGCCGGATCATCCAGCATCTGAGGATCAAAAAAATCATTATATTCAAACGCACATCCGTAGGAATCGGCAAGAGCGCTCATGCGCTCCATATCCGTCCTGTCGGGAACCAAATAAAGCCGTTTCATCCTTATCCTCTCTTCACCCGGTCTACCTGATATACAAATACACCGTTGCTCTTGCCCTTAAGCGGTATCTCGCCGATGGGCGTTACCTCCACCCGGTCCTTCACCGCTTCATAGACCTCGCTGCTGATCAGGATCTGCCCCGGTGCGGCGCTTCCCTCCAATCTCGCCGCCGTGTTGACCGTATCGCCGATCGCCGTATAGTCCATTCGGAAATCGCAGCCTATGTTGCCCACAACGGCGTTTCCGCAGTTGACGCCGATCCCGAACGCCACACTCCTGCCAAACCGTTGATCGAACTTCTCGGACAGCGCATCCGCTCCCGCCCTCATATCCCAGGCTGTACAGACTGCCCGGAAGATGTAATCATCGAGATCAAAGGGCGCATTGAACACCGCCATCGTGGCATCGCCCACAAATTTGTCGAGCGTACCCCCGTTGTCAAAAATAGCTTTCGTAGTCAGCCCCAGATATTCATTGAGGATCTCCACCACTTCCTCAGGGCTTAAACTTTCCGACATTGTGGTAAAGCCCCGGATATCCACAAAAAGCACGGCAATATGGCGGTTCTCTCCGCCAAGCACCAGCTCAAAATCTTTGTCCTTACTGATCTTATCCACGACCTGCGGTGCGACATACTGCTTAAACACGCCTACCACACGCCGCCTGCGCATGATCTCCGCCAGATACGCGCGCACCATCTGTATCAGCCAGATCACCAGCAGACAGACAGGCACGAGTACCGTCGGCGCCATAAGACCGTTACGGCAAAGCAGCTGCGATGCGGCCAGGCTGACCGCCGACAGAGCCGCCAGCAGAGCCGCCGAATACCGTAATTTCAGTCTGCCCGTACACACATAGAAAATCCCGCACAGGACCGCTCCGGCTGCGGCATACGGTAGCGGCGGGACCGGAAGCTGAGTCTTCCCCTCCAGAAGCGCCTCAATAATGTTCGCATGGATCTCCACTCCGTACATCTGACTGCCATGGGCGATCGCCGGCATATAGGAATCCTGCATCCCCACGGCATACGCGCCCACCAGCACGACGGCATCCCGGAAAATAACCGGATCAACCGTCCCGTCCAGCACATCGGCCATGGACACCACGCTGTAGCCGCCGGGCGCGGCGGAATAGGTAAAATAAAAACGGTTATTGCGTCCGTACACATCCGGCAGATGCGCCGTGCCGCCCATATGCTCCTGATATGCCGCATAAGCGCTGTAAGAGAGGCTGTATATCCTCTCGCCCTCGTGATCCAGATAAGCGCCGGCCTGCCGCACATATCCGTCGGGATCCACATAGGTATTGGCAAAGCCGTATGTCACCGCCGCCTTCAGGCTTTCATACGGTTCAATCACATGATCTACATAGTACGGGTCATATACGACCCGGCCCTTTTCGTCCTTTTCCGGCTGTTCCTTAAAAGAAAAGCTCATCGCCGCGATCACATTACCCGCCTCTTTGCAGACCCCGGCAAAGTGATCGTCTGCCTGCGCGTCCGCATTCTCACTGTAGATCACATCGAAAGCGATGACCGCCGGACCGCCGCCGGGCGCACCGTTCAGCCCGGATACCAGCTGCGCCGGGATCTCCCTGCTCCATGTGTTCACAGGCCCGTACCGGGCCAGTGTCTTATCGTCTATCCCTATAATATAAATCTTTTTATTGGTGACAGTCTCCCTCTGATCCAGCCTGTCAGATATCCCGATATCGACAAGCCTCGCTGTGCCAAAAAACAGAAATGACAGAGATGTCAGAACAACGGCGGCCATGACCGCCGCCTTCATTCTGTTCAGATACTTCATGTTTCCTTCAAACGTCCCTCTGTTCCGCCTTTTTACTGCTTCCATGATATCGTGGTGTTCTTGTTGATCTTCGTATCAAAGTCAAAATCCCACTTACCGTCCTGCGCAGGTTTCAGCACAGGCTCCGATGCCTTTCCGCCCGCTTTCACCTTCTGCGTCGCAAACGTCTCGTTATGATATTGGAACGTTACCGTATATTCCTTCGCCTTGGACGGTTTCGGTTTATTGCTGCCCTGTCCGCCGTTACCCGGATCGGACTGCGCAGTGTCGTTACTGCCGTTGTCCGTGTCCTGCTCTGCGCTGCTGCCGTCGTCACTGCTTTTGCCGGCATCCGGCTTCGGACGACTGTCTTTTTCATCGGCAGCCTGCACCTGTCCGCCATTGTCACCGGTCCTTACCGCACGGCCGCTATTCTCCCGGGTTTGCGCAGTGTCCTTCCCGGTTCCGTTATCCTTTTGGGCCGTGCCGCCGTCTTTCTCCGCGCCGGTATCCTTCCCTTGGTCCGGATTCTCCTGTGCGGATGCGGTATCCTGTGACGTCCGGCTGCCGTCAGTCTGTGACATCGTTTGCGCCTGATCCAAAGCGCCGCCGTCAGCCGCACTCTCATCCGCCGTGCCCGTCTCTATATGCAGCTTCTGCAGGATCTCGACCGCCTGCGGAGGCAGATTATCATAGACAATGGGGATCACCTCGGATACCGGCACATCGATGCCGATGACGCTCGCCTCATTGCCGGCTTCCACCGTCACCGGCTCATAGGACTCTTCCGCGCCAACCGGGGCAAGCCTGACCGCGCCCTCGAAGCAGCACAGCTTCGTGACAAGATTCCCTTCCCCGTCCTCGCACAGCTCCGCGCGGTATATCGTACCGCGAACCGCCATGACCGCATTGGGCGTGGCCGTCTCATATACGGATCTTTCGCTGAGCGGATTCTGGATCTCGTTGGTGATCGCGCCCTGCTCCAGATCGATCCTCGTCTCGGAATCCTGTTCGTTTCCTTTTGCCGTCAGCACGAAAACCGTATTTTCCTCCGCCGTGACATACTTGTCGCTGTCCAGCTTCAGACGCATCATGCTGTCCGCTCCGACCTGTACGCGATCGCCCGATTCCAGATACAGATTCTCCGCCGCGTCGATCGTGCCGATGTCCGCCCGTTCTATGACAGCGCTTCCCTCCAGCTCATAAACCATAACAGAGCGGTAAGACTCTTCCCCGGACGCCCTGAAAGCTATGAAAACCGTTATCGCCACAGCTATCGCAGCCACGGCGGCGCCTATCATGATCATCAGTTTCTTAGGTGGCATTTGCTTCGTCATAAGATACCATACCTCTCTTCCCTGCCGCTAACGTCCGTTATTTCTTCCGAAACTCATACTCGCCGTCAGGCACATAAAAAGTGATCCCGCCGGAATAGACGCTGCCGTCACCGGAAACCTGCCAGGTTCCTTCTCCGAGCGTGTAAGCCGTACCCGTATGTAAAGTGTATTTCTTAGATTCCGTGATCTTAGTGGATTCTACAGGCTTCTGAGGATCGGGATCGGGCTCCGGCTTCGGCTGAGGTTCCGGCTCCGGCTTCGGCTCCGGATCTGGCTGTGGTTCAGGATCAGGCTTCGGCTCCGATCCGCCGCCCTCGATCGTCAGACTGAGGGATTTTTCATTTCCCGCTTTATCTCTTGCCCTGACTGTGCAGGATAAGGAGTTTTCCTTCGTGATAACGGTGTATTTACCGTCAACCGGCTGCACCGGGGATTCATTCATAGAGACATCGACCGGACTCAGATCGCTCACCGTAAACTGTGTGCCGGCAGGATATTTACCGCCGTCTGTCATCTCTGTGCCTGTTTCGTCAAGGATCTGCGGAGCCGTCTTGTCTATCACAAAGCCTTTGCTCACCGCATAGACCGGGCTGCCGTCCTGATATGCCCGGACACATGCGACATACTTTCCATCCGTCACACCCTCAAGCGGGATCTGCCAGCCCTGCACCGGTGTCCATGGGCCGCTCTCCAGATCCTGCTGCGTGACGCTCGTCTTGTCTTGCAGCAGACAGTACGAACCGTTGCTGACACCTTCGTCCGCTGTAACCATCAGCGCATGCGCGCCGCTCCTGCCAATATAAGCATCATAACTGACCGGAACATCTGTGCCGCCCATAAGATCTATGTTCCCGGAATCTTCCGGATAAAAAATACCGAGCGCATCACCCGCTGCGATCGTATCCGGCACTTCTTCCGGCAGATCCATCTGCCGCGCTTCACCAACAATACTGTTCTGCGACACGCTCTGCTCTTCTTCCGAAGCCAGCATCGTTCCCGCCGGTAGCATACACCCGACAAGCACCGCAAGCCCTATTGCCAACCACCTTTTCCTGTTCATAGCCTTCTCTCCTAACCCCACACCGAATGCCTTATGCGCCCACACGCATAAATGCACCTGTATCTATATATCGACAACATATGGTCAGATGCGATACCCCAATCTCCCGCATCCTAACAATCGGTTATCATATCACTGTTATCATTATATACATAATATGGAAATCGGTCAATATTGCATTCATTACGTCTCGGAAGTTTGACAGTCTAATTACCTTTTCGTAACAGTTGGACACCCTTTAAACCCTTGTAAAGACTGGATTTTC
>CANQIJ010000076.1 GCA_947624025.1 uncultured Lachnospiraceae bacterium | reverse complement strand
GGACGGAGACAGGGAGACGGCCTATCGGGAGGCGAAAAAGCTTCTTCTCTACGGCCTGGCGAGTTCCCTCATACTGTCTGTGATGATTTTCTTTGTAAGTCCCTGGTATGTGCGCATTTTCAATGTGGAAACAGGCATACGGGAACTGACGGTCCAGATCCTCGCCGCTTACGCCGCAGTCATGCCTTTTAAGGTGCTGAACATGATCATCGGCAGCGGCATCCTGCGCAGCGGCGGGAAAACGACCTATGTTATGGTCATCGACCTGATGGGCACCTGGCTTTTCGGCGTACCCTTGGGGCTTGTTACTGCTTTCGTGTTCCGCTGGCCAATCCCCCTTGTCTACTTTACTTTGTCTATGGAGGAAAGCATACGCTTTGCCGTCTCTCTCGTTGTTTTCAGGCGGCGGGGATGGATGAACCAGCTAAAAGCGTGAGGGTACAAATGATAGAATGGATCAGTACGATTTATGCTATAGAAAATCAGGCATCCGATCATATTCTTCAAAAATTAGGATTTCATTGAACATAATTTTTAACAGCATCATTTGCT
Source organism: uncultured Lachnospiraceae bacterium (assembly GCA_947624025.1). Lineage (GTDB taxonomy): Bacteria > Bacillota > Clostridia > Lachnospirales > Lachnospiraceae > UBA3282. The sequence goes on along the minus strand of CANQIJ010000076.1, from coordinate 9,652 downwards.
GTAAAATTTTACGTTGAATTTTTCTTATATTTTGCATATAATAGTTGTAAGAAAAATCATGGAGGGAATTAATTATGGCGAATATTTTACCCGTGTCTGATTTGAGAAATTATAATGAAGTTCTGAATAACTGTCATGTAGGTGCTCCGGTTTTCCTTACTAAGAACGGAAGAGGTAGATTTGTGGTGCTTGATATTGAAGATTATGAGCGTGACAGAGCTGAAAAAAAGCTATTGATGAAACTGCAAGAGGCAGAGGAAGCAGTAAACGATGGGGATGGCTGGCTCAGTCTTGATGAACTGAAAAAGTTAATGGGGGAATAGGTTATGCTGAAATTACGAATTAATCCCCTGGTAGCAGGTGATTTGAGGGAAATTCGTGATTATATCGCGGGAGATAATGAAGAATATGCCGCAAAAACGATTCAAGAGATTTACAATAAGTTTAAGAACATTCAGATTTTTCCCGGAATAGGGGCGGAGCTTTCTAAGAGAGTCAGTTTCCGAACGGATTATAAATATGCAATCTGGGAGAACTATGTTATTATATATAAAGTTGGAAAAGAGTTTGTAGAGATTTACCGTGTAGTGAATCGGTATCAGGATATAACGAGAATTTTTGATTCGTAATAGGTTCAAATTCTACTATAAACAATTTTATCAGAAAGAAGGCGGTGCATTGATTAAGCGTATGGTGCTTGCTATTTGCTCCGGTATCCATAAAATATCTGACAATATAAAATAAAATGCATAATTTTCAAATTATTTGACAATTCACTAAAAAGTCTATATTTACAATCCTAAGAAACGGGTGTATAGTAGAAGTCGAAAGTCGCAACGGGGCGCCTTAACGGGACCGTTGCGACTTTCTTTGCGCGAATAAGCAGAGTCGGGCTTACGACGAGCAACGCGAACGAGGGATGCGGCAGCATTCCGAGTCTGCTTATGAGCAGATGGAAGGAGAGAAAGCTATGTTTGATGTAAAGATGACTGTTCCCCAGTCGCCTCTATACAGGCCGGAATTCGAGCATGACAATTGCGGTATCGGCGCCTGTGTTAATATTAAGGGCACAAAGAGCCGTGCCACGGTGGAGAATGCGCTTCATATTGTGGAGAACTTAGAGCACAGAGCCGGTAAGGATGCAGAAGGCAAGACAGGTGACGGCGTCGGCATTCTGACGCAGGTGCCCCACAAATTTATGCTGAAGGTGACGAAACCTTTAGGATTTGATATCGGCGGAGAACGGGAATATGGGGTGGGTATGTTCTTTTTTCCGCAGGACGAATTACAGCGTAATCAGGCCAAAAAGATGTTTGAGATCATCGTTGACAGGGAGGGCCTGCAGTTCCTTGGCTGGCGTACCGTTCCTACCGTTCCGTCTGTTCTCGGACATAAGGCGGTAGAGTGTATGCCTTATATCATGCAGGCTTTCATTAAGAAACCTGATAAGATGGAGAAGGGGCTTGAATTTGACAGGAAACTCTATATTATAAGAAGAACGTTTGAGCAGTCAACGGAAGTGACCTATGTGGTCTCGCTTTCCAGCCGCACCATCGTGTACAAGGGGATGTTCCTGGTGGGGCAGCTTAGGACATTTTTCTCCGATCTGCAGGATAAGGATTTTGAATCGGCTATCGCGATCGTGCATTCCCGTTTCTCCACAAACACGAACCCGAGCTGGGAGAGGGCGCATCCGAACCGCTTTATTGTGCATAACGGCGAGATCAATACGATCCGTGGTAACGCCGATAAAATGTTAGCCAGAGAGGAGACGATGGAGTCGGGGCGTCTGGCGGGTCAGTTACATAAGGTACTGCCTGCGATCAATGCTTCCGGTTCCGATTCCGCGATGCTTGATAATACGCTGGAATTCCTTGTCATGAGCGGTATGCCGCTGCCTTTGGCGGTGATGATCACGATTCCGGAGCCTTGGGAGAACAATAAGACCATGAGCCGGAAGAAAAAAGATTTCTACCAGTATTATGCGACGATGATGGAGCCGTGGGACGGACCGGCATCTATTCTTTTCTCGGACGGTGATATCATGGGCGCGGTGCTGGACAGAAACGGTCTGCGGCCCTCCCGTTATATGATCACGGAGGATGACACGCTGATCCTTTCATCGGAAGTGGGCGTACTGGATATCGATCCGACGAAGATTCTTGTAAAGGAAAGGCTGCACCCCGGCAAGATGTTATTAGTAGATACGATAGCCGGGCGGGTCATCGACGATGACGAGCTGAAGGAAAAATATGCTTCCGCACAGCCCTACGGCGAGTGGCTGGATGATAATCTTGTGGCGCTGAAAGATTTAAAGATCCCCAACCAGCGCGTGCCCGAATTTACAGACGAAGAAAGGCAGCGCATGCAGAAGGCGTTTGGCTATACTTACGAGGATTTAAAGATGAGTATTCTGCCGATGGCGAAGAACGGCACGGAGTCGATCGCGGCTATGGGCGTGGATACGCCGCTTCCGGTGCTTTCCAAAGCGCACCATCCGCTGTTTCATTATTTTAAGCAGCTGTTTGCGCAGGTAACTAACCCGCCTATCGATGCGATTCGTGAGGAAGTGGTGACATCCACCACGGTATATCTGGGTACGGACGGCAATCTGCTGGAGGAGAAACCGGAGAACTGCAATATGCTGCGGGTTCACAATCCGATCCTGACCAGTACGGATCTTCTGAAAATCAAGAACATGAAATCAGAGGGCTTTAAGGTTGGAGTAGTGCCGATCACTTACTATAAAAATACCAGTCTGGAAAAAGCGATCGACAGACTCTTCGTTGAGGTGGACAGATTGTTCCGGGAGGGTGTTAATATCCTGATCCTTTCGGACAGAGGCGTGGATGAATACCGTGTGGCGATCCCGTCCCTTCTCGCTGTATCCGCCCTGCAGCAGCATCTGGTCAATACGAAGAAGAGAACCAGCGTGGCGATCATCTTAGAGTCGGCAGAGCCTAGGGAAGTGCATCATTTTGCAACGCTCTTAGGCTTCGGCGCTTCTGCGATCAATCCTTATCTGGCGCAGGAGAGTATCAAGGAGCTGATCGATAACCATATGTTAGACAAAGATTACTATGCGGCGGTCAACGATTACAATGATGCGGTACTGCACGGCATTGTGAAGATCGCTTCCAAGATGGGGATATCGACGATCCAGTCCTATCAGGGTTCCAAGATATTTGAGGCGATCGGCATAGACAGGGAAGTGATCAATAAGTATTTTACCAATACGGTATGCCGTGTGGGCGGCATTACGCTGAAGGACATAGAGGATGAGGTCAACACACTGCATTCTATGGCATTTGACTCACTCGGTCTGACTACGGATCTGGAGCTGGACAGCGCGGGTCATCATCAGATGCGCAGCGGTGCGGATGAACATCTCTATAATCCCGAAACGATCCATTTGCTGCAGCAGTCCACGAGACGTGGCGACTATGAGATGTTCAAACAATATACCGCTTCGGTCAACAGAGAGGACAGCATCAAGACGCTGCGTGGCTTGATGGACTTCAATTATGCGAAGAAGCCGCTCCCGATTGAGGAAGTTGAAGGAGTTGACACGATTGTCACAAGATTTAAGACAGGCGCTATGTCATACGGTTCCATTTCAAAAGAAGCGCATGAGACGATGGCGATCGCCATGAACAGACTGCACGGCAAATCCAATTCCGGCGAAGGCGGCGAGGATGAAGATAGATTGACTGTGGGAGTCGATGGATTAAACAGATGCTCCGCCATTAAACAGGTGGCATCGGGACGGTTCGGTGTGACCAGCAAATATTTAAACAGCGCGCAGGAGATACAGATCAAGATGGCGCAGGGCGCAAAGCCGGGCGAGGGCGGTCATCTTCCGGGCGGAAAAGTATATCCGTGGATCGCCAGGACGAGACATTCGACCCCCGGCGTAAGCCTGATCTCACCGCCGCCGCACCATGATATCTATTCGATAGAAGATCTGGCGCAGTTGATCTATGACTTAAAGAATGCCAATACGAGAGCGAGGATATCCGTCAAGCTGGTATCGGAAGCCGGCGTCGGTACGGTAGCCGCGGGTGTGGCGAAAGCCGGTGCACAGGTGGTACTGGTATCGGGTTATGACGGCGGTACGGGCGCGGCGCCGCGCAACTCGATCCACAATGCGGGTCTGCCGTGGGAGCTCGGCCTTGCGGAGACGCACCAGACGCTGATCCAGAACGGTCTGCGTAACAAGGTGCGTATCGAGACGGACGGTAAGCTGATGAGTGGACGCGATGTGGCGATCGCCGCGATCTTAGGCGCCGAGGAGTTCGGCTTTGCGACGGCTCCGCTTGTGACTATGGGCTGTGTCATGATGAGAGTATGTAATCTGGATACCTGTCCTGTGGGCGTGGCGACCCAGAATCCGGAGCTTAGGAAGCGTTTTACGGGCAAACCGGAATATGTGGAGAACTTCATGCGTTTTATCGCCCAGGAGCTTCGTGAATATATGGCGAAGCTGGGTGTTCGCACCGTGGATGAGCTGGTGGGAAGAACCGACCTGTTAAAGATCAGGGAAGGCCTTTCAGACAAACAGAAGAAGATCGATTTAAGCCAGATCCTGTCCAATCCCTATGTGGGAAGCAAGGAGAAGGTGATCTTTGATCCGAAGCAGGTTTATGACTTTGAGTTGGAGAAGACGCTGGATGAAAAAGTGCTGTTAAAGCAGCTTTCCAAAGCGATGGAGACCGGCGCGAAGAGAAGTCTTGAGGTGGACGTGACCAACACCGACCGTACCTTCGGCACGATCCTTGGCTCTGAGATCACCAGAAGATTCGGCGATGCGCTGGCGGAAGACACTTACCGCATCCTCTGCAACGGCGCGGGCGGACAGAGCTTCGGCGCATTTATCCCGAAGGGACTGACGCTGGAGCTTGTAGGGGATTCCAATGACTATTTCGGCAAGGGACTATCCGGCGGCAAGCTGATCGTTTATCCGCCGAAGGGCTCTAAGTTTAAACAGGATGAGAATATCATCATCGGGAATGTCGCGCTGTACGGCGCCACATCCGGCAAAGCCTTTATAGGCGGCGTGGCGGGCGAGAGGTTCTGCGTGCGCAATTCCGGCGCTTTGGCGGTAGTGGAAGGCGTGGGCGACCACGGATGCGAGTATATGACAGGCGGTCTGGTAGTCATTATCGGTTCCGTCGGCAAGAACTTTGCGGCAGGCATGAGCGGCGGTGTGGCTTATGTCCTGGATGAAAATAATGATCTGTATACGAAGATCAACAAGGAAATGGTTTCTTCCTACGAGATCACTTCCAAATATGATGTGCTCGAACTGAAGGATATGATCAAGGAGCATGTTGCTTACACCAATTCGGTGAAGGGCAAGGAGATTCTGGATAATTTCGGAGAATATCTGCCGAAGTTCAAGAAGATCATCCCTCACGATTATGAACTGATGCTTAAACTGATCGTGCAGATGGAAGAAAAAGGATTGAGCGCGGAGCAGGCGCAGATCGAAGCCTTTTATGCGAGCAAAGGAGAACGCTGATCAGGCGTGGATTGGAGGAAGACATGGGAAAACCAACCGGATTTTTGGAATATGAACGAAAAGTATCTAAGGATGTACCGCCTAAGCAGCGAATCAGGAATTTTAACGAATTTCACGAGCATCTGCCGATGGAGGAACAGCAGCTTCAGGGCGCGCGCTGTATGGACTGCGGCGTTCCCTTCTGTCAGTCCGGCATGACGCTCTGCGGCATGACCAGCGGCTGCCCGCTGCACAATCTGGTGCCGGAATGGAACGACCTGGTATATACGGGCAACTGGCAGCAGGCTTATAACCGTCTGCATAAGACAAACAATTTCCCGGAGTTTACATCGAGGGTGTGTCCGGCGCTGTGTGAGGCGGCCTGTATCTGTAATCTGACGGGAGCCCCCGTATCCACCAAGGAAAACGAGTATGCCATCATTGAAAATGCGTACGCGCAGGGCTATGCGGCGCCTAAACCGCCCAGGGTACGGACGGGCAAGAGTGTTGCGGTAGTGGGAAGCGGCCCCAGCGGTCTGGCGGTTGCTGACCAGCTCAATAGAAGAGGGCATACCGTGACCGTGTTCGAGCGATCCGACAGGGTCGGCGGACTTTTGATGTACGGCATCCCCAATATGAAGCTGGAAAAACATATCATTGACCGTAAGATCAAAGTCATGGAGGAGGAAGGCGTTACCTTTGTAACGGGCGCAGATATCGGTAAGGACAGGAAAGCCGACAAACTGCTGAAAGAGTTCGACAGAGTCGTCCTTGCCTGCGGATCGTCCAATCCGAGGGATATTAACGCTCCCGGGAGGGATGCGGAAGGGATCTACTTTGCGGTGGATTTTCTTACCAGAAATACCAAAAGCCTGCTGAACTCCGATTTCGCAGATAAACAGTATGTGGACACGAACGGAAAAGACGTTGTGATCATCGGCGGCGGCGACACGGGCAACGACTGTGTCGGCACGGCGATCCGCCACGGGGCGAAATCGGTGACACAGATCGAGATGATGCCCAAAGCGCCTGACACAAGAGCGGAGAGTAACCCGTGGCCCGAGTGGCCCAAGATCTGTAAGACGGATTATGGCCAGGAGGAAGCCATCGCGGTGTACGGACACGACCCGCGCATCTATGAGACAACGGTCAAGGAATTTCTGAAAGATAAGAGCGGACGGCTGAAGGGCGTGAAGACCGTCAAGCTGACCTGGGAGAAGGACGAGGCGACCGGACGGATGAACATGAAGGAGATCCCCGGCTCGGAGCAGGTGCTCGACGCACAGATCGTGCTGATCGCGGCGGGCTTCCTCGGCAGCCAGAAGTATGTGACGGACGCCTTTAAGGTGGAGCTTGATCAGAGGACCAACGTTAAGACCGAACCCGGCAGATTTAAGACCAGCGTGGAGAATGTGTTCGTGACCGGCGACATGCACACGGGCCAGTCGCTCGTTGTAAAAGCGATCAGACAGGGCAGAGAGTGCGCGAGAGAAGTGGATGAGAGCCTGATGGGGTACACGAACCTCTATATCCAGTAGCAGCGTACTGTCTGTTATTCTAATGAGTATCAGGTAGGAGGACACACTAATGGACTTGGCACCTTATTTCAGGAGCATTATCGAACAGGACCGATGCGCGGTCGTCATCTGCAGCCTGGAGCATGAGATCATCTATATGAACCCGACCGCGATCGAGCGTTATGCGAAGCGCGGCGGCGCTGCACTTGTGGGTCGCAGCCTTCTTGACTGCCACAGCGCGGAATCCAACGAAAAGATCAGGCAGGTAACGGCCTGGTTCGCGGAGAGTCCCACTCATAACATCATGCATACCTTTTATAATGAGCGGGAGAACAAGGATGTGTACATGGTGGCGCTGCGCGATGAGGACGGAACGCTGATCGGCTATTACGAAAAGCATGAGTACCGCGGCCGCGATACGGAGGAATCATATCGGTTCACATAGACGGGGATATGTCCGCATATATGAGGTACCTATACGGGCGGGTATTCTATATCAAAGCAGACCCTTTGAGTCCATCGGTACTTAGCGAGGTTTTTTCGAGCTTAGTACCGTTATGGACGAAACGGAGCGAAAGCGTGTCTGCGTGATATAGAATACCCGCCCGTATCAATCATGCTTACAGTAATTGTATACCGTTTTCCTGCGCTTCTTTTACCACCTCGGGCGGCCAGATCGAGGACTGCACCTCGCCGATGTGCGCTTTGCGCAGATAGAACATGCAGATGCGCGACTGGCCGATGCCGCCGCCGATGGTGAAGGGCAGTTTTTCCTCCAGAACCGCTTTCTGGAAGGGCAGCTCGGCCCGTTCCGGGCATCCCGCTTTGTCGAGCTGGCTAAGCAGCGCATCCCTGTCTACGCGGATGCCCATAGAAGACAGCTCCAGTGCGATGTCTAACACCGGATAGTACACAACGATATCCGCGTTTAAACTCCAGTCGTCGTAGTCCGGCGCGCGGCCGTCATGCTTTATGCCGGATTCCAGCAGATCGCCGATCTGCATGATGCAGACAGCGCCCTTCGCTCTGGCAATATGGTATTCGCGCTGTCTGGGAGTATCATCGGGGAACATATTTTCCAGTTCCTGCGTGGTGACAAAGAAAATATCCTCCGGCAGCATTTCCGTTATATAATCGTACTGGATCGACATGTATTTCTCGGTCTTGCGCAGAACGCGGTAGATCGTGCGAACCGTTTCCTTTAAGAAATCCGTATTGCGGTCCTGTCTGTCAATGATCTTTTCCCAGTCCCACTGGTCTACATAGATCGAGTGGATATTGTCGGTGTCTTCATCTCTTCTTATGGCGCTCATATCCGTATACAGACCTTCGCCCATCGAAAATCCGTATTTCTGCAGGGCAAAACGCTTCCATTTGGCGAGGGAGTGCACGACCTCCGCCGGTGCGTCATTCTGCTCCTTGATACCGAAGGACACAGGACGCTCCACGCCGTTCAGGTTATCGTTGAGTCCCGAAGAAGGCTCCACGAAAAGAGGCGCCGACACGCGCAGTAAATGCAGCTCCTTGGCGAGCTGATTCTGAAAAAAGTCTTTTACCGTCTTAATGCCGATCTGCGTGTCATACAGATTCAGCTCGGACTTGTAATTTTTAGGAATCCTTAAGTTACCCATAGAAAAACCTCGTTTCTGACTTTATCAATACTATTTAACCGCTTTTGGAAAGAGAAATCAAGTGGGGGTCGTTTATTTCCTCTTGCATAACTTCTTTTTGCGTGTTACACTATATATAAATCGAACATATGTTCTTATATGAGATAAAAGAAAGCGGGATAATAAGATGCAGGTCAGGATCTCTCCGCAGCTGTCGCTGGCGGATAAATTGAAAATATTAGCGGATGCCGCCAAGTATGACGTATCGTGCAGCTCCAGCGGCTCGTCACGACGAAATGACGGTACGGGTATCGGCAATACGCTTGCCGCCGGAATATGCCACAGCTTTTCGGCGGACGGCAGATGTATTTCCCTGTTAAAGATATTGTTTACGAATGAATGCATCTATGATTGCAGATACTGTATTAACAGGCGGTCCAACGATGTGCCGAGAGCTGCTTTTACACCGGACGAGGTCTGCGAGCTGACGATGGAATTTTATAGACGCAATTATATAGAAGGTTTGTTTTTGAGTTCAGGCATACTGTACAGCCCCGACCACACGATGGAGCTGATCTGCGAGACGGTGCATAAGCTGCGCACTCTGCACCGATTTCAGGGCTATATTCATGTGAAGGCGATTCCGGGCGCCGACCCGGCGCTGATACAGCGGGCCGGGTATCTGGCTGACCGCATGAGCGTGAATCTGGAGATGGCGACGGCGGACGGACTTAAGGCGATGGCGCCGAACAAGCGCCGCGACCATATCTTGAGGCCGATGCGGCAGATACAGACGGGGATCGTCCGGAGTAAAAATGAGCTTGCCGTATATAAGCATGCGCCGCGCTTCTGTGAGGCCGGGCAGTCTACCCAGATGGTGATAGGAGCGCTCCCGGAAAGCGATTACCAGATCATGTCGGCGGCGGAGGCGCTGTATGATAAATTTTCGCTCAAAAGAGTGTATTATTCGGCATTTATCAATGTGAACGGAGATGCGGACCTGCCCTCGACAGCGTCCGGGCCGC
>CANQIJ010000075.1 GCA_947624025.1 uncultured Lachnospiraceae bacterium | reverse complement strand
CGTCGACGGCGGCCTCACTTACGTACAGAGACGGCTTTCGCAGGATTTTCCCGATGTCAATCTGGCGCTCATCGACTGCGCGAACAAGGTGGAGGTGCGGGGAGAGTGCGGCAGACAGGGTGTGTTCTATATGGCGTTAAAGGAGGGCGGCCTCTGGAAGCTTCACTATGATAAGGGCAGCGACAATGTGCGTACCGTAAGACTGAGTGCGCCCGGGGACATCTTCTATCGCGTGGGGCTCGGTATAGGACGTCCGGGCGGAGATTATGCGGCGGAGCCCAAAGCAATCTACACGGCGGCGGTCATCGGCGGCGAGTACGGCTTCTACCGCTCCACGGATGACGGTGCAGCCTATGTCCGCGTGAATGCGGAGGATCAGATGTACGGAGAGATCAACAGCATGGACGGTGACAGCAGGGTGTTCGGGCGCTTTTATATCGGCACGGGCAGTCTGGGCGTACTGTATGGGGAGCCGGATACATAGGCGCGGCTTATTCTACCGCCACTTTTATCACGACAGGCATATCGCTGCGCACATCCTTTGTCCGGATGTGAAGTCCTTCCGTGTCACAGGACCAGTCGGGCGTTTCTGCAAAGCCAAGCACGGAGACATCCCTGATGATACCGTGGAAAGCGGGTTTGTTGGCATCCGTTGATTCGGAGAGGGAGCGGATCACTATGCGTCCGTCTTCCGGATAATTTAAACAGAAAGCATAGATGCAACCGTGCCCTGCCGTAAACCGGAAGTCTTCGCTCGTGTAGGACGTAGCGGCGCCGTCGCTGAACTGCCCCTCGACCTCGGCGGTCGGGCCTTCGCCGGCATAGCGCCAGGGTTTGCTGTCATAGATGGCTTCGCCGTTAGTCCGAAGCCAGCCGCCGATATCCTTCAGGATCGCCAGATCCTTCTCCGCAAAGGAGCCGTCCGCTTTCGGCCCAACGTTGAGAAGCAGATTGCCGTTCTTGCTGACGACATCGATCAGATAGCAGATCAGTTCATGGCTGCTTTTGTAATCCAGAGAAGTGGTATGGCACCAGGAGTTGCGCGCGATCGCCGTATCCGTCTGCCAGTGATAGGGCTTGCAGTCGGCGAATTTGCCTCGTTCCACATCGACGATAGCGCTGCCGAACGCCATCGCATCGTGCTTATAGCAGATAGCGGCGGGGAATCCCAGCCGGGCGCCGCGGTTATAGTAGTAAGCGGCGATCTTACGCAGATAGGGCTTGTAAGCCTCGTGCTGGATCCACCAGTCGAAGTAGAGGATCGCCGGCTGATAGCGGTCGATGATCTCGCAGGTACGGCACAGCCAGTCCTCAAGAAATTCTTTACCGGGATGCGGTTTTGCATGGAGATCCTGAAAATCGGGCTGCTCTTTTTCCGACGGCCAGTAGAAATCACCGCATTGCAGAGGTTCTTGGATATCGCTTTCAAATTCCTTACCGACTCCCATAAACCAGTGATGCTCCGCCCGGTGGGTGGAAGTGCAGAATACCAGACCTTTTTTTTCAAATGCGGTCTTTAATTCGCCGATGATATCCCGTTTAGGGCCCATCTGTGCGGCGTTGTATGCGGACAGATCGCTCTGATACATCTGAAAGCCGTCGTGATGTTCCGCTACGGGAACGACGTATCTGGCTCCGGCTGCGGCGAAGATATCCGCCCAATAGTCGGGATCGAACCGATCCGCCGTAAAAAGCGGAATAAAATCCTTGTAGCCGAAATCCTTGTGCGGTCCGTATGTCTTGATATGATGCTCATATTCGGGGGAACCCTGTACATACATATTCCGAGAGTACCACTCATTGTTGAAGGCGGGTACGCTGTAGAGTCCCCAGTGAATAAAGATACCGAACTTCGCTTTCTCGAACCAGCGCGGCATCTCAAAGTCCGTGAGAGATGACCAGTCATCCGTGTAAGGACCTCCGGCGATCACCTCATTGATCTGTGCAAGGTACTGTTTTTTATCCGTTATCTTCATATGATCTGCCCCTCTCAATGATCTGCTTTTTTCTATTATGATCATTATAATAGGCGCACACCGATATGGCAATGACCGGATATGATATTTACCGTTTTTCTGCAATAGGAGGCTTCTGCGGTATTTTCCGGCGTATAGTGCGTGTGTGTTGTTCCGATAACAAAAAGTCCGGCAAAAACGCGGCCGGAAGGTTCACGAAAGGGCGGACATGTGTTACAATAGAATGCAGAAAACGGCGTTGAGCGGCAACGGCTGGCGGCGAAGGACAGCGGATGCCGCAGAAAACGCGGATGCCGGTGAAGGATCGTGAATACAGATACGGAGGTACGCGCATGGATCGGGGTAAATTGGAGCGAATACAGGAAATACTGCAGGAGATGGTAAACAAGGCATATGTGTCCGGCGTGAGCTGTCTGGTGATACGGCACGGTGAGGAGCAGTGCTACTATGAGGCCGGATACCGGGATCTGTCAGGCGGTCTTAAGATGACGCGGGACACGATACACCGTCTGTATTCCATGTCCAAGCCCGTTACGGCGGCGGCTGTGATGATCCTTTTGGAAGAAGGAAAACTGGATCTGCTGGATCCGGTATACGAATATCTGCCCGGCTTTCGCAACCAGTATGTGATAGACCGGGGCGTGATCGTGCCGGTAAAACGGCCCGTGACCATACAGCACCTGCTCAATATGACTTCGGGAGTGGCTTATCCGGGAGAGGGCAATCCGGCGGAGATCAGGAGCGAGCGTTTGATCGAGGAAGTAAAAAGCAGGATGTTTACACAGGAGGCGCTGACAACCGTGGAGATTGCCAACAGAGCGGGCAAGCTGCCGCTGGCATTCATGCCGGGGACCACATGGCAGTACGGCTTTTCGGCGGACATACTGGGCGCGGTCGTGGAGGCGGTATCGGGAATGCGTTTCGGGGAATTTCTTGCGGAGCGCATCTTTGAACCTCTTAAGATGCGGGATACCGCGTTCTATGTTCCGGGGGACAAGCAGGGGCGGCTGGCCAAGGTGTATCGGGACGGGGAGAACGGACTGACAGAAGAGCACGGATACAACCTTGCCATACAGAATAAAATGGAGTTTCCGCCGGCGTTTGAGTCCGGCGGTGCGGGACTCTGTTCCACGATAGACGACTACGCCCGTTTCGCGCAGATGCTGATGAACCGCGGCGAGTACGATGGCGCGCGCATCCTGTCGCCTGAGACGGTGGAGTTCATGACAACGGCGCACGTTACTCCCGCGCAGCAAAAAGGCGTGGAGACATGGGAGTCGCTGGCGGGTTATACTTACGGCAATCTGATGCGTATTATGACCGATCCGGGCGCGGCGGCCGGAATGGGAAGCAGAGGCGAGTACGGCTGGGACGGCTGGCTGGGCACTTATCTGATGAATGACCCGGCGAATGGGCTGACCTTACTCATTATGCACCAGAAGGTGGATTCCGGTACGACGGCATATACCAGAAAAATAAGGAATGTCATGTTCGCGGCGCTGGACGATTAGGCGCACGGTCATTTTGTCTGCGCAGGTCCCTGACGGCAGGGTAAATATAAAGGAAGCCGGGTCGTTTGCCCGGCTTCTTTTAGCTAAGTAGGATAAAAATATGATAATACAGATCAGTTTGACGTTGTCAGTCCGGCTTCCTCCGCCAGCTGGTCAAACTTTTGCATTACAGCATCATAGGTTCTCTGGGAGATCTCGGGAAGCTCGCCGCCCCATGTATCCTCCGCCATCTTGTAGCCCTTCTTGAATGCTTCGCGCATCTCTTCGATCTTATCCGGATCGCCGCCCGTAAGCGCCGTCGCAAAATCAATGATCCTGTCGGATGTCTGCTCAACACCCCAGTAGCCGTCGTCTGCGATATCCTTCTGCGCCTGTGCCTTCGTAGCAGCGTCCACGGTGAAGTCGCCGCTTGACAGGAAAGACCAGATATCGTTTGCGGTATTGTAGGTCTGGCCCTGCTTGGTCATCAGCTGTGATACGATGTTCTGCAGCTGCTGCGCGTGAGCCTCAGCGTCTGCCTTCAGCTTGTTCACTAAGTCTGTATTCTGTGTGTAAGTTTTCTGGGTCTTCGAGGTGCCGGCTTCCTTGGACGCCTCATAGACAACCCCCTGATCGTTCTGGCTCTCGGAAGAGCTTGCCTTCTTGCTGCTGTCTTCCTCGGCTGCCTTTGTCGAAACGTTCTGATTTACCGTATAGGCTTCATAAGTATTGGCAGCACCTGTAATTCCGTTTACGCTCATTGGTATCCCTCCTTGGAATGTGTTTTTGTTTACGGTTGCAATAGGGGATAACTCCCCATGTCTATTTATTATATCGTACCATACCTTTGGAAAAATTAGGAGTAAAAAATAAAAATATATTATTTTTCATTACCAAAAAAAAGATGTTCATGACAAAACAGCGTAAAACGGGAGTTTTTGCGGCTTGAGATCCCTTGGGAGAAAGCGGGCGCATAAAGGCGGCCATTATGGGAAACGTGAATTGGACTGGGAAAGAATCAAAAAATATATTAAAATGTAACTATCATTTCCGCACTCCGGCATAGCGCGGATGATATATGACGGATAAAAAAGAACGGAGAGACCGGACAATGGAACGACAGACACCGAGGTTTGACAGCCTGCAGGATTATATCAGATCGGAGGACGCCCACAAGGAGCTGTTCGATATCAAGGAGCAGTTTGACGAAGCGCTCTGGTGTGCCAATCTCGAACGGCTGTGCGTCAGCGCGAGGACATCTCAAAAAAAGAATGAGGACTTTTACAGAAACAGGATCGCCGAAATGAGGTCGTTAAACGGCAAAACGGCGCTCATCAATATACTGAATTACAAGGGCCTGCCGAAATTCTGCGATTATGACTGCGACGGCACTATCAGAAAAAATTATTTAAGGCAGGGCTATTATTCCTGGTTTTCGAGAGAGATCTACAGAACGCTGTGGAACTGGCAGGATCTGTGCGAGACAAGGGACCTGGAATTCAAATTTGCGACGCTCAGGCAGTTTGGCGCCTCCTGTTACGGAAACGGCATGAGCATGGGGCCGGACACCATGAATTCCTTCTGGATCACGTTCAGCGCTTATCTGATCCTGAACCACGGCGATACTTATAAATGGAATAATTTTAAGAATACGGCGATGTTCCGTGACGGCGAGAACGGCCGGCAGCGCGACAGGGCAGCGCGGATCAAAGAACTGATCGAGAGCGATGATGATTATATCGGCAGTAAGAGCATAACGGAGTTCGCCGGGTTGGTGCACACCGTGGGCAATATGATCCTGGTGCCCGCCAGGTATAACGGCTACCGGGGCACTCATCCGTGTCTGAAAGACTATTTTGATCTGTCGCTGGACAATCTGAGACATGACTGGGACGGCAGGCATCTGCTGGGAGAGGACGAAGAAACGAGAGGGCGTAATTTTATCCATTATATCAACACCTTTTTCCTGTGGGAATACGTGGATGAGGATTACGAGGCGATTCCCCTGTGCGGATCTCACAAAAAGCAGTTAATGATCCAACGGGAGACCGGCAGGCTCTATCCGAAGAATGCCCTGCCGGTACGTGAGGAGATCGACGAGCTGTGCGACAATATCAACGTCAGGATCAGAAGACGGAGTTTTTTTATGATCGCCATGTTCCGGATCGCCTTTGGTATTGCCCCGGGGGGAAAAGATGCCGGGCTGCGCTATACTTACCGGGGGAGCTGCTGTGAGGAGTGGGCGTCGTGGAACGTATCGGGCCTTTATAAAAAGATTTTGCACGAGGTCTTTCTGGACGGCGGATCAGGCAGCGGCGGGCCGGATGTATGCGGGAGACTGTACGCCGGCTATGGAGAAGTGGTTGAACGGATACGGGAGGCCGCTGCAGATACCGAAGATGCATGGTTTGTCGAGGAGGTTTTCAGAGAGCTTGATGAACAGAACAGCCGCTCGTGAGAAAAAAGGAAGGTCCGGTTGACGAAACCGCAGGAATTGTATATAATTAAGTACAATCCATTATTGTATACAAAGTACAATTTAGAACATTTCTGACAGGAAAAGGACACGGCAGGGCGAAAGCTTCGGAGGGAGCGATGGAGCAGATCATCCAAAAGGCATATGCAAAGATCAATATAGGACTGGATGTTTTACGCCGCAGGGAAGACGGATATCACGAGCTGAAGATGATCATGCAGACGGTGGATCTTGGTGACGATCTTGTGATCTCCAGGACGGACGCTCCGGGGATCGTCCTGGAGACTGAATGCCGGGAGATCCCTTCGGACGGCAGTAACCTGATCTGCCGGGCGGCGGAGCTTCTTTTGCGGGAGCAGGATATCGAAGGGGGAGTAAAGATCGCATTGACCAAGAGGATTCCTGTCGCTGCGGGCATGGCGGGAGGAAGCGCCGATGCTGCCGCAGCCATGCGGGGGATCAACGAGCTCTTCGGGCTGGATTATTCTGTGCAGGAGTTACAGAGGCTGGGAGTCAGGCTCGGAGCGGATATTCCGTACTGTCTTGTGGGCGGCACGATGTTATCGGAAGGGATCGGCGAGATCCTGACGCCGCTGCCGTCCCCGCCGGATTGTTTCCTGGTGATAGCGAAACCGGATATTAACGTATCGACGGCATTTGTGTACAGCCGCCTTCGCATCGGTGAGCTGACAGAGCATCCCGATATAGACGGAATGGTGCGGGCGCTTTATGCGGGCAGTCTGAGCGGTATTACGGACAGGCTCGGCAACGTGCTCGAGACGGTTACGGTGAAGGAATACCCCGTCATCGCGCAGATCAAGGAACGGCTGTGCGGGATGGGCGCGGAAAATGCACTGATGAGCGGCAGCGGTCCGTCCGTGTTCGGTATCTTTACCGATAGAGACAGCGCGCAGAGGGCGGCAGCGGCCCTGAAAGCAGAGCGGTTTTCCGGGCAGATCTGTGTGACGACCTTCAAGCGGGACATCCTGCAGCAGTAACAGGGTAGGCCGGGCAAGCCTGCCGTGCAGCGGACAATATTTGTGACACTAGTGTCATGTGTTATGTGCATATAGAGAAAGGAAGGGTTGTATGGGAGATAACCTGGATATGACAATGGATGAATTTCTTCCTCTGCGGGACGTGGTATTCAACACGCTGCGCAAAGCAATCCTTACGGGAGAATTAAAGCCGGGTGAACGGCTGATGGAGATTCATCTCGCCAACCGTCTGGGCGTCAGCAGGACTCCGATCAGGGAGGCGATCCGTAAGCTGGAGCTGGAGGGCCTGGTGATCATGATCCCACGCCGCGGCGCGGAGGTCGCGCAGATCACGGAGAAGAGCCTGAAGGACGTATTGGAGGTGCGCCGTGCGCTAGATGCCCTGTGCGTGGAGCTTGCGTGCGACCGGATCAACGAGGAGGAAGAAGGATTGCTTAAGGACGCCTGCGATGAATTCGAACGCGCAACGGCGACAAAGGACGCAACCGTGATAGCCAGGGCGGATGTGGCGTTTCACGATATCATAGTGCAGGCGACGGGAAATCAGAGACTGGTGCAGCTGATCAATAATCTGTCCGAGCAGATGTACCGATACCGCTTTGAGTATATTAAAGATGAAAACCGTCATGAAAGCCTGGTGAACGAGCATAGGATAATATATGAAAGCATTGTCAGACGGGATAAAAGGAAAGCGGCGGAGGCCGCCAGGCTCCATATCGACAATCAGGAGAATTCCATTATCAGGCAGCTGCGCCTGGAGCAGCAGACGGCCGCAAAGAAGCATAAGGCCTGAAAAAACGCGGATCCGGTGAAATATAAGTATACGGAACAAAATAACGGTTACACTTCTTAATAAGAAAAGATCATGCCGGCATGAAAGGCGCCGGCTGTTTAAGGAGCGTAACCGAATGAACAAACTGCAGAGAATCAAAAAGAAGGCCAGGGATGCGGCAGGGCGGCTCTGCTTATACGGCTTTTATGATCTGCGCGTCCGTGCTCTGACGACGGGAGTGCTCGCGCTTGCGTGGTGGGGGCTCTGGTATCCGGAATTGTGTTTTACCGACGGCACTTATGAGAAAGTGACCGCCGCAGAAGAACAGGCGGCCGGATCGGCGGGTGAAAGCAGTCAGGACGATCCCGGGGCGGATGGCGAAGCGGACTGGGGAAAAGCATATGACGGCAGCGCAGATATCCTGCGGGCGAAGCCCGGAGAGATCGTGATAAAGAGCAGAGTCCTCGAATGGCTGGCGCAGAAGCTGAACTAGCAGAGCAAAATACGAATCGGACGGAAAGAAAAAAGAGGAAATAGAATGTTGATGAGTGAACACGAAGAATTGTGTAACAGACCTGTCGGCGTTTTTGATTCGGGAGTGGGCGGACTGACTGTGGCAAGAGAGATCATGAGGCAGCTTCCCAATGAGCGGATCGTATATTTTGGCGATACGGCGCGGGTGCCTTACGGCAGTAAATCCAGGGATACGGTGACCAGATATTCCAGGCAGATCGTCCGTTTCCTGCAGACCCAGGACGTCAAAGCGATCGTGGTGGCCTGCAATACCGCCAGCGCATACGCTCTTGACGAACTGGAAAACGAGGTGGATATACCGATCATCGGCGTGGTCAAACCGGGAGCCGGGGCGGCGATCGAAGCGACCAGAAACGGCAAGATCGGGGTGATCGCCACAGAGGCGACCGTGAGCAGCGGAATCTATAACAGATACATAAATGAGAACGATCAGAATGTCACGGTGCTCAGTAAGGCGTGTCCGCTTTTTGTACCGTTGGTGGAGGAAGGCTTGTGGGAGGATCCTGTGACCGACGAGATAGCGGAACGGTATCTGGCAGAGCTGATCGACGTCGGTATCGATACGCTGATCTTAGGATGCACTCATTATCCGATGATACGCTCCACGATCGGCAGGATCATGGGTGAGGGCGTGACGCTGGTCAATCCGGCATACGAGACGGCGCGGGAGCTGAAGCGGCTTTTACATGACAGCGGACTTGAGAGCGATCACAGGCCGGGACTGGGAACGGAGCTGTACAAGTTTTTTGTGAGCGATGCGGCGGATAAATTTCAGAAGTTTGCCAATTCGATCCTGACCTACGGAATACTGTCCGCAAAAGTGATCGCCATAGACGAGTACTGACAACAGCCGGACTTAAGATCATCATTGGGAGATCACAGGAAGGCAGGAAGGATATACATATGACGCATGAGGTATTGCTGACGCTTCAGGGGCTGCAGTTTGACCAGCGGGAGGAAGACGCCGATAAGATCGAGACGGTGACGGTCGGTGATTATTATAAGAAAAACGGGAAGCATTATGTGATCTATAACGAGATCACGGAGGGGTTTGAACAGCCGACTAAAAACAGGTTAAAATTCGGAGATAATATGCTGGAGCTGTCCCGTCACGGGCTGATCAATATGCATATGGTCTTTCAGGAGAATAAAAAGAACCTGACGAATTACAATACGCCGTTTGGCCAGATCCTGATCGGGATCGATACCAGAAAGATCAGGATAACCGAGAGGGAAGACAATATCGTGGTGGATGTGGATTATTCGCTGGATGTCAACTACGAATTTTTGTCGGACTGCCATATCAGGATCGACATTCTCTCCAAAGACAGCTCCAAACAAAAAGGCGGCTTTTCCTTAAGCTGAATGGCTAAGGGACGCCGCCTTTTACGAATCTGCTGTTTATCCGGACGTGGTATGGCGATCGGCTTTGCCGCGCATCCGGTTATTTGACCGGTTTTGCACCTGCCTTTTCCTGTGCCCGTTCGACCAACTGTTTAAACCGGCTCTTTTTCTTCTGCTCTACAGCGGCCGATTTGCCGTGCAGCCCCTTCACTTCCGTGATATAGATGCCGCTCACCGTCGCCTTTACCTCTTTTTTGATCGGCACGGAATCGAAGATCTTCTCATCACAGATCAGGGTCATCACCTGGGGACCGACCTTGGCCTTGACGACCGGGAGCTTGGAGCCGCGAAGCCATTTGGGAGTCTGGTCCATAACGACCTGGGGAAGTCCCGCATCCCTCAGCTTCATCCGTTTTTTATCTATGATCAGCATGGAGACCGTCTGCTTCATGGCATCGATCTGCGCCTGCTGTTCGCTCTGCTTTTTCTGTGCCTTTTTCCCAAGGAAATAAAGTGCAACCACAGCAAGAATCAAAACGGCAGCAATGATCAACAAAACAATCGCTAATTTGCTCATTGGGTTACCTCCGAAACTATTGTTGCATGTACAGGATATTTTATCATTGATTTGTGCTTTTATCAAGGATATTTTAGTG
>CANQIJ010000074.1 GCA_947624025.1 uncultured Lachnospiraceae bacterium | reverse complement strand
CCAGATAGATCTCGCCTCCCGTGCGAAGCTGTATATCTTTATACAGGTCATATGTACTGTTCTGCAAAAAATCCATATAAAAAACCTCCTGCATATACTGGTAAATGTATATGCAGGAGGACCGTTTTGTATTCTATTCCACCTTGTGAAAAATAATACAGTTTGGCTGATTCACCTGAATCTCTCTGCCGTTCATGACCA
Organism: uncultured Lachnospiraceae bacterium; assembly: GCA_947624025.1. Taxonomy (GTDB): domain Bacteria; phylum Bacillota; class Clostridia; order Lachnospirales; family Lachnospiraceae; genus UBA3282. Next base: position 10,101 of record CANQIJ010000074.1, on the reverse strand, counting down.
GCAGTCCGTTCTTCATATCCACCGTAAAGAACGTCATGGTATTGGATTCGTGGTTAAGAGATACCAGGTGCTTATTGTCCGGGAACAGATTCGCATCCTTCGGATAGTCGCCGCTCACCGGCAGACACAGCACCTTCTCCAGCATCCCTGTTTTCTGATCGATCCTGTAGATAATGACGCTGTTGTCTCCCGCATTGGAGCTGACCATATATTTGAAGTCATCCGATATATTCAGCGCGCTGGCGGCAGAACCGCCCGCATGGTAGTCATTCAGCGTAGAGATTGTCTGGATCTTCTCAAATTCCGGATTTCCGTTGATCTCTTCATAGGTGTATACGTCAATATAATTCTTCAGTTCATGCACGATATACAGGAATTTGCCGTCCTTGGAAAATTTCATGTGGCGGGGCGCCGATTCCTGCTCGCTTCTTATCATATCGATCGGCTTCAGTTTACCGTTCTGATGGTCAAGGCGATAGACATTGACATGGTCAAGCCCCAGATCCGCAGCGCACAGGTAATGATTATCCCTGGTCATCTTCACACAGTTGACATGGGGCCTGAAATTACGCTCGGCAATACTGCCAAGTCCTTTATGGAATATCTCGTCCGTGATCTCGCCGACTCCGCCGTCCTCATTAAGACGCAGCACCGTGATCTTACCGTCATGATATCCGCCGACAAACAGGAACCTGTCCTCATAATCTGTTGACAGATAGCAGCCTCTCATACCGTTTATGCTGCCTGAATTGATCACCTCAAGATCGCCGCCGGGAAGGATCTTATACGCCTCCACGCCGAAATCAGTGATCGAGTACAGGAATTTACTGTTATGGGATATCGTAATGTAGGAGGAATTCGTGATCTTAACCTGATTTTTCTCCGACATTCTGCCATTCTTTAAATCCACATCATAAATCTTGATACCGTACGTATCTTCTCTTCCCACCGTGTAGGTAGAGACATATGCCACATATTTATCCTGACTCATATCCAAACCGCGCCTTTCCTTCTATACTGTACCAACAACCTCATTATAGTTTATCACTGTCAATAATTCAATATTTATTACCGCCAAAAAATTACAAGTATTTGCTTTTGCAGCTGTTTTTATCTGTTTTTATTATGCTTTCTACTTGACATTTCCCCATGTTCTTGCTATAGTTGCTCAATGAAAGGTATCTCGTCAGAGTCTTTTCAAAGCTAATGTTACGGACCACTCCCAGATGGAAGTTAAGGCCATACGGACAGCCGGGTCCACTGCCGATTGGCGGTACGCCGCCTTATTGATTGAGTTAAGAGCTCGAATTTTATAAGTTGGTTACTTCATAACCGAAAAGTGCCCAGGCGCAGACTTGTGAAACGGTCAATAAGAGTAGTAAAAGTATCATGATGCTATATAGACTCTGCAGTACCATCGATCCCGGATAGACGGCTATCGTCATTCCTGTTATTACCCTTCTATTCTTTTTGCGGGTACAGGAATTCTTTGCCGCCATAGTGTTGGATATCTTATGCAAGCTGTGCTCCTGCAGCTTGCTTTTTTTACGTGAGCAATGGGCCGGGCTGACAAGCGGGCTTGTCAATCCGGCAAATGCCGCGATAAGGAGGAGATGCTATGGATCAGAATCAGGCTCCCATATATGAAGCATTAGACAGATTCCGTCAGATGAGAGTCGTTCCTTTTGATGTGCCGGGCCATAAGCATGGCCGGGGCAATCCGGAACTGACAGCCTTTTTGGGCGAACAGTGTGTCAGTGTGGATGTCAACAGCATGAAGCCTCTCGACAACCTCTGCCACCCGATCTCCGTCATACGCCACGCCGAGGATCTGGCCGCCGATGCTTTCGGCGCAGCCCATGCGTTCCTGATGGTCGGCGGAACAACCAGTTCTGTACAGAGCATGGTTCTGTCCGCCTGCAAACGCGGCGATGAGATCATACTGCCCCGCAACGTCCACAGAAGCGTTATCAATGCGCTTGTCCTGTGCGGCGCCGTTCCGGTATACGTCAATCCGGAAGTGGATAAAAGACTGGGCATATCTCTTGGCATGGAGCGGGAACAGGTAGCCAAAGCGATCCGGGAACACCCCTCCGCCGTCGCCGTACTGGTAAACAATCCTACCTATTATGGCGTGTGCAGCGACCTGCAGGCTATCGTCCAAATGGCACATGACGCCGGAATGCTGTGTCTTGCTGACGAGGCACACGGCACACATTTCTATTTTGGTGATGATATGCCCCTCTCCGCCATGGCGGCCGGCGCGGATATGTCAGCCGTTTCCATGCACAAAAGCGGCGGCAGTCTGACACAGTCCAGCCTTCTGCTGACCGGTCCGGGAGTGTCTCCCGGTCATGTACGACAGATCATCAATCTGACGCAGACTACATCGGGAAGCTATCTGCTCATGTCCAGTCTCGACATCAGCAGGCGCAATCTGGCGCTGCGTGGGCGCAAGGTATTTGCACATGTGCTGGAGATGGCGGAGTATGCGAGAGATGAAGTTAATGCCATCGGCGGCTATTATGCCTTTGGGAAAGAGCTGATAAACGGCGATTCCATCTATGATTTCGATGCCACTAAGCTGAGTGTGCATACACGTGAGATCGGCCTTGCAGGAATCGAGGTTTACGATATCTTAAGAGATGATTATGATATCCAGATAGAATTCGGGGATATCGGCAATATCCTGGCTTATCTGTCCATGGGAGACAGACCTCAGGAGCTGGAGCGGTTAGTCAGTGCACTGGCGGATATCCGCCGTCGTTACCAGCGGGATCCGAGCGGTCTGCTCAGTCAGGAATATATCGATCCCGAGGTCGTTTCCAGTCCTCAGGAGGCATTTTACGCTGATAAACAAAGTATTCCGCTGCATGACAGCGTGGGGCATGTATGCAGCGAGTTTGTAATGTGCTACCCGCCCGGCATCCCGATCCTGGCGCCCGGCGAGCGGATCACGGCTGAGATCCTGGACTATATCGAGTATGCCCGCAGCAAGGGCTGCTCTCTCACCGGTCCGGAAGACCCCGATATTCAGCGTCTTAACGTACTCGTATGATCCGGACAGATCAGCTGCGAAAAATTATGTTTACAGGAGGATACCGCCATGGATTTGTGGTTTAGCGAATTTCATACGCCGGACGTAAAACACAGCATCCGCGTCAACAGACATCTGTATTCGGAGCGGAGCGGCTACCAGCAGATCGATATCTTCGATACGCCGGAGTTCGGCCGTGTATTGGCTCTGGACGGCAACGTCATGCTCACCGAGCGGGATGAATTTATCTACGATGAGATGATCACGCACGTTCCCATGGCAGTACACCCCGGTATTAAAGACATCCTGGTCATCGGTGCCGGAGACGGCGGTGTGGTAAAGGAGCTGACCCGCTATGATCGTGTAAAACGTATCGATCTTGTAGAGATGGATCCGCAGGTCATCGAGGTCTGCCGGGCCTTTCTGCCGGAGAACGCCTCCCGTCTGGACGATGAACGGGTTCATATCAGCTTTGAGAACGGTCTGCGGTTTATCCGCCGCTGCCATGCCGATTACGATCTTGTGATCGTAGACTCCACCGACCCCTTCGGGCCCTCAGAAGGGCTGTTTACAAAAGAGTTTTACGGGAGCTGCTTTCATGCGCTCCGCTCCGACGGCATCATGGTCAACCAGCAGGGAAGCCCGTTCTACCGCCACGATGCGGAGGCTATGAAGCGCAGCCATAAGCGCATTGTGGAATCCTTCCCTATCAGCCGTATCTATCAGGCTCACATACCGACTTACGCGGCCGGCTACTGGCTCTTTGGTTTTGCCAGCAAAAAATATCATCCTATCGACGATCTTGGCGCCAAGGCATGGCAGAAGCTCGGTCTGAAAACAAGATATTACACCACCAGGCTTCACGTCGGGTCCTTCTATCTCCCGGCATTTCTGGAGCAGATGCTGCGGGAGGTTGAAGATTGATGGAAAGAAATATAGAAAGCTTTATCGGCTGTGACAGCGATTATGAAAATGCAGACATCGTACTGTACGGTGCGCCCTTTGACTCCACTACGAGCTACCGTCCCGGCGCACGCTTCGGTCCTTCCGCCATACGCCACGAAAGCTTTGGCCTGGAGACATACAGCCCGTATCAGCATACGGATCTGACAGATCGTTCTGTCTTCGACAGCGGCGATATGGAATTATGCTTCGGAGATCCTGACAGAGCGCTCTCCGACATTCAATCCAGAGCCTCTATCATCTTAGCGGACAATAAGTTCCCCCTGCTTCTTGGCGGTGAGCATCTTGTCACGCTGGGAGCGGTTCGAGCGATATATCAAAAATATCCCGGCCTTCATATCCTTCATTTTGATGCTCATGCCGATCTGCGTGACGATTATTTGGGCGCCCGCCTGAGTCACGCCTGCGTTATGCGGCGGTGCCATGATCTGCTGGGAGACGGCCGCATTCACCAGTTCTGCATCCGCAGCGGTGATCGGAGTGAATTTATGTTTGCACAAGCCGGGCACACAGACATGCATCCTTTTGATTTCAACGGCCTTAAGCAGCTCGTGGATGTCCTGCGCCGTAACCGGACTCCGGTCTACCTGACTGTCGATCTGGACTGCCTCGATCCGTCGGTTTTCCCCGGCACAGGTACTCCGGAAGCAGGCGGCGTCAGCTTCCTGCAGCTATTGGATGCCATCCGCATCTCATGCGGCGCAGATATTGTCGGAGCAGATATCAATGAACTGGCTCCCATGTTAGACAGCAGCGGTATGTCTACTGCTGTTGCCTGCAAGGTTCTCCGGGAACTGATCCTTGCTCTTAACTGTTGAACACTCACTTAAACAAACGGAGGAAATTATGAGCAGAGTATTGATCATCGGATGCGGCGGGGTTGCTTCCGTAGCCATCCGAAAATGTTGTCAGATAAGCGATGTCTTCACGGAACTGTGTATCGCCAGCCGCACTAGAGCCAAATGCGATGCGCTTGCCGCCAAACTCACAGGCAGCACATCCACTAAGATCACCACTGCACAGGTGAATGCAGACGATGTCAGCCAGCTGATCGATCTGATCCGATCCTACAAGCCCGATCTGGTTATGAATATCGCCCTGCCCTATCAGGATCTGACCATTATGGATGCCTGCCTTGCCTGCGGCGTCAACTACATGGACACCGCAAACTACGAACCGGAGGATACCGATGACCCTTCGTGGCGTACCGTCTACGAAAAGCGATGTGCAGAGGCCGGATTTTCCGCTTATTTTGACTATAGCTGGCAATGGGCCTACCGGGATAAATTTGAAAAAGCGGGTCTCACTGCCCTGCTCGGATGCGGTTTCGATCCCGGCGTTACACAGGCTTACTGCGCCTACGCCCTGAAGCATGAATTTGACAGCATAGACACCATCGATATTCTGGACTGTAACGGCGGCGACCACGGTTATCCGTTCGCCACTAATTTTAACCCTGAAGTCAATCTGCGTGAGGTATCGGCTCCCGGAAGCTATTGGGAAAACGGTCACTGGGTAGAGGTGCCCGCCATGAGCATCAAACGCGAATACCATTTTGACCGGGTTGGCGACAAAGACATGTATCTGCTCCACCATGAAGAAATTGAATCCCTGGCCCAGAACATCCCCGGTGTGAAACGCATACGTTTCTTCATGACTTTCGGGCAAAGCTATCTGACCCACATGAAATGCCTTGAGAATGTAGGAATGCTGTCTACCACGCCTGTACAGTTTGAGGGACACGATATCGTTCCGATCAAATTTTTAAAGGAACTACTGCCCGATCCGGCAAGTCTGGGGCCCCGTACACACGGAAAGACCAATATCGGCTGCATCTTTACCGGGCACAAAAACGGCAAACCGCATACATATTATATCTATAACGTCTGTGATCATCAGGAATGCTACCGCGAAGTCGAAAGTCAGGCGATCAGCTATACTACCGGTGTGCCCGCCATGTGCGGCGCTCTCATGCTGCTCACCGGCAAATGGAACACTCCCGGCGTTCATACGGTGGAAGAATTTGATCCCGATCCGTTTTTAATGGCCTTGGATCAATACGGACTGCCCCGCAGCGAGAGCCGCACACCGGCTCTGGTAGACTGATGAGCGGCGCGGATACGCGGCATCCGTTTGCCGCACTGGGTACGGACAGCCCGGAAGAATTGTTCGGGAAACTATCGACGCCCTGTTACATTATCGATGAAAGGCAGCTTCGGCGAAACGGAGAGATACTGGCCGGCGTGGCGTCCCGCACAGGCTGCAGGATCCTTCTGGCGCAGAAAGCCTTCTCCAACTATGATCTCTATCCTGTACTGGCTCCTTTCCTTGCGGGAACAGAAGCAAGCGGACTCTATGAGGCGCGTCTTGGCGCCGAGGAAATGCAGGACAGGGAAGTGCACGTATTCTGCGCCGCCTACCGTGAAGACGAATTTACGGAATTACTCCAATATGCAGATCACATCGTATTTAATTCCCCGCGGCAGCTGGAAAGATTCGGTCCGGCGGCAAAGTCGGCAGGAAAAAGCATAGGCCTGCGTGTCAATCCGGAATGCTCCACGCAAGACGGGCATGCCATCTACGACCCCTGCTCTCCCGGAAGCCGTCTCGGAACCACGCGTTCACAATGGGATGCGTCTATGACACCTTCGCTGCTCTCTCTCCTCGACGGCCTGCATTTTCACACCTTATGCGAACAAGATGCGGATGCGTTGAAAACAACGCTTGCTGCGGTCGAAGAAAGCTTCGGGGACATATTGCCTCATATGAAATGGCTCAATATGGGCGGCGGGCACCATATCACCCGGCCCGGATATGACATACAATGTTTGGAAGACTGTATCATATATGCTGCAAAAAAGTGGGATGTCCAGGTCTATCTGGAACCCGGAGAAGCCTGTGCCCTGAATGCCGGTTATCTTGCAGCACACGTACTGGATGTACTGCAAAACCGGGATACCGCTATCGCCGTTCTGGATGCCAGCGCCGCATGTCATATGCCCGATGTACTGGAGATGCCCTATATACCGCCTCTCTACGGCGCCGACAAGCCCGGTAATGCCGCTTACACTTACCGTTTGGCCGGTCCAACCTGTCTTGCCGGGGATATCATAGGCGATTACAGCTTTGCAGGCCCCCTGCATGAGAACGATCTGCTGCTGTTCGGAGATATGGCCATCTATACGACCTGCAAAAATAATACCTTTAACGGTATGCCGCTGCCTGCAATCTATGCTATTGATCAAAATAAAAAAATACGGCTTCTGGCGCAGTTCGACTACCTGAATTTCAAACGGCGGCTGGGGAGCCTCCGATGATACCGGCAATCCTCTCATTCGCAAGGCGGCTGTCAAACTGAAGATAGAAATCCTGTTCCGTGTCATACGGCGTCTGATAAAACGTCTCTAAGAACACGACATTCGCCTTCTGCGCATATTCATCCGAGCCGTGCTCAGCGATCTGCTCCTGTATCCGCTTTTTCAGATCGTGCCACACGGTCAGAAACTGTTCATATTTAGGAAGCTGCCCAATCTCCAGCCACTTTTTGATCTTGACCTTGGTGCGGCTGCCGATCCTGCATGCATCCTCCAGAACAAAATAGCGCAGTCCCTGTTCATCGTAATTTCTGCCGAGCGGAAAAAGCCTGCACAGACCCGGCCTGTGGCTGTGAATACTGCATCTGCCATCTTTGCTTAAGAAGCCGCATGCATCTGTATCCTCCTGCATCCGGATCGCCGGCAGGATTAGGCCATCCTCCACATGCAGGTCGATCGGATCCCGCAGCAGCTGCGAGAAAGTCTGTCCTACAGCCGCCTGAAGCATATAGATATCATAAGGATCTAACAGTATGGAGTCGCCCATGCCCCGGCAGCAATCGCTGCATCCCGCACAGTCATTACATCCAAGCTTTGCCATATCGTTAGCGCCCAACAGCATCTCTGTGTTATTATTTTCCATTCTTTAATCCCGTTTTGTTTCCCGACGTTTTCCTGCTTTCTTGATCGGAAAACTGTCATTTTATCTTGGCATATCCCAGCTTGTCATGGAAAAACCCAATGATACGCTGCCATGTCTCTTCCTGAAAAAACTGATTATCCGCATGATCCGCCCCGTCTATGGCTATCAGCTTCACATCACAGCCGGCAGCTTCCAGCTTATCATGTAAAACCTCGCCCTGCATAAAAGGCACCGTATGATCATCAGTTCCGTGAATGATCATAAACGGAGGCGCATCCTTTGTCACATAGCTGACAGGACAGATCCCCAGTGCTTCCTCACGAAACAGCATGACATTCTTTCCCAACAGCTGAGATTCATTTGATACCGCTGCGGCTGCCTCCGATCCATAAGGAATACAGGAAACATCTGTGGGCGGATACCACGGACACGCGGCCTGCACTTTGCTGGAATATTCCGTGCAGTCTCCGACATCATATGCCGGATCATCCGCCAAAGCCGCCATCGCCGCCAGATAACCCCCGGCAGACTCTCCCATCACTCCAAATCGTTCAATGTCGATGTTATATCTGTCACTGTGAGCCCTCAGATACCTGATCCCCGCTTTTACATCCGTAAGCTGCGCCGGAAAGACAGCCTCATTGGTCGTGCGGTATTCCACACTTGCAACTGCAAAACCGCTTCTTGCAAGCTCCGACAGATAGGCCAGGTGTGCGGATCTGTCCATGATCCGCCACGCCCCGCCGCATATCCAGACGATACACGGATATTTCTTTGTCCTGTCCTCCGGATAGATAAGATCCATTTTAAGCTCTCTAACCGTATGGCCAAACCATGCATCTACCTGTGCAAATGTTATGCCCGACACCACGGAGTACTGAGGCTGTTTCTTTTCAATAGTGACCGTTTCACGCATATACTTATCCTCCGATCAATATTATTCTATTGATAATATTATATCGAAAACTCTATCTGACATCAACCGGAGAATGTGAAGCGATAATGCAACTCAAAGGGAAATCTTCATATTAGCAGAAATGACTCACAAAAAAATATTGACGCTAATATCAAGACACGGCTCAGATCAGCCGTCAGAAAATTCGCTATGCAAATTTTTGAAGTTTTTCGCTGTGCTCAGCAACAACCTTTTTCAGAATATCAACATCATCCTGCATGGTATCGATTTTCTCTGCGCCCGCCTGATACCGCTTAAATGTTGATATATAACAGGATTCTATATTCTGCAGACGCGGCAGGATATCATTTTCCTGTGTCAGTTCAATTCTTTTTAGGCGCTCATTAACAGGCTGAAGCTTGTGATCCATCATATCTGACATAGTTAACAGCAGATCCGGCTTTAATTCGTTCTGCACCATATCTCTTGTCGACTTTATCAGATCAGGCTTCAACTCGTTCTGCACCATATCTCTTGTCGACTTTATCAGATCAGGCTTCAACTCGTTCTGCATCATGTCTCTTGTCGACTGCATCAAATCCGGTTTCAACTCGTTCTGCATCATGTCTCTCATCGACTGCATCAGATCAGGCTTTAATTCGTTCTGCACCATATCTCTTGTCGACTGCATCAGATCAGGCTTCAACTCGTTCTGCATCATGTCTCTCATCGACTGCATCAGATCAGGCTTTAATTCGTTCTGCACCATGTCCCTTGTCGACTGCACCAGATCAGGTTTCAACTCATTCTGCACCATGTCTGAAATAGCATCCAATAATTCACGACCCAATTTCTTTCCCTCCTTTCCATGAATGTGAGGTCATTATAGCATACAGTTTCCATTAAAGTATAGATACATTTTGTACGTTGATTTATGCATATGTAATTATTGCACAACACAATATATCGTATAATCCTCTTGAAAGTCGTAATATTTCTACTATATATTGATTTTAATTGTGAATTATCGTTATTGCGTTTGCATTTTTTCTACACGGTGGGGAACGAAACGACATTTTAGGTGCTACGGCTGGGTGCTACGCGGGTGCTACTTGGGTGCTATCAGCTCAAAACAACGTCAATCAGCTTACGCTTATAGCGAAATCGAAAAGCAAAAAGAAATGCCGCAATTCCTTGAAACTGCGGCATTTCCTGTGTTTTTTGAATGTTGATGTTTAGAACTTGCCCG
>CANQIJ010000073.1 GCA_947624025.1 uncultured Lachnospiraceae bacterium | reverse complement strand
TGCGCCGCCTCGTAGTCGGAAGGCGTCGCCGACACAAACAGCATCTGGTCGATGTGCTGTTCAAATTCCTGAAAATTAAGAGGGCGGTTATCCAATGCCGAAGGAAGTCTGAAGCCATAATCCACCAGCGTATTCTTGCGGGATCTGTCCCCGGCGAACATGCCGCGTATCTGCGGGATCGTCATGTGGGACTCGTCAATGATGATCAGAAAATCATCCGTGAAATAATCCAGCAGCGTGAAAGGCGGCTCTCCCTGCGCCATACCGTTTAAATGCCGGGAATAATTCTCTATGCCGGAGCAGAATCCCGTCTCTCTGAGCATCTCTATATCGAAATTGGTCCTCTCCGCAATGCGCTGCGCCTCTAACAGCTTGTCCTCGCTCTTAAAATATCTGACCCGCTCCTCCAATTCCTTTCCGATCTCCACACAGGCGGCGTTGATCTTCTCCTGCGGCACCACATAATGAGACGCCGGATAGATCATCACATGCTCCAGCGTGGCGTGTACCTGCCCGGTCAGCACATCCGTCTGCGCGATGCGGTCGATCTCATCGCCGAAAAATTCCACCCGGATCAGATAATCATCGGTCTGCGCCGGATGGATCTCCAGCACATCCCCTCTCACGCGGAAGCAGCATCTGTCCAGATCCATATCGTTGCGCTCATACTGCATTTCGATCAGCCCGCGTATCACTTCATCGCGGTCCTTCTGCATACCCGGTCTTAGGGACATGCTCATGCCCGCATACTCTTCGGGGCTTCCCAGTCCGTAGATGCAGGATACGCTTGCCACCACGACTACATCCCTGCGTTCCGTCAAAGAAGCCGTCGCAGAAAGCCGAAGCTTGTCGATCTCGTCATTGATAGATGAATCCTTGGCGATATAAGTGTCCGTGGAAGGCACATATGCCTCCGGCTGATAGTAGTCATAGTAGGACACAAAATATTCCACCGCGTTCTCCGGAAAAAATTCCTTGAACTCACCGTACAGCTGTCCCGCCAGCGTCTTGTTGTGAGCGATCACAAGAGTGGGCTTATTAAGCGCCTGTATGATGTTCGCCATAGTAAAAGTCTTGCCGGAACCGGTCACGCCAAGCAGCGTCTGAAATTGATTCCCTTTGCGAAAACCTTCCACAAGCTCAGCGATCGCCTTCGGCTGATCGCCCGTGGGGGCGTATTCGCTGTGTAAAATAAATTTTTTTTGTGCTGTCTGCACAAAAAGTCACCTCCGAAATTTCCGAATATCATACAGCCATATTGAAGATCATTTCATTCGGACGGGAACTGCGGTACTAAGAGTTATCGATCAAAGTATAGCATAACCCAAACAAAAAGTATAGATATTTTAGAACATTTGTTCTTTTTTATCTATACTTTTATATAGGAGTAATACCGATCTGTGCCTGTTAAAGCTTATTCCAATTTCATCTTGATCTTATCGTGTACGCTGATACCCTGTCCGATCTGCACCTCGATCAACTGCAGCTTTGTCTCCGCAATGACCGTGTGCGCGGTGCCCGCCGGCATCCGTATCACATCCCCGGCGCCCACCTGCCGTTCCACACCGTCTATGACCGTTCTGCCTTGACCCTCGGTCACCGTCCAGATCTCGTCGCGGCGCTCATGTCTGTGATAGTTCATCTGATGCCCGGCGTTCAACGTCACCTTGATCGTCATGCTGTTCTCTTCGATATCTATCACCTGAAAGCTGCCCCACGATTTCTCCGCGAACATGATCTGCTGGTCGATCTCGTCAACATACGGTTTAATGTAACTGGACTGGTTCTTGTCCGAGACGAGGATCCCCTCCGGGCTGGCCGATACCACCATATCCTTAAGCCCCATGCACAGAACCGGAACATTCAGTTCATTGATAACATGCACATTTTCACACTGATCGTTCAGGATCGCCTTGCCGATACACTCGTTTTCCATCGCCTCGGCAAGCGTGTTCCATGTGCCGATATCCTTCCACATTCCGCCAAAACGCATCACCTCGATATGCCGCTCATGCTCCGCCACAGCATAATCGAAGCTGATCTTCTGCAGGGTATCATATTTTGCAAAAAGATCACGATAGCCCGTAAACCCGATCAGCTCATGTGCCCGCCGCAGCACATATCCCAGCCTGAAAGCAAACACCCCGCCGTTCCAGAGCGCTCCCTGCGAAATATACTCCCGGGCTTTCTCCTGCGTGGGCTTTTCTTTAAATACCTCGACACTGCTGATATCCTCTTTATCCTTCGGAATGATATAGCCGTACTTTTCGCTTGGGTAAGTCGGTTCTATCCCCATGAGGACCAGATTGGCGTCACTGCCGGCCGCATACTTTCCCAGCGTATACAAAGCCTCAAAATAATCATTATTTACATAAGGATCTACCGGACACACCACCACTGCTTCCTGCTCCGGTATGCCGCGCACGTCACGCAGATAGGCCGCCGCCAGCGCGATCGCCGGAAAGGTATCCCTGCGGCACGGCTCCACACTGATCCCGACGCCGTCTCCCAGCTGGTTATGGATCGCAGAGACCTGAGACTTGGCCGTGGCGATCGTAACCTGCGCATCCGCGTCAACGGATCTGATCTGCCGATACACTCTCTGCACCATGGACTCATAGCCGCCGTCGGCAGTTTTAAATATTTTGATAAACTGTTTCGACCGGGTATCATTGGAAAGCGGCCACAGGCGCTTGCCGGATCCCCCCGATAACAACACAATGTTCATATACGGATTCCTTTATTTATCGGAGCATCTTCTCTATTTCCTGTTTGGCACGTTCCAGCTGGTTATCCACGCCGTCATCATAGTATGCCTCGCCGTCAAACTCGCACTCGATATCGGGATCGATGCCGACGCCGTGTATATTATTTCCCTTCGGTGTATAGTAGGAGCTGATCGTAAGCTTTACGGCGGTGCCGTCCGTAAGAGGCAGCACCCGCTGCACGATTCCTTTGCCAAAGGTCGTTGTCCCGATCAGCGTTCCCTTGCCGTAATCCTTGATCGCTCCCGCCAGGATCTCCGATGCGCTGGCGGAGTTACCGTTGATCAGAACGACAAGCGGCATATCCAGTTCATTCTTGCCGTCACAGCTGTATTCTTCTCTCTTGCCGTATTTATCCTCCGTGTATACAATGAGCCCTTTCGGCAGGATCATCCTGGCAATATCCACCACGATCGGCAGACTGCCGCCCGGATTGCTCCGAAGATCCAGTATCAGTCCTTTCGCATCGGAGCCCTTGACAACCGCCAGCGCTTCTTTAAACTGGTCCAGTGTCACATCGTCAAATTCCGTGATCTGAATGTAGCCCACGCCGTTATCGTACATTTCATAATTGACCGTGGGCGACTCTATTTTGCGCCTTGTAACATCTATTTCGAGGTAATCCGCCTCGCCCTCGCGGTAGATCGTCAGATGCACGGCTGTGCCTTCCTCACCCTTGATCTTCGCCACCACCTCAGACAATTCCAGCCCCTGTGTCGTCTCACCCTCGACCAGATAAATGATATCGTTCTCCCGAAGTCCCGCCTCCTCGGCCGGCGTTCCCGCAATGACGCCGCTGATCTTAGCCATGCCCGTCGTGGCATCCAGACTGATGTAGGCGCCGATACCATAGTAGATGCCCTCCGTATCCTGCATCATCTCCCGCCACTCATCCGCCGTGTAATAGACCGAATACGGATCGTTCAGGGAATCGATCATTCCCGCATACATCCCCTCGATCATCTCCTCGGTGTCGATATCCTCATCCCGGTAATAATATTTGTCGACCAGCTCCTCCAGCGATTCCAGCTTCTTGAGAGTCACATCATTGACGACATTCTCGGCAGGCGCGCTGACGCTTGCCGCCTGCTGTCCGCGGCTGCTTATCGTCTGATATGCTCTTACGCCCACATACGTACAGCACCCTACCAATGACATGACGACAATGCCGACCAGCATCCCGAGCAGAAATACATTTCCCCTGTTATCCCGTCCGTTCCTCCGGTTCCCGGGCTGCGGTACAGGCGGCTGCCCGTAATACGGACTCTGCATTCCCTGATTTGTATTGTGCCTGTCATAAACATCATTATAATAGTCATTATCCCCGTTCCGGTTCAAGGCAATTCATCTCCATCCATCATACTTCTTTTTCTTACCGCGTCCGCGCGCTGCGCCGGCGCTTTATCCGAGGTAGTTCCACGGGCTGACGTAGCTTCCGTTCAGCCGTACGCCAAAATGCAGGTGATTTCCGGTGGAACGCCCCGTGCTTCCCACTGCCGCGATATTCTGTCCCTTCGTGACCGTCTGTCCCTGGGACACATACAGCGCCGAGCAGTGCATATAGATCGTGTACAGTCCGCTGCCGTGATCTATCATAATGTAATTTCCCATGGAACCGCTGTATGCGGCCGCCACCACGTCGCCGTCATAGGCCGCCAGGATCGCCGAACCGGCGGGCGCCGCCATATCCAATCCGTTATGGAACTGCTGTACGCCGAGTATCGGGTGCATACGGTTGCCGTATTCGTCGGATATCCTCTTATAGGCAGGGCAGGGCCATGCAAACATACCGCCGTTATAGATCCTGGCCTGCGCATTCTCCGCCTCCAGACGCGCCTTTTCCTCGGCTACCGCCTTCTCCAACGCCGCGATCGTGGCGTTCTCATCCGCGATCTGCTGTTCATATTCCTTGATCGCCGCCTCTTTGTCGGAAATATCACTCGACACGGCATAGAGCTGGTTCTCTTTTTCCCGCAGAAGCGAATTGACGCTGGCCTCCTCCGTCTCCACGGCACTCTTAGCCTCGTCCAGCACTTCCTTCTCCGCCTCCAGCTCTTCCTTGCACAGCTGCACCATCTGCGTGATCTGCGTATACTCATCCAGCTTATCTCTGTCGTACTGCGAGAGCGCCTCGATATAATCCGCCTTGTTGATCAGATCCGACAGGCTGCTGGAAGAAAATAACAGCTCCAGATAAAAGGTATCGCCCCTTTCATACATGAACTTGATACGCTTCTTCATCGCCTCATACTGATCGGTCTGCTGCCGGACCGCCTCGTCCAGCTCCGCTTCCGTATCGGTGATCTGCTGTTCTTTTTCGGTGATCAATGTATTATATTGCTCGATCTTCGCCTGTATGCCGCTTAGTTCGCTGTCGAGCTGCGTCACGTATGCCGTCAGGTCGCTCTTGGATTTCTCCAGGTCCTTCTTGACCTTCTCCACATCCGTAAGACCGGACTTCAGCTTATTCACTTCCTGCCTTGCGGCGTCAATCTCCTGTTCCTTCTCCCGTATGCTCTCGCTCGTAACGGCATATACGGGCTCACAGCGGGAATAGGAAAACAGAAATACCGTTGCCGCGCTAAGCAGCAGACAGACTGCTTTTTTGTAATGTCTCATATACGCTATCAAAACCCTAGACCCTCAAGTATCTTCTGACCGTAACAATACTCCCCAAAAAGCCGATCCCGACGCCAATCCCTATCGATACGGGAGTCAGTACGCCGAACACCTCCTGCACCGTCAGGAAGCTGAGCAGGGTGGTCAGCATCGGGAACCGCTCCGTCACATAGGTCAGCACGATATTGTACATGCCATAGATCACTCCGAGCGGGAGCGCCGCTCCGATCAGACCGATGAGCATACCCTCGATCACAAACGGCGACCGCACGAAGAAATCCGTGGCGCCGATATATTTCATGATGTTGATCTCCTCCCGGCGGATGGAGATGCCGATTATGACCGTATTGCTGATCAGGAACACCGACACAGCCAGAAGGATCGCGATGATTCCCACGGAAACATACGCGATCAGGGCATTAACGCCCGTCAGTGTAGTCGCCACCAGCTCCGAACGGTTGACCTTGCTAACGCCCTCCATAGACTCCAGATACGTCACCAGGGCGGGCTGCATGGACACATCGCTCAGATAGATATCATAGTGGGCGGAATCCGCTAACGGGTTCTCGGTAAAGCCGTCCTCGTAGCCTTCCAGATAATCTCCTTTAAATTCCTCCCATGCCTCGTCCGCCGACACAAAGACCAGATCCGCCACCTCCGTGCGGCGCGCGATCTGCTCCCCGATCTGCTGGATACGGCTCTCATCCAGGCCCTCATCAAAGAACACGGACACCGATACGCCCTGCTGCGCATTTTTGACAATATGCTGAAAATTCGTCACCACCGCATAGAACAGGCCGAACAGGAACAGGCAGGCGCTGATCGTGGCGATAGACGCCAGCGTAAACAATTTATTTCTGAAAAGATTGCGCACACCCTGTCTGAGCGTATAGAAAAAGCTGCTAATCCTCATCGATGTACCCTCCCTTTTCCTCATCGCTTATCACAACGCCCTTCTTAAGGGTCACCACCCTCTTCTGCATGGCGTTCACGATCTCTCTGTTGTGGGTCACAACAATGACAGTCGTTCCGTTCTCATTGATCTGCTCGAGCAGCTTCATGATCTCCCACGAATTTTTCGGATCCAGGTTGCCGGTAGGCTCATCGGCAAGCAGGATCGTGGGCTGATTGACCAGTGCCCTTGCAAGCGCCACCCGCTGCTGCTCGCCTCCCGAAAGCTGCCGGGGCTTCGCCTTATATTTGCCCGCCAGCCCGACGACCGCCAGCATGCTGGGAACATTCCGCTTGATCTCCTTGCCGGATTTCTGGACGATCCTCTGTGCAAAAGCAACGTTCTCATACACGTTCCGGTCCTTTAACAGCCTGAAGTCCTGGAACACGACGCCCAGATTACGCCTGAACTTCGGTATCTTCCTGTGTCTGATCCTGGACAGGTCATACCCCATGACGTTGATGGAGCCGCTGGTGACCGTCAATTCGCGCAGAAGCAGCTTGATCAGGGTTGATTTGCCCGATCCGCTGTCCCCTACGATAAAAACAAACTCTCCTCTGTTAATATGCAGATTCACATCCTTCAGCGCCGGCGCTCCCGTGGAATACGCCTTGCAGACATTTGTCAGATTGATGATCTCGTTTTGCGCTGCGGTACTTTTCCTTTTTTTCTTTCCTGCCACGTTGTTCACTCCTGTATCATCTCTTAGTATTCAAAGCTCTCCATGTACTTCATGTACTTGACGACCATGAGCGCGATCTTAAAGGTGATCGCATCCTCAAAGACCCTCAGATCGAGCCCTGTGCTCTTCTGCAGCTTATCCAGCCGGTATACGAGCGTATTCCTGTGGATAAACAGCTGTCTTGACGTCTCCGACACATTCAGGGAATTCTCGAAGAACTTATTGATCGTAGTAAGCGTCTCCTCGTCAAAATCATCGGGGCTCTTACCGTCAAAGATCTCCTTGATGAACATCTTGCACAGAGGGATCGGCAGCTGGTAGATCAGACGGCCGATCCCCAGCTCGCTGTAGGCGATCACATCTCTCTCCCCGAAAAAGATCTTGCCTACGTCCAGCGCCATCTTCGCTTCCTTATAGGAACGGCTCACTTCCTTTAATTCGTTGACGACTGTGCCGTAAGCGATCCTGACATTCTTAAAATTCTCTTTTGCGAGAAAGCCCGCGATACTGTCCGCCGTCTTCTCGATCTCCTTCATGCTGTCGCCCTCGGGCAGATCTTTGACCACGATCACGTTATTCTCGTCCACTGCCGTGATAAAATCTTTGCTGTTCGCCCCAAAATAGGTGCGCATCATCTCCAGTACATTGCTGTCCTTGGCATTATCCGTCTCTATGATCAGGACCGCCCGCTTCTCATCCGTCTGGATATGCAGCTTCTTGGCACGGCCGTAGATATCCACCAGCAGCAGATTGTCCAGAAGCAGATTTTTGATAAAATTATCCTTATCAAACCGTTCCTTGTACGCCACCAGAAGATTCTGGATCTGGAACGCCACCATCTTGCCTACCATGTAGACGTCCTCGCCCACGCCTCCGGCGATCAGGATGTACTCTAACTGCTGTTCGTCAAAGATCTTAAAATACTGATAACCCTGTATCTCCTGTGAATCCGCAGGCGACTTGGCAAACTCCGCCGCCGGCCTGCCGCACTGCTCCATCTCATCCTCCGTCATTGCCACAGGCTTGCCGTCGATGTCCATGACACACAGCTCCACTCTTGCGATCGCCTTCAACCCCTCAATCGTGTTCTGCAAAATCTGATTTGAAATCATACCCCCACCTCTTACCGTTTCTTTTAGCAAATTACACAAAGTAACAAACCGCCAAATTCATCAAAAAGCAACATCTAGTACCCATTTTAATCTATATACACAAAAAAATCTACCTCTAATCATGAATTTTTTGTGTATTTTTTAAAAATTGAATGATTGTGAACCCATTAAAAAATTAGACATTTTATACAAAATAAAAACACTCGCCATTCGCCGGAAAATGTGGTAAGATAATGATAGGTATCATTTTCGGATCGTTCATTGCGTTTCGGAGAGCATTTTTAAAGCGAGGTGAAGAGAATGGATATAGCAAGATTGTCTATGGCAATGTCTGCGGCGAACGTACAGAACGCTTACGGCGTCGCTATGCTCAGTAAATCTCTGGATCAGGCTTCCTCCACGGGCGGCCAGATCATAGCGATGATGGATGCCGCTTCGATGGAGCTGTCCGTGAATCCGCACATCGGTTCCAATATTGATATTTCCGTATAGGGGCACGGCCGTGCCCCTTTATTTTACCGTCCGTATCGTATTTTCTTCGATCCTGATCCTTCCTTCCTTAAGCAGTCTCCCGACGGCGCGTTTAAATTCGTTCTTGCTCATCTGCGTCTCCCTCTTTATCACTTCGGGAGAAGCCTTATCGTTAAACGGAAGAACGCCGCCGCAGCCCGCGATGATCTCCAGCAGTCTCTTTGCATCCGTATCCATCTGCAGATAGGCCTTCTCTCTGATGCTCAGATTCAGTCTGCCGTCTTCCTTAACGCCCGTAACGCGCGCCCTGACCGCATCCCCGATGCCGATATTGCCGTACAGCTCTTTTACAGGGATCAGCGCGGAATACTTATCGTCCACCGCCACAAAGGCGCCAAAGTTCTTACTGATCTCATAGACCGTACCGCTCACCCTGTCGTCGGTCTTATAAGGGCTCTCGGCGGACAGATACGGATAGACGTTCATCGTTGCGCATAAGCGGTCGCTCTTATCGATATAGAGCGCCACGAGGCATTCCTCATTCTCCGAAACCTTCCTGGTCTGCTCCTTAAAGGGAAGCAGCAGGTCTTTTTCCAGTCCCCAGTCGAGAAAAGCGCCGTTCCTGCCGATCTGCACTACCCGAAGTCTCGCGACATCATGCAGAGTCAGCTTCGGCGTATTCGTCGTCGCGATCAGCCGGTCGCTAGAATCACGGTAGATAAATACCTCCACCGCATCGCCAATGCGGGCGCCCGCAGGCACCTGTTTTCCCGGAAGCAGCACTCTGTCCTTCCCGTCCTGCGCATCGCTTACATACACGCCGAATTCAACGGTCTTCACGATATACAAAGTCTGTATCATGCCAAGTCGGATCATGTTTCTCTCCATTCCAAGCGGTCCTGCCCGCTTCATACCGTCCGTGACAGCCGGGATCACATCCCCGTCTGCTGTCTGTCATCTCTCATCTCCACAATACTGTACGGTCTGCCGTCTTCCCTGTTCAGGGACACGGTATACAGCCTGCCGTCACCGCTCTGCGCCACGACAGGACAGATCACGTCGTTCAGCTTCGCCTGGCTCTTATATTCCACACGGAGCTGGCTGATATAAAAATCCTTCGGGATACAGTCCATCGCCATACGCACATACTGACCGTTGTTCACATGATTGTTGGTATCCAGATGATGCTGCCTGACCGTAAAAGTCTCTAACGCCCTGCCGCCCTCCGGCACGGCGATCTTGCGCGGCGCATACTCCATCGGATACTTCTCCTCCAGCGCATAACCCTGAAGCATTCTTTCACTGGGCTTCGCGGGCGCCATTTTCTGTATATCCATCAGGCTCCAGATCGAGTTGGCGTATGCTAAG
Source organism: uncultured Lachnospiraceae bacterium (assembly GCA_947624025.1). GTDB lineage: Bacteria > Bacillota > Clostridia > Lachnospirales > Lachnospiraceae > UBA3282. Next base: position 388 of record CANQIJ010000073.1, on the reverse strand, counting down.
ACTTCTCCCTGCGCCGTCTTCATCTCGAAATTACGGCAGCCGATAAAGCCCCGGAACTCATAGGGGGCCGTGCCGATCACGATCCGCTCGCACAGACGCGGATAGCGGTTCACGCAGATCTGCCATGACGACAGCATCCACACCAAATGGAATTCCTTGAGATAGTCCACGCCGATCCCGATATCCTCCGAGTGGAACGTGGAGCAGTCCTGAAAATAGTCGATCAGCGCCTCGATCGTGAGATTGCCGTCCACGCCCACCTCACTGTAGCGCACCCTGCTGTCAAATGTATACATAGTCTCATCCTCTCAAAAAAGACTCAGTTGATCTCTCAACTGAGTCCTGTAAGCTGGGCTACAAGGATTCGAACCTTGAAATGACGGAGTCA
>CANQIJ010000072.1 GCA_947624025.1 uncultured Lachnospiraceae bacterium | reverse complement strand
TATCGTTGAAGTCGATCTTGCCGTTTGCATCCAGCGTTACGTTCTCCAGAAGAGCGTCGCGCTTGATCGCATTGTAGATGTCAGGCTCGGAGTCTTTGTCAAGATTGATGACCTTGGCATAGCAGCCGCCCTCGAAGTTGAATACGCCGTTGTCGTCCCAGCCGTGCTCGTCATCGCCGATCAGCAGACGCTTGGGATCTGTGGACAGGGTCGTCTTACCCGTGCCGGACAGACCGAAGAAGATCGCGGTATTCTTGCCGTTCATGTCTGTGTTAGCAGAGCAGTGCATGGAAGCGATGCCCTTAAGAGGAAGATAGTAGTTCATCATGGAGAACATACCCTTCTTCATCTCGCCGCCGTACCAGGTATTGATGATAACCTGCTCGCGGCTGGTGATATTGAACGCTACGCATGTCTCGGAATTTAATCCCAGCTCCTTGTAGTTCTCAACCTTAGCCTTGGAAGCATTGTATACAACGAAGTCAGGCTCGAAGTTCGCAAGCTCTTCCTCGGAAGGCTGGATGAACATATTCTTGATAAAGTGAGCCTGCCATGCAACCTCTACGATGAAACGAACCGCCATACGGGTGTCCTTGTTGGCGCCGCAGAATGCGTCTACCACGAACAGTCTCTTGTTGCACAGCTCCTTCTGAGCCAGCGCCTTGACGGTAGCCCAGACATCCTCAGACATGGGATGATTGTCGTTCTTGTACTCGTCGGACGTCCACCAGACAGTATCCTTGGAGTTCTTATCCATAACGATATACTTATCTTTAGGAGAACGACCCGTGTAGATACCTGTCATAACGTTTACTGCGCCGAGCTCGCTGACCTGTCCTTTTTCATAGCCTTCCAGACCGGGTTTGATCTCTTCTTCGTACAGCATGTCGTAAGAAGGATTGTGCACGATCTCGGTAGTTCCGGTGATGCCGTACTTGCTTAAATCGATTTGTGCCATCTTACTTTTACCTCTTTCTTTCATTATATTTTTGGCATTAAGTAAAGAATAATACCCAACAGCCCATATGATTTTATTATACATGATAAATCAATAAAATCAATAACAAACCCTATGGTTTTTACATGGTTTTTTACATGGACCGTCACCCGGATTTTTATCTGTTGTTTTTTGGGACAAGGTCAGATATAATAAAATCAACAAAAAGAATCGACAGATACCGGGAAAATATGACAGATGTTACAATGGGATCACGCTTGCGGGATCCTTCGCCGCGGCCTGCGGTACAGCGTGGAGGCGCGGGGTTGAATGGGGGAATGAAGATGTATCACTGTACGGTATGCTTTTATTTTATTGGCAGCAGAAAGGAACTGCTGGAGGTCATGAAGGAAGCGGAACCGCTTAAGCATTTTAAGCATACGTTTCTTACAAGTCCGGAACCGCGTGAGTTGCTGACTCCCAAGGCGGACGTGATCTTCGCCGATCTGCAGGGTCTGAAGGCGGATGTGGCGCTCCGAAGCCTGGTGTATCACAAAAAGGATTCCGCCCAGCTTATTCTGCTCGCGGACAAGGAACAGACCGCTGTCCTTATGCAGCAGGATTTATCCGGCGTGACGGATATATGGACGATGCCGCTCTCTACAGAAGAGCTGCGCTTTCGTTTCAGCAGATGGCGGCAATCGTATAAGGAGAAAAAGGACAGCTGGCAGACCCAGACCTATCTGGATACGATGATCAACAGCGTTCCCCACATGATCTGGTACAAGGACAAGACGGGCGCGCATATGAAAGTCAACGATTTCTTCTGTAAGACGGTCGGAAAGACGATGGAGCAGATTAAGGGACGCGGGCATTATTATATATGGAATATCCAGCCGGACGAGTATGCCAGGGGTGAATATATCTGCATGGAGTCGGAATTTGAAGTTATGGACAAGCGGGAGACCTGTGTCTTTGACGAACAAGTCAAGATCGGCAGTGAGATGCGGCAGTTAAAGACATACAAATCGCCGCTTTTTGATCTGGACGGCAGCGTTATGGGGACGGTGGGAGTTGCCCTTGACGTGACCGAACTAAAGATGTATGAGGATATGCTGGTTAAGAACGCAAACACGGATGCGTTGACCGGACTGGCCAACAGAAGGCATGTCTATGAATATATCGACAGTCTGGAAGAGGATCACATCACGGTGTTTGCCCTTGATCTCGATAATTTTAAGAGTATTAACGACAGATACGGGCACCAGGAGGGAGATAAGGCACTTGTCCTCACCGCGCAGGTGCTTAAAGAGCATCTGTCCGATCACTTCATTGCCCGCAACGGCGGGGATGAGTTTATGGTCATTATGCTCGGCGAGCGTCCTGACGGGGAGATCGAAGAGATCCGCAGGACCATAGAGGCAAAGCTGGAGGAAGCATACCGTAAGGAGGCTCATCTGCAGGAGCTCTCCGCCAGCGTCGGCGTGGCGTATTCTGCCGTCGGCAGGGAGAATTTTGATAAGCTGTCGGGTGAAGCGGATGCGGGTATGTATCGCGAGAAGGAGAAAAAGAAAAGAAGAAGATAAGAAAAAAGTTGTAATATGTCCGCGTCTCGGATATAATAGAATTAACCTGGAATGTGCGAGGATATCTTGTTATTTTGAACCTACAGATACTTTAAACGGGATTCCTATATTGCCATGTGGATGTCAGGCCTCCGGCTTATGAGCCTTGTGCAGTGGAAGGCAGAAATGTGGCTGCGGTCACCCACCTAGCTTTGCTAGGAGTCAAAATACAGGATTCGGCATTTCGGGCGATACGAAAGACAAAGAGCAGTCGTCTCAAGCGGCTGCTTTTGTTGTGCGGCGCGTTTGGATATATCTGGCATCCCGATGACCGCACGGACATATATATCTATAAACTGTGTCTGCACGAAAGATGTGTATAGAAAGAATGGAATTTAAGGATCTGTTGCTGGAATGAAAGATAATACAAGGATCATAGCTAAGTTCGCGCTCATTTTCTTCGGGCTTCTGTTCTTGATCTGCATGTGGCTTGAAAGAAGAGAAAGGGCAAAGGAGGAGCCGCAGGGCGACTACATTGCCTGTGAAGATGTAAAGCTCCTGATGGAAGCACTGGATGTGACGGACTTAGACGGTGTGATCGACCGGGAAGTGCAGGGAGCATCCCAACCGGCTGCAGCGGAGGATGACGGGGCGCCGGGCGGCAGAGCGTATCTGACCTATGGGCAGTACATCATGATCTGCAACGGGATCGGCGGGGCTAAGATGGCGCTGCCCGATTATTCGGACCGCTATGAGCCTGAGTACAGAATGCTCAAGAGCGACTGGTACGACGCATATCGGATCATGCTTGCTTATCTCGCTCCGGAATCTGGCGTGTGGGAGAGTACGGTCTTTATCTTGAGCGTTGATGAAGCGGAGCATAAGGTATATACGGAAAACACCGGGAGAGAGAATGCTTATGATTACAGATCGCCGGAATTTGCGGATAACGCGCTGCGGGAACTGAAGGTATATATGAAAGGGCAGAGTCTTTTGACGGTCGTCGAGACGCTTCCCGGCGATTATGATCTGGAAAATGTGTGGGTGACCGGGTCTGAAGAAGGTTCGGCGGAGTGCTTTTATCATGATGTACCCTTTAGAGCGGCGGCCGACTGTTCTGTGGCCGGGGAGCGGGTGGCTGATCTTACCTTCCGGGACGGTATCGTTGTAAAAGCGGCAGAGAAGAATGAGAAGATACACGGGAAGCTTCTGCGTGTTTCGCAGAATGAGATAGAGATTGAAGGGTGCGGAACATACCCTGTCCGGGACAGCATGGAGGTCTATAAGCTGTACGGCAGACTGGAAACGCTGAAACGTTCGGATCTGAAGATCGGCTACGCAGATACCGATTATGTCGTGGACGGGGGCGAAATCTGCGCCTGTCTGGTATCTGTGCGTGAGGATGCGGATATGATCCGTGTGCTTCTTAAGAACACGGCGGACAACAGTAATGATTATGATGAAGTGCAGCTTATTGTGGACGGCAGGACCGAACAGATCCGGGCGGACGATCTTAAAGAGGGCGAGCGCAGAAGCTACCGATGCGCTGCCCTGACGGATAAGATCATTGTCCGGGCGGAGGGAGTCGAAAAAGCCGACAATGCCTATCGGGGTTCGATCGAGTGTTACCGCGTCGGCAATGGCATAGTGCTGATCAACGAGCTTCCGCTGGAAGAATATCTGTACGCGGTAGTGCCCAGCGAGATGCCGGCGTCCTATCCGATGGAGGCGCTGAAAGCGCAGGCGGTCTGTGCAAGAACCTACGCCTACCGTTACATACTGCATGCGGGTCTGCCGGAAGAAGGCGCTCATGTGGATGATACGACCTCTTATCAGGTATATCATAATATCGATGAGAATCCGGCGACTACTGCGGCGGTCAGGGAAACGGACGGGGTGCTGCTTACCTATGAGGGAGAACCCGCGCAGAACTATTATTATTCCACGTCCTGCGGCGTAGGAACGGATACCGGGATCTGGAAATCCGGCGGCATGGAGGACAGCGCGTATATACGAGCGATCAGGCTGAATCGTGAAGCGGCGAATGACGGACGAAGGGATCTGTCTGACGGCGGATCGGATGATATGGATACAGAGATCGATCTGCGTACGGAGGAGAATTTTCGATCCTTTATTACATCAGTCGATGAAAATGACCTGGAGAGCGCGGAGCCGTGGTATCGCTGGACATACGAGGTGCAGTCTGTTGACGCGGGAGAGCTTTTGCAGCGGATACAGGAGCGCTATGCCGCCGGTCCGCAATCCGTGCTGACGAAGGCTCCGGGGGATTATTATGTATCCGAGCCGATCGAAGAACTGGGAGAGATCCGCAATATGGCGATCGTAAAACGAGGCGCCGGAGGCGTTGCGGAAGAACTTATGATCGAGTCGGATACGGGAACCTATAAGATCGTTTCCGAGTATAATATCAGATATGTGCTGTGTGACCGAAAAAGCGGGGCGGTAAAGCAGGATGGGAGTACGGTTGTGCCTCCTTCTCTTATACCGAGCGGATTTTTTGTGATGGAAACTGGTCAAAAGGACGGTATTGTGGTAGGATATACTTTGATCGGCGGCGGCTACGGACATGGGGTCGGTATGTCCCAGAACGGTGCGAAGGCGCTGGGACAGGAGGGCATGTCCTGTGAAGAGATACTGCGATTCTTTTTTCAGGGCTGCGAGATCGGCAGTATATCGCCGCGGGATGATATACAGGACTGAGACATTCCTGTATCTGATATTTAGTGATAATCATTCGGGTGGGTTCTAAGATGATCAGAAGACTGTTTTACATATTTCGTGACTTTAACTGGCAGATGACAAAGAAAAATATCGCTGCTTTTGCGGCAAGCACGGCTTTTTTTCTCTTCCTGTCCATGATACCGCTTCTGATGGCGCTCTGCGCGATCCTGCCGTATACGGCGCTGACGGAGGATAATCTGATCGGCGCGATCATGCGCTTTACGCCGGATGCGATGAACGAGCTGGTCGTCGGCGTGGTGTCGGATGTATACGCCAGATCGGCAGGGACCATCACGGTTTTTGCGATCGTTACGGTCTGGTCGGCGTCCAAGGCGATGCTGGCGCTTATTCACGGGCTGAATGCGGTAAATGATTTTGAAGAGAACCGCAATTATTTCGTGCTTCGTTTTATCGCCTGTATCTACACCGTGATCATACTGATCGCCATGCTCCTGGCGCTGTTTGTCATGGTATTCGGCAACGTGATCGTGGATCTGGTGCTGGCGGATATTCCGCCGTTACATATACTGGTGCAGTTTATCATGCATTTTCGTTTCCTGTTCTCATGGGCGGTCCTGACGCTTATCTTTGCGCTGATCTATGCCTATGTGCCCAACAATAAGCTGCGGTTTAAGAAACAGATCCCCGGCGCGGTGTTCGCCGCCGTGATGTGGAGTGCTGCCTCCTACGCCTTCTCTGTATATGTGGATCATTTCAACGGATTCGGAATGTACGGCGGATTGACCACAGTGGTCATTTTGATGTTCTGGTTTTATCTGCTGATGTATATCCTGTTGATCGGCGCACATATTAACCGCTATTTCGGACCGGTGTACAAATTTCTGTTCGGATGGCTTGACAAGTCGCACAAAAATCACTAAAATGGCAGTAGATTTGCGGTTGGGCTGCTGACAGTCCGACCGAGTAAGGATCATACAGACGATAAGGCTGTGAAGGCGCAATAGAGTACTGTTTTCCGCCAGAGAGAGGGAATCGTCGGTTGGAAGTTCCCTTCGGTTCAGACAGTATTTGAGTTTCCCGCCGGAGCCGTCTGAGGGAAAGGCCGTATATGGCGCGGTATTGCAGTGCAGCGCTGTCGGGCTGAGTAGTTTGGAACGCAGGAGCACGTTACGCTCAAGGAGAGTCCGATCGATCTTATGCCGGGCCCGGATATTTGGTATCGGCATATGCCGCAGTACAGGATCGGGAGACGGCAGACAGGATCGGGAAACAGGGTGGTAACGCGGATAATGATTCGTCCCATGTGTATTGTGCATGGGGCTTTTTTTGTATGACGGGCTTTTGATAAGAGAAAAGGAGACAGGATCATGAAAGAAAAACTGGAACAGATCAAGGCGGAGGCGCTCCGCCAGATCGAGACAAGCGACGCGCTGGAGAAGCTAAACGAGGTGCGGGTCAATTTCCTCGGTAAAAAGGGTGAACTGACGGCGGTGTTAAAAAGCATGAAGGACATAGCGCCGGAGGAGCGCCCTAAAGTGGGACAGCTTGTCAACGAGACGCGGGAAGAGATCGAGAAGGCGCTTGAAGAGACGGTCAAAAAGATGGAAAAGGCAGTCAGGGAAGCAAAGCTGAAAAAAGAAGTCATCGATGTGACGCTACCGGCCAGGAAGAACAATGTCGGGCACCGTCATCCCAACACGATCGCCTTAGAGGAAGTGGAGAGGATCTTTACCGGCATGGGCTATGAGGTCGTGGAAGGCCCGGAAATTGAGAAAGATTACTATAATTTTGAAGCGCTCAACATTCCTGCCGACCATCCCGCAAAGGACGAGCAGGATACGTTCTATATCGAAGGTGACATCCTGCTGAGAACGCAGACCTCATCCACGCAGGTGCACGAGATGGAGAAGGGCAGGCTGCCTATCCGTATGATCGCACCGGGCCGCGTGTTCAGGTCGGACGAGGTGGATGCAACGCACTCCCCGTCCTTTCATCAGATCGAGGGGCTTGTGATCGATAAAAATATAACCTTTGCGGATCTGAAGGGTACGCTTGCGGAATTTGCAAGAGAACTGTTCGGCAAGGATACGAAGGTGAAGTTCAGACCTCATCATTTCCCGTTCACGGAGCCCAGTGCCGAGATGGATGTAAGCTGCTTTAAATGCGGCGGTGCGGGATGCCGTTTCTGTAAGGGAGAAGGCTGGATCGAGATATTAGGCTGCGGCATGGTACATCCGCATGTGCTGGAGATGAGCGGCATCGATCCCGAGCAGTATACAGGCTTTGCATTTGGCGTGGGACTGGAGAGGATCGCGCTGCTTAAATATGAAATTGACGATATGAGACTGCTGTATGAGAATGACATACGTTTCCTGAAGCAGTTCTGATCGGCCGGAAAGGAGAAGAACATTATGAATACAGCACTATCATGGATCAAGGCATATGTGCCGGATCTAACATGTACAGACCAGGAGTATATGGATGCCATGACACTGTCAGGCACCAAGGTGGAGGGCTACAGCAGACTGGATAAGAATCTGGAGAAGATCGTGGTCGGACAGATCGAAAAGATCGAGAAGCATCCCGATGCGGATAAGCTGATCGTGTGCCAGGTCAATATCGGCTCCGAGGTGCTTCAGATCGTGACGGGCGCGCCGAACGTGAAAGAAGGCGATAAGGTGCCGGTCGTTCTGGACGGCGGCAGGGTGGCGGGAGGCCATGACGGCGGCCCGCTGCCGGAGGAAGGCATTGCGATCAAGGCGGGCAGATTGAGAGGCGTCGAGTCCAACGGCATGATGTGTTCCATAGAAGAGCTTGGCTCAGACAGGAATATGTATCCGGAAGCGCCGGAAATGGGAATCTATATCTTCGGGGACGATGTGGAAGTGGGATCTGACGCTATAGAGGCGCTTGGGCTTCATGACACGGTATTTGAATATGAGATCACCTCTAACCGTGTGGACTGCTACAGTGTGATCGGCATTGCGAGAGAGGCGGCGGCGACCTTCCGCAAACCGTTCTGTCCTCCGACTGTTACGGTCAATGAGAATCAGGAAAAGGTTGAAGATTATATTTCTGTGGAAGTGCAGGACCAGGAATTATGTCCGCGCTACTGTGCAAGAGTATGCACCAATATCAAGATCGGGCCGTCCCCCAAATGGATGCAGAGGCGTCTGGCGGTGAGCGGTATCCGCCCCATCAACAATCTGGTTGACATCACCAACTATGTGATGGAGGAATACGGCCAGCCGATGCACGCTTATGATCTGGATACCATCGCCGGACATAAGATCATCGTGCGCCGCGCCAAGGACGGCGACGTATTCCGTACGCTGGACGGACAGGAGAGAAAGCTGGACGCCGATGTGCTGATGATATGCGATGCAGAGAAAGAAGTCGGTATTGCCGGTATCATGGGCGGCGAGAATTCCATGATCACGGACGATGTGACAACCGTTTTGTTTGAGGCGGCGACCTTTAACGGCGCAAATATCCGCAAATCCGCCAGAAGGATCGGACTCAGGACCGACGCCTCCGGCAAATTCGAGAAGGGACTTGACCCTTATAATGCGGAGGACGCTATTAACAGGGCCTGTCAGCTGATCGAGGAACTCGGCTGCGGAGAAGTCGTGGGCGGTATCGTCGATGTGCATGCCGGTATGAAGGAGAAGGTCGTGCTTCCCTTCGAGCCTGACAGCTATAATAAGCTGCTCGGAACCAATGTATCAAAAGAAGAGATGCTGGATATCTTTAAAATGATAGAGGTCAGCTATGATCCCGCAAAGAATACGCTGACGATGCCGACATTCCGACAGGATCTGCTCAGACAATGCGATATAGCGGAGGAAGTGGCGCGCTTTTACGGATACGACAAGATCCCGACCACGCTTCCGAACGGTGAGGCGACCGTGGGCCGGATTCCTTTTAAGCTTCGCATAGAACAGAAGGCAAGAGATATTGCGGAATACTGTGGTTTTTCACAGGGGATGTGCTATTCGTTCGAGAGTCCGAAGGTATTCGATAAGCTTCTGCTTGATGCGGAGGATCCGGCGCGGAAGGCGATCACGATCGCCAATCCGCTGGGCGAGGACTTCTCCATTATGAGAACGCTTCCCCTGAACGGTATGCTCACAAGTCTTGCCACAAACTATAACAGAAGGAATAAGGATGTGCGCCTGTATGAGCTGGGGAACATCTATATTCCAAAGGAATTGCCGTTAAAAGAGCTCCCTGACGAGAGAATGCAGTTTACCCTCGGTATGTACGGAGACTGTGATTTCTTTACGATGAAGGGCGTCGTAGAAGAGTTTTTTGACAGCATCGGTATGCGTAAGAAGATCGTTTATGACCCCGGAGCGGATAAGAGCTTCCTGCATCCCGGACGGCAGGCAAATATCATTTATGAAGGAACCGTGCTCGGTTATCTTGGCGAAGTGCATCCTGAAGTGTGCGACAATTACGATATGAAGACGAGGGTCTACCTTGCCGTACTCGATATGCCTGCGGTAGTGCCTTTTGCGACATTCGACCGCAAATATGAGGGGATCGCAAGATATCCGGCGGTATCGAGAGATATCAGTATGGTAGTGCCGGAGAATATCATGGTGGGTCAGATCGAAGCCATCATAGAGCAGCGGGGCGGTAAGATCCTGGAGGATTACCAGCTGTTCGATATCTATGAAGGCGATCAGATCCAAAAAGGATATAAATCGGTTGCTTATTCCATTACCTTCCGGGCGAAGGACAGAACGCTGGAGGAAGCCGATATATCCGGCGCGATGCGCAAGATCCTCAACGGACTGGAAGGAATGGGAATCGAACTGAGAAGTTAATGATAAATCTAAGAAAGCGGGTGTAAATATGGAACACAGGAATACTTGGGAAACATACAGCGCAAGGCAGCTTAAGGAGGTGGACGCTTTTGCCAGAGAGTACATGGACTTTCTGGATAACGGCAAGACCGAACGGGAGTGCATCGATCAGATCGTGAATGCGGCGGAAGAAGCGGGATACAAGGAACTGGAAACGCTTATCAAAGCCGGGAAAAAGCTTAAGACGGGAGATAAGGTGTACTCCGTCTGGATGAATAAGTCTGTGGTAATGTTTCGCATCGGTAAAAAGAAAATGGCGGACGGCATGAATATACTCGGCGCGCATATCGACTCTCCGCGCCTTGATATCAAGCAGAACCCCCTCTATGAGGACGGCGGCTTCGCATATCTGGACACTCATTATTACGGCGGCGTGAAGAAGTACCAGTGGGTGACCCTGCCGCTTGCGATCCATGGCGTGGTGATAAAGAAGGATGGCACAACGGTAGAGATCAATGTGGGTGAGAATGAGGACGATCCCGTGTTCTTTGTGTCGGATCTGCTCATTCATCTGGCGCAGGAG
>CANQIJ010000071.1 GCA_947624025.1 uncultured Lachnospiraceae bacterium | reverse complement strand
TGACCAGTCTGTTATTGGCATCGAAGGAAGCCTCCAGTCCGGGGTGCTTGACGGGGGTCGTGCCGAAGATCTTCACCATGGAGGAACCGCCGCCGGCGTAGGTCATGCTAAGCGATGCGGAGGAGCCTGTGGCTGTGGTGGTCAGCTTCAGCCGGTTGCCGTCCAGGGAAGCGTTCAGACCGATCCCTGCGGCGCTGAATTTTTGGTTCAATTCGCTGACCAGATCCGCTCTGCTGTAAGTTTTGCTATCGAGCGTGATTGTCTTTTGCACACCGTTCACGGTTACGGTGAACTGGTTGGAACTGCCGTCGATGGTGATGGAGCTTTCCATGTCCCGGTCCAGCACGGCCGATGCCGCTGTCTTCTGCAGTCCCGCGAATATCGTGTCCGCACAGGTGCCGCCCGAAGCGGAGTCGTAGCTGATGGAGCAGCCGTTTCCCGTGGCGTTGGTCGTCAGCTGGAGATAATTGCCGCTTAAGGACGCGGTGACGCCGATGCCCTGTGCCTGCAGCTGCTTGTTGATCTCATCGCGCAGCTGCGCTCTGGTGTAGGTGCCGTTGGTAAGCGTTAAGCTGACCTGTCTCTCGGCGCCGCCGTTTTCCTTATAAGAGAAATTAAAAGTATTGTTGCTGCCGGTGATCGTGCTGGAGCTGCTGAGGGCATAGCTGTCAAGCCTTACCGACGCCGCTGTTCTGGTGGTGTTCATCGCCCGCAGGAAGCTGGAGTCGGTGGTATTGCATTTGATGTTGGTGCCCTTGCCGTCCTGTTCCACGCCGTTGTCCGTCAGACGCGCTTTCAGGGTCAGAGAGGTGGAGGTGGCAGAGACATCCACGCCGCCGAAGCCGGTGCCGAAAGCCTCGTCCAGCTTCTTCTGCAGCATATTTTTAAGGTCCGTCGAGTTGTTGTATGTGCCGTTGTCCAGCGTGATCGTCTTCTTGACATTATTGATCTCGATCTCCAGCGTATTGTTGCTGTCGTTGATGGCAAAAGGCGCCGACGCCCTCAGCGAGATCGTGATCTGCGCCGCCACGTTTCTGTTAAAGGCGCTGCCCGCCGAGCCCTGGCCGATATCGCTGTCGCCTACGCTGGAATAGCTCTGGGAGGGTGACGATTCATAGCCGGAGCCGCTTCTGGACACACTGCCGCCGGAGCCGCGCGCATTGACGCTGGAGAAGGTCTTGGGCACATCTTCGGTCCAGGCCGGCTTCAGCTGCTTGTTGATCTCATCGAGCAGATCCTGTCTCGAGCTGTAATGACCCTGCGGTATATAGATCGTCTCCACCGCACCGTTGACATATATGTCGAAGCGCCTCTTGGAGGCTGTGATGTCTGGGGGGGGGTCATCTATCTGCGTATTCGTCGTTGCGCTGCCGATTCCCCGCCCGGACGTGGTCTGGTTGTAGGTGACGGAGGTCGTGAAGAGATCAGCGTACCCCTTGTTGCCGGCGACTGCGGAGACGGTTAAGTTAGTCGCCCTCGAGACGGTATCCAGCTCGAGCTTGTAACCGCTTCCCGTGCTTTCCGCATAGGAGGAGACGCTCTGCAGAAGCGACCGGTCGTCCGGGTCGGTCAGAAGCGCCGCCGCAGCTGCGATAGCGTCATTGACAGCGCTGCTTAAGGCCGACGCGGAATCATAGGAGCCCTCCGCCAGAACGATCTGAAAGGTCTTGCCGTCTATATTGAGCTGGAAAGCGTCGTTGATCCCCTGCTCGATCGTAAAAGGCCAGTCATCGTTCTTGAAGGTTTTGCCGCCTCTGTAATAGGCGCCGACGTCCGACCGGCTGTCTCTCGTCTTCGTCTCGTTCTCCTGCGTCGTGCAATAGCGGCGTGTCACAAACAGCGTGTCGAAGGCGCTGCTGTTGTGGTCGATCCCCACATCGCTTTCGACGCCCTTGATATTGGAAGTGATGATCAGGCCTTTGTACATGCTAGTGCCGTACCCCGTGGAATAGGTGTCGGCGGTCAGGTCCAGCCCATTGTCCCGAAACAGCCGGTTCAGCGTATCGCGCATCTCCTCCGCCGTGTAATAGCCCTCCGCCAGCTGCAGCTCGGTGACGGTGTCGCTGCCGTTGGCCTGCACCGACAGCCGGTTGTTGGCCGAAGTGATATGGAAGTATCTGTGTTCCTCGTCCGCAGCATTGTTCCCCAGAACGGCGGCGCCTGTCAGGACGCCTGCGTGGGTGGTAGCCTCGCCGTAGCGGATATTGTCATAGAAGACAGAGGTGAAGACGGTCTCGCCCTTGGAAGCGTCATCGACCTTGAACATATTTCCCTTCAGGGCGGTGATGATGCTGTCGTCACTCTCCAGCTTGATGCCGAGGCCGTATTCCACAGCCTTGACCGAGGTGTCCTTCAGCTTGTCATTGAGCATATCGATGAGCTGGCTGCGCGTATAGCTGCCCTCCGCGATCGTGAGAGCTATGTGCTGTGTCGTGCCGTCCAGGCTCTCGATATCGAATTCCATATGGTCGTTAACACCCTGCCGGATCGGCAGCCTGGCGTTCTCGGACAGATACTGCGTCGTGCCGATCAGAGAGCCCATGCTGCCGCCTTCATAGAGATCGTACAGCAGATAGGAGAGTCCGCCCTCCAGGCCGTCGATACTGGCGCCGCCGTCATAATTGAAATTGCAGGTGCCGCCTGTCGTGTATTCGAGGGAGAAGCCCTGATCCTTGAGTCCGGCGTTCTCTAATGCCGTGTCGATCTCATCGATCAGCTCCTTGGTGGTATACAGACCTCCGGCAACTGTGACGGTCGCCGTCTGTACCGCCGCGTCGGGGGTTTCCCGATAGGAAAAGGTAAGATCGTTCTGACCGTCGAGTACATAGTGCATCTGGTCATATTCCCAGACCTTGTTGCCCTCGAGCTGATAATAGGGGTATACGTGATCCGCAAAAATGTGCTGTTCATTGAATACGGCTTCGTCCGTGAGACGGTCCACTTCCTTCTGCAGCTGTTCAAATTCTGTCTGCATCAGAGCCCTGTCTTCTTCCGACCAGGTGTCGTTCAGCGCCTTGACGGAGAGCTCCGTCATCCTGTGCAGGACAGAATCCACCTCTGCCAGTGCGCCGTCGCCTGTCTGTACCCAGGAAATGCCGTCCTGCGCATTTTCGGTGCCCTGGGTCAGACCGCGTATCATTCTGCGCATGGTCTCCGAGATGGCAAGTCCCGCCGCATCATCGGCGGCACGGTTGATCCGATAGCCGGAAGAAAGCTTTTCCATGGTCTTCGCCCGGCTGCGGGTGTTTATATCGAGCATCCTGCCCGCGTTCATACCGATCAGATTATGAGAAACAATACCGATGTTCACAAGAAACCTCCCCTAAATACACAACAAAAGATGACTGACATGCAGATTGTCCAGACAATAAGATATACCGGATATTTATAATATATCGGCCAAAAATCCGGGAATCTTAATAAGACGGTGGCTGAAAAAGGAAAAAAGGTGTATGATAGATTTATCCTATGATCGGAGGCATATCAGTGTCGCTTCAGTTTTATTTCGGGGCATCCGGCTCCGGCAAGAGCAGAAAACTTCATGAAGATCTTATCGCTGCGGCGCAGAAGGATCCTAAGACCAATTATCTGCTGATCGTGCCCGATCAGTTCACGATGCAGACGCAGGCAGATCTGGTGGCGGAGCATCCCCGCCATGTTATTATGAATATAGACGTCTTAAGCTTCGGCAGGCTGGCCCACCGTATCCTGGAAGAAGTGGGATCCGGGGATATGCCTGTCTTAGACGATACGGGCAAGAGCCTGGTGCTTCGCAAGGTGGCGTATCAGTGTGCGGATCGGCTGCATATCATGGGCTCGCATCTGCGTCAGATCGGGTATATCCACGAGGTAAAATCCGCCATTTCCGAATTTATGCAGTACGGTATCGGCATCAGGGAGATGGAGAAGCTGTCCGAATACGCCAGAAAAAGGGGCGCCCTGTACTATAAGCTGAAGGACCTTACGACGCTTTATCAGGCTTTTCTGGAGGATATCCATGACAGGTTTATCACGACGGAGGAAACACTGGACAGGCTTCGGGAAGCTCTGCCGGAATCCGGGATCATCCGCGGCAGCGTCATCGCTTTTGACGGCTTTACCGGGTTTACTCCGGTGCAGTACCGTGTGATACAGGAATTGACCAGATTGGTCAAGAAAGTCATTGTCACGGTGACGATCGACGACAGGGAGGATCCCTATCAGCCGGACGGGGAGCACAGACTGTTCCATCTGAGTAAAAAAACCGTGGCGGATATCAGAAGATGTGCGCAGCTGGAAGAGGTGGCGGAAGATCGGCCGGTCCGGTGTGCCGCGGGGGAGACCGGCAGCCTGCCGAGATTTGCGCACAATCCCGAATTATCCCATCTGGAGCATAACCTGTTCCGTTATCCGTCAGAGGTGTACGAAGGGGAGGTCAGCTGCCTGCATCTGAGCGAGGCTTCCACACCCCGCGAGGAAGTGCGCCAGACCTGCATCGCCATCCGGAGGCTGCTTGCGGATGCCCGGAAGAACGGGGAGAACCTGTACTACAGGGATATAGCGGTGGTGACGGGCGATATGGAGGCATACGGCAGTATTGTCGGGGAGGAGTTCGCCAAATTTGATATACCGATCTATCTGGACCGCACACGAGGCATTCTGCGCAATCCTTTTGCCGAATATATCAGGAGCGCACTTCAGATCGTGCTCCGGGATTTCAGCTATGAATCGGTGTTTCACTATCTGCGGACCGGGCTGACCGGACTGGAGGCGCAGGAGACGGACCGACTGGAGAACTATGTCCGCAGATTCGGGATCCGGTCGCGGAAAAAATGGGACAGCCTCTTTATCTACAAGGAGGAGGATGCGGAGAGCGAGGAAGCCGCCCTGCTGCGCCTGGATCAATACAACGGGATGCGTCAGAAGCTGATGGAGCAGCTTGCGCCGCTTCTTGCGCCGATGCATACAGCGGGGGACATGGTGCGGGGGCTGTATGAATTCCTTGTCCGCAACGGTTTACAGCAGAAGCTGGCGCATTATGAACAGCGGTTTCGGGAAGAGGGGGATCTGGCCAGAGCGAAGGAATACGGGCAGATCTATGTGCTTGTGATAGACCTGCTGGATCAGATCTACAGCCTGCTGGCCGAGGAAGAAATGCAGCTTCAGGAGTTCTCGGATATTCTGGATTCGGGGCTTGCCGAGATCAGCGTGGGAACGATCCCGCAGAATGTGGACCGCGTTCTGGCCGGCGATATCGAGAGGACCCGTTTAAAGCAGGTAAAGGTCTTGTTTTTTCTGGGGATCAATGACGGCAATATTCCCGGAGGAACGGACCGGGGCGGCATTATTTCGGATATTGACAGGGAATTTTTGCAGGAGTCCGGGCTGGAGCTTGCCCCGACGCCCAGGCAGCAGATGTACATTCAGAGACTGTACCTGTATCTGAATATGACCAAGCCTTCCGAACAGTTATATCTGTCCTATGCAAAAGTGGATAACAACGGACACAGCCTGCGTCCCGCCTATCTGATCGAGCTGGTGCGCAAAATGTATCCGTCCCTTAAGCCCGAGTTCCCGGAAGCTTTCTTGGCGGAGCGGCAGATCGTCTGCGGCGCGGACGGGATCGGCGTCATGGCTGATCTGCTGCGGGAGTATGCGGCCGGGAGAATGTCCGGGGGATCGGCGCGGCAGCTGTATTCCTTTTATCATATTTATCAGAATATGCCGCAGTACCGGGATACGGTGGACAGTCTGGTCAGAGCCGCCTTCTGGAGCTACCGGGAGACGCCGCTGTCCGGGATGGTGACCCGCGCGCTCTACGGAGCTGTCCTGCGCAACAGTGTCAGCCGTCTGGAACGGTATGCGGCGTGTGCCTATGCGCATTTTCTGCAGTACGGGCTTGCGCTGAAGGAGCGGGGAGACTACAGCTTTGAGAATGTGGATATGGGAAATGTTTTTCACAGTGTGCTGGAGCTCTTTCCCGGTAAGCTGGAAGAAAACGGCTATACGTGGTTTGATTTCCCGAAAGAGGAAGCGGGCCGGATGGTGGCCGAGATCGTGGACGAATACGCGGCGTCTTACGGCGGGACGATCCTGTACAGCAGCGCCCGCAACAGATATCTCGTAAAAAGGATAACGAGGATCCTGACGCATACGGTCGTGACCTTGCAGACACAGCTGCGAAAGGGCGCTTTTGTCCCGGAACGCTTCGAGATGTCCTTCTCTGTGACAGACGATCTGGATACGCTCAATATCGCGTTGAACGATCAGGAGAAAATGCGTCTGCGCGGCCGTATCGACAGGGTGGATACGTGTGAAGACAACGATACGGTCTATGTCAAGGTGATCGATTACAAATCGGGGAACCGTAAGTTTGATCTGGCGGCGCTGTACTATGGCCTGCAGCTGCAGCTCGTCGTCTACATGAATGCGGCTGTGGAGATGGAGCAGAAGAAGCACCCCGATAAAAGGATCGTGCCGGCGGCAATGCTGTACTATCACATCGATGATCCGGTGGTGGAGGATGACGGTAATATGACGCCGGAGGAGATCCGGGAGAAGCTGCTTGGAGAGCTTAAGATGACCGGACTGGTCAATGAAAATGACAATGCTGTCAGATTATTGGACGGAGAGTTTACGGTAAAATCCGATATTCTGCCTCTGGAGCGGAAAAAGGATGGGAGCTTTTCTGCTTATTCAAGTGTCATAAGCGAAGAGGATATGGGAACGATATCGAGTTATGTAAACCATAAGATCCGCCAGATCGGAAATGAGATATTAGCGGGAACCATATCGGTCAATCCCTGTGAGCAGAACGGGATACGAACCTGTACATACTGCGCCTACAAAAATGTGTGCGGCTATGACGGGAGGACGGAAGGCTACCGGATACGCAGACTTCCTAAAATGAGCGCGGATGAGGCGATGGCGCGGATGCGCGATGAGATGTCCGGACAGCAGCGGTGACGCCGCGGGAGAGGATCGCCATGAGTATTTCTTTTACAGACAGACAACAGTATATCATTGACGCGAGAGGGCGTAATCTGCTCGTGTCCGCTGCCGCAGGCTCGGGCAAGACGGCGGTGCTTACCGAGCGCATCGTGAAGATGGTGAGCGATCGGGAACACCCCGTGGATATAGACAGGCTGTTGGTGGTGACCTTCACGAATGCCGCCGCCGCCGAGATGAGGGAGCGGATCGGCGATGCGCTGGCGGACAGGCTGGCGTCCGATCCCGAAAACGAGCATCTGCAGAGACAGAACGCCCTGATGCTCAACGCAAAGATCACGACGATAGACAGCTTCTGCCTCTTCGTGCTCCGCAATCAGTTTCACACGATAGGGCTGGATCCGGGATTCCGCATCGTTGAGGAAGGGGAGGATAAGCTGCTGAAGCAGGATGTGATGGCGGCGGTGCTGGAGGATCGCTATGCGTCCGGCGATCCGGCGTTTCTAAGCTGCATGGAATATTTCAGCACGGGCAGCAGGGACAGTGCGGTGGAGGACATCGTGCACAGACTCTATGACTTTGCCATGAGTACGCCGTTTCCCGAACAGTGGCTGACGGAACGGAAGCGCGATTATCACATCCCGGCTCAGGATGGACAGGCTGCCTTTGAGCATATTCCGTGGGTGGCGGATATGCTGCGGAGGGTCGGACTTGTGCTGGAGGGCTGTGAAGAGAAGCTGGCTGCGGCCCTGGATATGGCGCAGGAGCCCGACGGACCGTATATGTATGGGGAGACGCTGGAACGTGAGCTTGCGTCGGTCCGGGCGCTTGGAACAAAATGCGCGCAGGGGTATGACGCGATGTATACCGCCTTGGGGGCGCTTGCATTCGAACGGCTGCCCTCCAGAAAAGACGACACGGTAAGCGCCGTCAAAAGAGAGACCGTTAAGAAGATCCGTACCGAGGTCAAAGATTGTCTTGGCGATATCCGGCAGAGGTTTTTCTTTGAAGAAAAAGAACGGCTCCTGCGGCACATGGAGGCGTGTGACGCTGCGGTATCGGCGCTTGTCGATCTGACGCTTGCCTTTAAAAAGGCATATGACGGCAGGAAGCGTGATAAAAACATAGTTGATTTCGATGATATTGAGCATTTCGCCCTGTCCGTTCTGACAACGACCGACGAAGACGGGAAGTGTGTGCCGACGCAGACGGCGCTCGAATACCGGAGTTATTTTCACGAGATACTCATAGACGAGTATCAGGACAGTAATCTTGTCCAGGAATACATCCTCTCCTGTATCTCCGGGGAGCAGGAGGGACGGTTCAACCGTTTTATGGTAGGCGATGTGAAGCAGAGCATCTACAAATTCCGTCTTGCGAGGCCGGAGCTTTTTCTGGAAAAATACGAGGCGTACGGACGGCAGAGCGCAGAGAAAACGGCGGACAAAAGCCCGGACGGGGACTCGTCTGGCCGGATGACGGCGGAAAGGATCGACCTGCACCAGAACTTCCGGAGCCGCAGACAGGTGTTAAACAGTGTCAATACCGTGTTTGAGCAGATCATGGGAAAAGAGATCGGGGGCATCGTATATGACGATCTGGCGGCGCTCCACGAGGGGGCGGTCTACCCGGAGCAGGCGCAGGGAGAGCAGGACGGACGCCGGGGCGCACAGCCGGATGCTTCGGCGAACGATACGGAGCTTTTGCTGTTTCGGACGGATGAAAAGCCGGAAGAGCTGTCGGCAAGGGAACAGGAGGCGTACGGCGTCGCGGCCAGGATCAAGGAAATGATGAGGACCTTCAAGGTGACGGATCGGGCGAGCGGAGAGCTTAAGCCGCTGTCCTACCGCGATATCGTGATCCTGCTGCGGACCTTAAGCGGGTGGGATGAGGTTTTTAAAAAGGTGCTGGAGGAAGAGGGGATCCCCGTTCATGTGACTTCCCGCACCGGATATTTCGAAGCGGGCGAGGTACAGGAGCTGCTCCATTTTCTGAGGGTGTTGGACAATCCTCTGCAGGATATTCCGCTGTACGGTGTGCTGCATGCCTATCTGGGCGGATTCACGGAGGAAGAGATCGCGTTGGTCAGGGCGGCGTACCCGAAGAAACAATATCTCTATGACGCGCTCAGTGCGTGTGCCGGGTCCGCGGCGGGGGAGCGGGCGGCGCAGCCGGAGTCCTGCGCCGTGCCGGATGAGCTTGCCGGAAAGATAGACGGATTCCTAAAGCGGATCGGGCATTACCGCGAGCTGTCGACTTATCTTTCCGTTCAGGAGCTTCTGCAGACGATCCTGAGAGATACGGATTATCTGCACTATGTGGCGGTGAAGCCGGAAGGGAATAAGCGGCGCGCCAATGTGGAGATGCTGCTTGTCAAGGCAGCCGATTATGAGCGGACGAGCTATTTTGGACTGTATCATTTCCTGCGCTATATCGAGCAGCTTGAAAAATATGAGATTGATTATGGGGAAGCGCCCCTGCAGGATGAAAATGCGGACGTCGTGCGCATCATGAGCATCCACAAGAGCAAGGGCCTGGAGTTCCCCGTCTGTTTCGTGTCGGGACTTGCCAGAGGATTTCAGACGCGGGATATCAACGGTCCCCTGGTTCTTGATCTGGACGCGGGGATAGGCGTGGACCATGTCGATCCCGTGATGCGCATCCGGCGCAGCGATCTGCGCAAAAATGCGATCGCACAGAAGCTTAAGGTCGATGATCTCGCGGAAGAGATGCGCGTATTGTATGTGGCGATGACCAGAGCAAAGGAAAAGCTGATCCTGACGGGAATCCTGAAAGCTCCGGACAGGACGGCCGCCTCTCTTTGGACCCTGAGGCGGCAGGAGCGGGTGCTTCTGCCCTATGATGTATTGCTCGGCGCGGGCAGCTTTCTTGCGCTGATCCTGGCGGCTTTGGCCAGAAACCGCTGTATGGACGGGTTGTATGAAGAATGCGGGCTGCCGGTCGAACCCGGCGGAGCGCTGTACGGGCGCGATATGAATATCCGCGTGACCCTGTCCGGCTGGGAGAAAACCGTGGAGGACAAACTGGAAGAGGCTGTGCGCCTGGAGGGGGCAAAGCGCAGACTGATCCTGTCCGACAGGCTGACCGATACGGACAATGATTTTATGACGCATGTGTCAGAAAATTTTGCCTATCAGTATCCGCACGGGAATCTGAAAAATCTGTACACAAAGACAACCGTGTCGGAATTGAAGATGGCCGGAATGCAGGAAGAAACCGACTTTTCCTTCAAGCTGTACGAGGAGGAAGCCGTGGTTCCCTATCTGCCCGCCTTTATAGAAAAAAACGAGAGTGTCAGCGGTTCCATGCGAGGCAGTGCGTTCCATAAGGTGATGGAATTGTTTGATTTCACTAAATTGACTAAGAAAGTCAATAGAAGTAAAGAGGATACCGCGGCGCTGCTGGAGGAGCAGATCGCGGAAATGAGGCGCACAGGAAGGCTGTCGGAGGACTATTATGCGGTGGTCTCTCTCCCGAAGATCGTCAGGTTCCTGACGGGTGAAACGGCGGCCAGGATGGGCGAGGCGGCCAGAAGGGGCAGACTGTACAAGGAGCAGCCTTTCGTGCTGGGACTTCCGGCGAACCGGCTGGACCGTGAGTTCCCCGACAGCGAAACAGTGCTCATACAGGGGATCATCGATGTTTTCTTTGAGGAGGACGGACGGTATGTGCTGCTCGACTACAAGACGGACGCCGTAGACGAGGCGCAGGAGCTGGTCAGGCGGTATCATGTGCAGCTTGATTATTATGCGGAGGCGCTGGAGCAGGCGTTCGGGTATCAGGGCACCGAGAAGCTCATCTATTCCTTTAAGCTTGATCAGGAGATCCGGCTGTAGATAACGCAGCGCAGAGATTGGAACGCAGAAAGGACGTATGCGGTTTGGGTAAAAGAAAAAAAGCGGTTCGGACAAGTGAAGAGGGGACCGGCACAGCGGGAAGACCGTATCTGTGGCCGCTTATGCTGACCGTGGCGTGTATGGCGCTTACCGTCGGCACGGTCGCTGCGGTACTGCGCTTCTACAACGGTTACGGCAGGAGCGTGGACACCGCGGAGGACACGGTTTATGACAGATACTACGTCATGATCACGGACGACCATAAATCTTCCTTCTGGACGTCGGTGTATCAGGGAGCGTATATGCGCGGCCTGGAGAACAATGTGTATGTGGACTGGCTGGG
>CANQIJ010000070.1 GCA_947624025.1 uncultured Lachnospiraceae bacterium | reverse complement strand
GATGCTATCGAAAGCGACAAAGATTACAATTATTACCTGTTCCAGTACCAGCCGGTAACGGAATATCCCATAGAAAGCATTCTTCCCGGAATCAAGCTGGAAACGGCGCTCATTTCCTATTCCTTCCCGACTGAAGAACAGGAAGTCAGTTCCATTCTTTTTGAGTCGCTTCATAACGATATGCCGGAACTGGAAACACAATATGGGCTTGCCCCATTTCGGATGCAGGTGCAGTCTGTCAGCAGGACATTCATTGATAAAATCTATGCGCTCTGCGACTATTACATGGACAAAAAAACAAAACGGTTTTCACGCCATCTTTATGACATCTATAAACTTTATCCCGTCGTCACATTTGACGATACTTTTAAGGAACTGATCAGCCAGGTTCGTGAACACCGCTCACATCTGTCCATCTGTCCCTCCGCACAACCGAATGTTAATATAAAAGCACTTATATATGAATTTCTGGACAATGAATTTTACAGGCAAGACTATGAAAGCATAACAAAAACTCTGATCTCAGATCATGTAACCTACGAACAGACCGCCCAACGGCTCCGCGAAATTGCAGATATGCTGTTTTGAAGGTTGCCCTTTCATTTAACTCTTCCGGTGTGATACCCTGGTCTTCCGGCAGAAACAGAAGTTCATAGGTAAATGGATAGCCATTGGAACCCACCGCCCCGGCATCATACCCCGATGTATCAAGCATGATGCCAAACTCATGTTTCAATACCGCAATACTGCGGATTTGGACGGTGTTCGACCGTTCGTGCTGTAGTGGACCAGACGGGAGTCGAACCCGTGTCCAAAAGCCCATTCCCTGTCCTTCTACTATCATAGTCAGTCATTTCGGATCGCTCCACATTCCCTCGCATATCAGGAGACAGACACCCCGATATGCTCAGTAGCCTCTGATACGCCCGCAGGGCAGAGGCGTCACCTGCGTCGTTTCCTACATAGTCGATGCCCGGTTCTTAATGTGTAGGTGCACTAAGGCGGACAGCTGCCCTTAGGCAGCGTATGCTAAATTATCTTCAGCGTTTATATTTAGGTTTGCGATTTGACGCATCGCCTGCGGATAGCTTCTCCAGCTGCAAGACCCCTGTCGAAACCTTGACTGGCCCTTATGATATGCAAACGGCATAAAGCGGATCCGCGCACCGCAAGATCCTATTCCTATGCTCATCTATAGTATGGCATAAGACGCCGTTCCGGTCAATATTTTTCCGGAAACAAATCCACCAAACAGTTCCCTGCCATGATATTCACCGGCAGATTCCATCATCCCGCATACGTTAGAGATTCTTGATCTTAAAGTCCCGCTCATGCTCTCTGCGCAGATCCTTTTTGGCGATATCCTGCCGCTTGTCATAGAGCTTTTTACCTTTTGCAAGTCCTATCTCTATCTTGGCTCTGCCATCCTTAAAGTAGACCTGCAGGGGAACGACGGTATAGCCCTGCTCCGCCATTCTGCCCGACAGCTTTCCGATCTCGTACTTGTGGAGCAGGAGCTTACGCACACGGAGCGGATCCTTATTGAATATATTTCCTTTTTCATAGGGGCTGATATTCATGCCGTATACATAAGCCTCCCCGTTCTCGATCCGCACGAAGGCTTCTTTGATGCTGCATTTTCCCATGCGCAGCGATTTCACCTCCGTGCCGTGGAGCTCCAGTCCCGCCTCATATTTATCTTCTATAAAAAAATCATGGTATGCCTTTTTGTTGTTCGCCACCAGCTTCATGGCTTCCTTCGCCATACTGTCACCTTCCTTCGCGCGGCATATTTTCACGCGCCGTATGCCGCCGGGATGTTTGCCTCCACCCTGTTTCACCGTCAGCGCTTCTCACGCTTCGGGCTGTTCTTCCTCATACAGTTCAAAATCAACCGTGCGCGTCAGTCTGTCAACGCTTTTGACCCGTATCGCAATGCGTTCTCCCAGTTTATAGGCGATGCCCGTATCGCGTCCCACCATCTCATAGGAATTCTCATCGTAATAGAAATAATCGCCGGGCAGCGCGGACACATGGATCAGGCCCTCCACTGTATTCGGCAGCTCCACATAGATGCCCCACTGGGTAATGCCCGAGATCACACCCTCGTAGACCTCGCCGATCCGTTCTTCCATATACTGGGCTTTCTTCAGCTTATCGGTCTCGCGCTCCGCCTCGTCTGCGCGCCGCTCCATTTTGGAAGAATGGCTCGCCACTTCAGGCAGTCTCTCTTCGTAATGCTTGATCCGCTCCTCTTTTAACCTGCCGCGCAGTTGCTCCTTGATGATACGGTGTATCTGCAGATCGGGATAACGCCTGATCGGCGATGTAAAATGGCAGTAATACTGACACGCCAGTCCAAAATGCCCTGTACAGTCCACCGTATATTTTGCCTGTTTCATGCTGCGCAGCGTCAGTCTGCTGATGAGCGTTTCTTCCTCGGTGTCCGCGATCTTGTCGAGCAGCTTCTGCAGCTCCTTGGGATGCACTTCCTCGCCCGTCAGCTTGATATAGTACCCGAAATTATGGATAAACGCCGACAGCTTCCTGATCTTTTCCGGATCGGGCTTTTCATGGGTGCGGTAGATAAACGGGAGCTCCATCCAGAAAAAATGCTGCGCCACCGTCTCATTCGCGATCAGCATAAAATCCTCTATGATCCTGGTCGCCACATTTCGCTCATAAGGCCTGATATCGATGGGACGCCCATTGGGGTCCAACAGGATCTTACTCTCCGCAAAATCAAAATCTATCGAACCGCGTTTATGCCTTTTCCTTCTGAGTATTGCCGCCAATTCCTCCATTTGTTCAAACATCGGCACGAAAGCTCCATATTTCTGCCGCTCGTCCTCGTCCTTGTCTGCAAGTATCTTTTTCACGGAGGTATAGGACATCCTGCGGTCCACACGGATCAGCGTCTCCGCGATCTGATAATCCGTCACCTCGCCTTTATCGTTGATGGTCATAAGGCAGCTCAGCGCCAGTCTGTCCACTCCTTCATTCAAAGAACAGATCCCGTTCGAGAGTCTGTGCGGCAGCATGGGGATCACCCGGTCCACCAGATATACGCTTGTACCGCGCTCCAACGCCTCCCAGTCCAGAGCGGAGTTCTCCTGTACATAGTTGCTCACATCGGCGATATGAACGCCCAGATGATACAAGCCAGCATCATCCCGGTACAGGCTCACCGCATCGTCCAGATCCTTGGCATCCTCACCGTCTATCGTCACCATCTGCAGATCTCTGAGATCCATCCGGCCGTTTTTATCCTGCTCAAGCACTTCTTCCGGCACACGCTGCGCCTGATTCATCACTTTCTCGCCAAACTCGGTGGGAAGACCGTAGGCTCTCACGACAGACATGATGTCAACGCCGGGATCGTTCGCGTGTCCCAGTATCTCTACCACTTTACCTTCCGGCCTGTGTTTGTCATCACCGTAAGAGGTAAGCTCCACCACTACTTTATGCCCGGTCACCGCACCCTTAGAACGCTCCTTCGGGACAAAGACGTCGGTTCCGATCTTCCCGTTGTCAGGAATGACAAAGCCAAAATTGCCGGCATGGTCATAAGTGCCCACGATCTGCTTCATGCCGTGCTCCAGGATGGCGACGACTTCCGCTTCCTGACGTTTGCCCCGCTGACCCCGCACGGGCCTGACCCGGACCTTATCCATATAAAAAGCGTTCCCCGTCTTACCCTCGGGGATATACAGGTCCTCCTGTCTCCCCTCGATCTCCACGAATCCAAATCCCCGGGCATTACTGATGAACGTCCCGGTGAGCAGCTCGCCCGCGTCCTTGATATATTTGCCCTTCGCGGTCACCTGGACCCGGCCCTCCGCCACAAGCGTTCGGAGCACCTCGCGGAACATATCCCTTTCCTCGCGGGGCACCTGCATAAAGGCGGCAAGCTCCTTTTCCTTCATCGGCACATACAGATCGTCCTCCAGCAGTTCGCATATTAAATTTTTCCGTTTCTCAAACCGTTCGTTTTCTTCCCGCATCATGTCTGTCACCGTCTGTTATCATTCCCGCTCAGGCAGATATCTTATTCGCAAACGAAGCAAGCCGTGCGGCTTGCTTCGCAATGTAATCATATAGGGATGTCAGCATTAAAAAATGTTCAGATTCAGAATAACCGCCAGAAGCAGAAAACCCACCGCCAGGCCGGTCGTGAACTTCACGAGCTTACTCTCCATGGAACGTCCTTTGTTCTTACCCCAATATGTCTCAGCCGCGCCGCTTACCGCGCCAAGCCCGGCCGTCTTGCCTTCCTGCATCAATACCAATATGACAAGCGCAATACAGATCAATATAAAAATAACAGTCAAAACAATTCTAAGTGCACCCATTTCCACACCTCCTAATGTCATGCAGATTTAATAATATCACACAAATCAGATTCGCGCAACAGTAAATTTTCGCCCCGCAAAGTGCCCTGTCTCACAGTTCGAACGCCGCAAAAGCATTTTCCAGGGTTCTCTGCGCTCCATGATATTTCATCAGGTATGCCTTCATCTCCGTGTGGCGCTCGCCCATATCCTCCATCATCGGCTGGAAGTTATCCGCGCTGACGCCGCCAAGCTCTGTCAGAAACTGATAGTATTTCAGGTCATCGCCATGCTCTTCGAGAATGACCGTCCACGTTTCTTCCGTTTCCTTTCCTTTGACATGGGCCAGAAGATACTCCTGCAGCCGGGAGCGCATGGGAGCTTCCAGCCGGTAGTCATGCATCAGCCTGAGCATCGCGATCCTCACTTTTTCCTTCCTGCGCTGCTCCGTATAATAATCGGGATCATTCTCCCTGCTGCCATAATCCTCCTCACCGCACAAAAGCATCCTGGAGAAGCCCTCCGCATCGTCCCTTTCCATGACCGACATCATCCTGCTGTCCCATTTGGCCAGCCATTCCGCGCTGCCTGCATTCTCAAGATCAAAGAGATAAAATGCATCCAGGCTCCCCACAGCAGCCGCAAGCATCCGGGCGACGTCAACAGTCTTTTTGTCCTGAACATCCGCCCGGTCATCCATGATCTGCTCTAACGCCGGGCAGTCCTTAAAAATACCCTGTCCGCACTCCATCCGGCGATAGGGAAGTATGATGCTGCGCAGCTTTGCACAGTATGCAAACGCCCAGTCATCGATCCGCGTAACCGTTTCGGGCAGCGAGATCCGCTCCAGCATTTTATTGCTCAAAAAAGCTTTTTTGCCGATACCGGTCACATTTCCGCCGTCGATCGTCTGCGGGATGACCAGCTCCGTGTCTTTGCCACGGTAGCCTGCGATCTCAACGCCCTGCTCCCGTATACGGATCTGAAGAGTCCCCCGGTCTGTATCCAGTTCTTTTAGTTTGATCCCAACGCCCATGTCATAACTCCAGCGCTTCTATCTTCTTAAGCAGCCCGGTATTGCGCTCCGTCAGCATCATCTCTTCGTTGTGGCGTTCATAATCCTCACAGCCGTATGTGCCAATGAACCTTGCGCAATCCGCCTGTACGGTACACTCCGTCATAAGCAGCAGCATTTCGTTGCCGGAGCCGAAGGTATCCTCCACGAACCGGAAAAGGCAATGCAGCTTATCCTTCACCGCACCCGTATCCTCTTTATAGGCAGCCACACACGCATCGTACTTGTCTCTA
The DNA here is from genome assembly GCA_947624025.1 of uncultured Lachnospiraceae bacterium. Taxonomy (GTDB): domain Bacteria; phylum Bacillota; class Clostridia; order Lachnospirales; family Lachnospiraceae; genus UBA3282. Next base: position 5,528 of record CANQIJ010000070.1, on the reverse strand, counting down.
ACCGATGCGAAGAGATCTCCGCCGTCTCCGGTATCGCCAAGGCGCACGAGCTTCTCACAGTCGGCAAGGAACCTGACAATATATCTGCTCTTGCGCTTTTCCCGTTCCGACAGGGAGCCCGCCGTCTGCAGCGCATCCATAGCCTTCTGCCTTGCCTCCGACTGCTGCCCGGCCATAGCTGCCAGCTCTTCCATGCCCGCGCCCGCTTCGGCCTTCGCCTTCAGCGCCCTGAGAGGATTCATCAGCTCGCCCAGCGTCTCCGCCCCGAGCATATTGTCCCTGATATCCTGCTGTATCCTGCTGATAAGTATTCCCATGAGCGAAAGTCTCTCGTCAAAATCCGCCTTCCGCGCCTTATCCTTTGTCTGTTCGCCGACAACCCCTTCCAGGATCTCATCTGCATTATAATCGTTCTTGTATTTCTGATACAGGTCATAGTAAGCCGTAAATTCCCTGACGACGCGGTCGCTGCGTATATACTGCCCCACAAGCGTCTCTTCTACGGGAATCTTATCTTCCTCATAGAGCTTGAGCATTTCGGACAGATCTTCCCATCCCCGTGCGGTAATATAATTTCTGCCGCGCACCGTTGTCTCCACCTGATAGAAATCGTCCTTCTTCATATCGAGATAATTCAGGATCGCCGTATGGACGCCCCTCTGTGCGGCGTACTCTTTCCACACGCCGTAATCGGCTTCCACCTCCAGTATCTTCAACCGGTCAAGAGTCACCACATCAAACTCACGGACGGATTTATTGTACTCCGGCGGATTTCCCGCAGTCACAATGACCCACCCGTCGGGTACGCGGTGTCTTCCGAATACCTTGTACTGCAGAAACTGCAGCATGGATGGCGCCAGCGTCTCCGACACACAGTTGATCTCATCGAGAAAAAGGATCCCCTCCTTGATGCCGCTTGCCGCCATTACATCATAGATGGAGGCTATGATCTCGCTCATCGTATACTCCGTCACATCGTAAGTCTGCCCTTCATACTCCTTGTGCATGATATAGGGAAGCCCCAGTGCAGACTGTCTCGTGTGATGCGTCATGGAATAAGACACAAGCGCGATCTGAAGCTCCTGTGCGATCTGCTCCATCACGGCCGTCTTACCGATACCCGGCGCGCCGAGCAGAAAAATCGGCCGCTGCCTTACGATCGGGATACGGTATTCTCCCTCATCATCCTTTTTCAGATAGATCCTCACGGAATCCTTAATATAATCCTTCGCTTCTTTAATATTCATAATTCTCTGTTTTACAGCGTCCGCCCGGATACCTCCGCGTCCGCATTTTCCTCCAGATCTTCTTCATCCAGGACGATCCTGATCGCCCACGGCGGTACTTTCGGGGCATTCTCATCATCGTTCAGGAACAGAAACGCCACATCATAGTCCGGCATCTGTTCCGGATAGATGCCATACCCATCCGTAAAATAGATCAGTCCTTTCAGATCCTCGAACTCCTTCGCCCGGCACAGCTCATCCACATATTCAAAAACGGGCCTGAAATCCGTGGATCCGAATCCCGTCAGCCTGCCGCTCTCCATGAAGGCGTCGAACTCCTTTCGCTCCGTGATCTTGATGTCCTGTCTGATCTCGCTGTCACACTGTATGATGTGTACGTTTATCTTCGTAAAAAAATTCTCCTGCGCCTGCATGATATTGTATGTCTTCTGTAAAAAAGACTGCACGACCCTGCCCCGGCAGGACGCCGACGTATCGATCGCGATCACGAAATCCCTGATCTTGTTGCTGTCCTTATACTCCAAAGGCTCGATCAGCGGCATATTGCCGTAGGTGTCGAGTCCGTATGTGTAATAGATATAGTCAAATTCATCGTCATTGACCTGCACCGCTTCGCCCCTTACCATAAACCTGCGCAGGAAATCGGTATAATCGCAGCGCTCTCTGGTGGCTTCCTTCAGGTTCTGTTCCATGCCTGCGCCGCTGTTCTTGTCTTTGCTGAAGCTCTTCAGGTCCGCCTTGATCCGCTCGCTGATCTTACGCCACTGTGCCTGCGGCAATTCCAGCTCTTCTTTTCTGTCCCAATAGATATGTTCATCATAATGGCACAGCTTATACCATTCCTCCGACGCCTTCTCCGACGGTTCTTCTATGCAGAAATGCCTATATATCCTCTCCGCCGTAAGAGCGCCCGCCTGCTTATCAAGCAGCTCCAAACGGTTTCGCAGCGCACTGTCGGAGGGCATCCTGCCGACAGGCAGATCCATGTCAAGAATGACCGCTTCCACCGCGATATCCGTCGCCATGTTCCAATATTGTCTGTGCAGCTTCTCCGTCCGAAAGGCATGATAAAAAATACAGTGCAGAAGCGTGTGCAGATACAGGTGCGCGGCATAGTTCGGCATCAGCTTATACCGCCTCAGCAGAAGCACCGGGTCATAATACAGTTCCGCACCGTCATAAAGCTGCGCACCTGTGTCCTCCCTGCACTCCGTCTTAAGCCGGGAAAGCGCCACATCCAGAAAACGCATATTGATCAGAATACCGTCGCGGGCAAGCCCCATGACCTGCGCGGCCAGCTCCCGGATCTGTGATCGTCTGTTCTTGTAGGAATTGTTATCGTCCATCCGCCATTCTCCGCCTTACCGTTCTGTCCTATGCAATGGTGCAGCGCACTCCGCCCTGCGTTTCGTGGAGCCGACAGCTCAATTCTCCGCGCATACACTACCGTTCTTACAGCGGTATGACGCCGTGAGCGATCAGTCCGATGACCAGTAGATGCAGCGGATAGAACAGATAGAAGAACCACTGCGAAAATTTTTTTCCATGCTCCGCCCGCTTTCCGTTGTAAAAGTACAGGATCACAACTCCGGAAAGCAAAAGCGGAAGGCCCTCCAGCGCCGCTGTCAGGACCGGGAAGGCAAGCTCGTATACCTCCTGGTTCGACAGATACGTTATGACCGCAAACATCGCATACGCGATCAGATAAGACCGCCACATTTTCTTCCTGTTACCTCTGCTGTGTGCAAACATGACCGTAAAGATTGGCGCAAGGAGCGGCCAGTCACAGGGAAGCGAGGCGAGTATGAGCAGAAAGGTCAGGATCCTTCTTAACGCCGTATTGGTAACCTTCTCCTGCACTACCAGGATCAGGAAACACAAGAACAGCGTAAAGAGCATATTGTAGGAGCCGAAGGGCAGCGCATAAGAAAAAGGAAACTGCGAGATCAGCGCCGCCAAAAGAAGTCTTATGGCGTAGTTTCTCTTAGACCGCGTATACTCATAGCCCTCCACCAGAAAATAGCACATCGTGATCGCCGTAAAATATCCGATCCCTGTAAACAGCAGATTCAAAAACCGCGTCCCTTCCGCGTAAGGCACCAGTCCCGCACCTGCAATATGATTGAGCGCCATCGTAAACATGGCAATATACTTGATGAGATCCCTGTTCAGGACTCTGCATCCGTTCTTTATGTTCGCACCGTTCATCTGATTCATGTCGTCCATGTTATGTAAACCTCACAGATAAAGGCGGCCGAGACCGCCTTCCACTATCGCATAAATGACCCGGCAGACCGCCGCAGTCCTTTACTGTACAAAAGGATTATATTTCTTTTCATCGCCGATGGTCGTGATATCGCCGTGACCGGGATAAACTCTGACACTGTCCGGCAGGACAAACAATCTGTCTTTAATGGAGCGGACGATGTCGCTCATACTGCCCGTCGGAAGATCGGTCCTGCCCACCGATTCCTGAAAAAGCGTATCGCCCGCGATCAGGATGCCCGCTTCCTCAAAATAGTAACAGCAGCTTCCGGCTGTGTGCCCCGGCGTAGCGATCAGCCTGCATGTCATGCCCGCTATCGTGATCGATTCGCCGTCTTTCAGATAACGGTCGGCAATGACCGTATCGGCTCTTCCCGCCTGGGCGGACACGTTCAGCGCAGCGTCCTCACACAGCGCTTTTTCCGCCTCACAGGCATAGACCGGCGCTCCCGACAGCTCACGCAGCTTATTGACTCCCCAGATATGATCGAAGTGCCCGTGGGTCAAAAGGATGCCTTTCACATGAAACCCCTTCTCCTTCAGGGTCTCATAGATATAGTCGCCCCTGTCCGCCGGGTCGAAAAAGATCACATCACCCGTACCCTCCGGATACACGAAATAACAATTTGTCTGACAGATGCCAAGCATCAGCCTTCCTATCTTCAAATCCGGCATAACCCGCTCCTTTATCCATAATTTCCACAGATCTGACGATGACAGAACCGTCCTGCCATTCCGGTCAGCCCGTGGTCCTCTCTATATCAATGACGCTCTCTATCGTCCTGATCCTGTCGATGATACGCTGCAGTTCTTCCCTGCCGCCGATCTCGAAGCTGACCATGATCGTTGCCGTCCCCTGCTTGCTGACTCTTGTGTTAAGCGACAGGATATCGATCCCTTTCTCGGTGAACGTCTTGGAAAGATCCGCCAGAAGGCCGCTCCTGTTATTGGCAAAAATACCGATCTCCACCAGATATTTACCTTCCGCTTCCTCCGTCTGCTGCCACTCCGCATCGATCAGGCGGTTCCTGTCGATCTCCGGAAGATTCATGATATTAAGACAGTCCGTCCGGTGGATCGATATTCCCCTGCCCCTCGTGACAAAACCAACGATCTCATCTCCGGGCACAGGACTGCAGCACTTGGAGAAACGCACCGCCACATCGTGAACTCCCTTGACAACGATACCGCTCGTTCCCTTTCGCTCCTTGCTGCGGCCGGCCTGCGCGTTCTCTTCCACCTCCGCCATGACCTCCGCATCCGTCATCTCCCGCTTATGGTCATTCTCGTACATCTCCTGCATACGGTTGATGACCTGGCCTTCCTTGAGTCCGCCGTGTCCGATGGCCGCCAATACCGAATCCCAGTCCTGAAAGCCGTATTTCTTCATGACGGCATCCTGATACTTAGGAATCAGGATATCAGCCATATTGATGCTTTTTGCCTTGCAGTAGCTGGCTGCCAGCTCCTTGCCCTTAAGGATATTGTCTTCCTTTAACTCATGCTTGAACCACTGGTTGATCTTGTTCTTTGCCTGCGTACTCTTAACTACGTTGAGCCAGTCGCGGCTGGGCCCCTTGGAATTCTGCGACGTCATGATCTCCACGCGGTCGCCGTTTTTGATCTCATAGTCTATCGTCACGAGCTTGCCGTTGACTCTGGCGCCGATCATCCGGTTACCTACCGCCGTATGCACACTGTAGGCAAAATCGATCGTCGTGGAACCCGCCGGCAGATTTTTCACATCGCCCGTAGGGGTAAAACAATATACTCTGTCAGAGAACAGATCCAGATCGCTCTTTAACAGATTCATAAATTCCCTGTTATCCTCTGCAGTCTGCTGCCACTCCAATATCTGACGGAGCCATACTAACTTCTCTTCCTCCTGCGTCTCCACCTTCTTACCGTCAGACGCTTCCTTATATTTCCAGTGGGCGGCGATACCGTACTCCGCCGCCTTGTGCATCTCATAGGTCCTGATCTGTATCTCGAAGGGCTGGCCGTTTGAGCCGATCA
>CANQIJ010000069.1 GCA_947624025.1 uncultured Lachnospiraceae bacterium | reverse complement strand
AGAGTCTCCCGGAAGAGACTGACGAAGCGGAGAGTGTGTCCGAAAACAGTATTGCATTGTTAGCCGCGTCAAACGGTGATTTTACAGTAAATGATGGGATACTGACAGCTTATAACGGCCCGGGCGGTGATATCGAGATCCCGAATGAGGTTACGGAGATCGGCGCTAAGGTATTTAAAGACAAGCAAAATCTGACGGGAGTTACGTTTCCTGCTGGATTAACAAAAATCGGGAACAGTGCTTTTCAAAATGCGTTCAGCTATACGGACGATGACGGGGTGCCGCATTATGTGGATCTGACGATTCCGGCATCGGTGACAAGTATGGGAGTCAATGCGTTCAACGGCTGTAAACATCTGCAGACCGTGACGTTTGAGGACAACGGAAGCAACGCTACTTTAACTTTTGAGGAATCTTTTAACCACAGTGATGCTTTTGCCAATTGTACGGCGTTGACTGAAGTGACGCTGCCGGATCGTCTTCAAAAGTTAGGCTCGTATGCCTTTTCCGGATGTACGCAGCTTAAAACGGTGACTTTTGGAACAGAAAAAAGTCAACTTACAACCATCGGTAACTATGCCTTTTCCGAATGTTCTTCCTTAGAGGGTATTACACTGCCGAATACAGTGACGACAATTGGAGCGGGTGCCTTTTCCGGGGCTTCCGGTCTCCAGTCTGCCACGTTAAACGATGGCTTGCTCACGATCGGTAATGAAGCTTTTCAAAATGCGTTCAGCTATACGGACGATGGCGGGGTGCCGCATTATGTGGATCTGACGATTCCGGCTTCGTTGACAAGCCTCGGCGCGTATGCCTTTTCCGGCTGCAAACATCTGCGGACTGTGACGTTTGCTGATAACGGTAAAGAGGGTATTTTAAAATTTGAGATGTCCTTTAGCCACAGTGAGGCTTTCTCCAACTGCACGTCATTGACTGAGGTGACGCTGACAGATCATATTCAAGTACTGGGCACATATGCGTTTTCCGGCTGCAGCCAGCTCAAAAAGTTGACTTTTGGAACAGAAAAAAGTCAACTTACAACCATTGATAACTATGCCTTTTCCGATTGCTCTTCCTTAGAGGGCATCACACTGCCGAGCACAGTGACCACCATCGGAGCGGGTGCCTTTTCCGGAGCTTCCGGGCTCCAGTATGCCGAGTTAAACGAGGGTCTGCGCACGATCGGGAACAGTGCTTTTCAAAATGCGTTCAGCTATACGGACGATGACGGGGTGCCGCATTATGTGGATCTGACGATTCCGGCATCGGTGACAAGTATGGGAGTCAATGCGTTCAACGGCTGTAAACATCTGCAGACCGTGACCTTTGCTCCGGGCAATGGGGAAGGCACTTTAACTTTTGAAGTATCTTTTCAAGACAGTGGAGCTTTTGCAGACTGTACGTCATTAACCGAGGTAACGCTGCCGGATCGTCTTGTAGAATTAAAGCCAAAAACGTTTCCCGGCTGCAAACAGCTCAGAACGGTGAAGTTTGGAACGGAGGCCAGTAGACTTACAACCATCGGCCGCTCTGCTTTTGCCGACTGCTCTTCTTTGGAAGGCATTACACTGCCGGATACAGTGACAGAGATCGGAGCATCTGCTTTTAGTGGAGATTCCAGCCTCCAGTACGCCGAGTTAAACGAAGGTCTACGCACGATCGGAAGCAGTGCCTTTCAAAATGCGTTCAACTGTACGGAGCCGGACGGCAGTAAGGTTTCTGTGCAGCTGGATATTCCCTCTACCGTGACAAATATTGGTGCGTCTGCGTTTAACGGCTGCCCGAATCTGGAAACCGTGACGTTTGCGGACAGCGGAAAGGGCACTTTAACTTTTGAAGTATCCTTTGGCGACAGTGATGCTTTCGCCAACTGTCCTTCCCTGAAAACGGTGCTCCTGCCGGAGCGTCTGCAGGAACTGACGGCTCGTGTTGTCTCAGACTGCCCGCTTCTGGAGATCCTGTACATTCCGGAAGGAACCAAAACGATTGCAGATTCTGCTATTGATGGTTGTCCGAAGCTGACGATCTATGGTAAAGCAGGATCCGAAGCGGAAAAATATGCCAACAAGAAAAAGATCCCGTTCAGGACGGATGACAACCTGGGGCTGAACGTTACGGGCGTATCCTTAAACCGCAGCCAGATCACGGAAGCGGTAGAGGAAGGGGCGCTTGAAAAGAAGACCATCCAGCTGAAAGCAATCGTGACGCCTGCCACGGCTAAAAATAAGGCCGTCACCTATCAATCGTCGAACGAGGCGGTCGCATCCGTCGACGCAAAAGGACTTGTCACATTGAACGGTTACGGAACCGCCACGATCACCGTCACGACTGTGGACGGCGGCAGGACGGCGCAGTGTATCGTAACCGTATTGCATCAATTCACGGAAGAACAGAAACAGGAGATCCGTGCTGCTTTCCTTGAGAAGAATCAGTTAAAGATCGTGACCAACATCGATCCTGCCGTGAAGAATGTGACGATCAATCCGGTGACAGGTTACAAGGCTTCCTGGAGGAATCCTTCCGCGCCGATCTTAAGCGGAACACATACCTACGACATCCTGGTAGAGCAGGACGGATATGAAGCGGCGGTGATCCAAGAGGCCGTGGAGATCACAGGTATCACCGTATGCGGGATCACGCTTACGGGCACGGACAGACTGCAGGCAGGAAAGACTGCGAAGTACGAGGCCACCATATTGTATGAGGATACGGAAGACGCTGTCCTGGACGCGGATTCCTATGAATATACCTGGAACGCGACCCCGGCGAACGTACTCACCGTGGATCAGACGGGCCTTGTCACCGCGCAGAAGGGCGGCAGCAAGGGAACGGTGAAGGCGGTCCTGAAATTAAAGAAGAACGGCACTGCACTTCCTCAAAACAACAATACGAAAGATGAAACCTGGTTTGAGGCATCCGCAGCGGTGACGACATATGCCGATGCGGTCGTGGACAAGATCGAGTTCTCGGTAACGGATGCGCAGAATCAGAAGGTTGAGTTAGTTTCCAATCGGCTGGAGCTGGAAGATCTGAGCAGTGAGTCGCTCTATCAGATTATGGCTAAATCTTACAGCGGCACTGAAACATTGAATAACGCTGCCCTGACATGGAGCAGCAGCAATACCAAGACGGCTAAGGTGAAAGCGAACCCGGACGGAACGGTGGGTCTGACCGTCCTGGCGCAGACGGGATCGGCTGTGATCACGGCCACTGCCAAGAGGAACGGCGGCTATGCCGCTTCCTTTAAGATCATCGTCAAGGACAGCACCCCCAGGCTGGAGGAGTCTGGCGTGACGATCAGCTCTTATCAGCAGACGGAGCCTTCCGCGCTGATCCATCTGTATCCGTCGGACGGCTACAGCATTAAGGCCGACAGCCTGAGCCTGGTGAATAAAAAGGATAAATCCCCGTCCGACTTTACGATCGAACAGGTGAAGGATAGCACAACGGAATATATCATCCGCCCGAAGAGCGGAATGCCTGCCGCAGGCAGCAATAAACTCCTTCTGCAGGTGCAGACGAGCAAGAACGAAAGCGCGCCGCACGAGCTGCCGCTGACGGTCAATGTCAGCAGGACCAAGCCGAAGGTAAGCGTGACGCAGACGGCGCAGGATGCCATCGATCTGTATGAGGTGTCCGGAACGGGAACCGTTTCCGTAAGCGCGGATGCGCCGATCGAAACGATCACCTTTACATCCTCCGCCAAGTCCGGTCCTGATCTGAAGCTGAAGGAATCGAATATTTCCGGCACAAGCGCGGTCCTGACCTTTGAGAAGAACGGCGCGAGTGAGAGCAATTATCAAAAGACCGCGACAAAAGGAACGCTGACCATACACTTTAAGGGCTATACTAACGACGCCGATTACAAGAAAGCGATCACCTTAAAGGCCAATAAGAAGCCGTCCGCCTATACCGCGGTGGCCGGAAGCAGTACGCTCTATCCGGATACGGCGGCTGGCAGTACAACGGTCACCTTCGTACCGAAGGGAGCGACCGATCCGCTGCTGTGTGGAGACGGCTGGACGCTGACAAATACTGCGGTAACGGGAATCGATATCAAGATCACACAGGGCGAAGAGCAGGGGTCTGACACACCGCTCAGCGCTGCCGTTACAATGACCGCAAAGGCCAAGGGCGGCAAGCTGAAGTTTACGATCACGAATAAGGACTGGTATGCTGCGGCAAAGGCCGATGTTTCCTGCTCCATTAAGAAGGGCGGAAAACTCTCGCTGGCATTTTCCAATTCCAGCATGAGCGTCAATACGAACTATCCGGACAGGATCGTCTATACCGCTTTGTCGATCAAGAATTACGACGGTCCGGTCAAGCTGAACCTGATCGAAGTAAAGGGGAAGAACGCGGCATCCGTCAGCGCTGCGGAGTCTCTGATCTTCAGTCTGGACGACGACGGACGGCTAGGCGTTCAGCTTAAGGATCCTGCGCTTGCCAAGAAGAGCTACCAGTATCAGGTAAAGGTCAGCGCGGACGGCACCGAGCTTACAGGAACGCTCAAGATCACGGTCACGGATAAAGACGCCGTGGTCTCCTATAAACAGAGCGGTTCGATCGACCTGATGAACCGGGCGGGGAGCCAGATCGTATGCAAGCCGCAGCTGAAGAACTACTCGGATCAGATCGAGGATGTATCCCTCTCCGGAGTGGGCTCCTCACGTTTTACGGCCGAGCTTGTTGACGGCAATGCGGTGATCCGTGCCAGGGAAGGCGCTTCCCTCAACGTTAAGACGACCTATAAGCCGGTCCTGAACGTTGTACTAAAGAGCGGCATTACCCTGGGAAGCCAGATCAAGATCACGCCGAAGCAGACGAATCCCAAATTCACGGCCAGTGTGACGAAGCTGCAGATGTATGAATCGGTAAGCGGGGAGCAGTATGCGAAAGACATCTCATTTGCGGCTGTGCCGGGTAAGAACGGAACGGCAACGATCACAGGCGTGAAGCTGGTGAACGGCCAGGATACCTTTATCTATAAACCCGGTGAATCGGACGCAGCAGCGGGACGCCTTTATATCTCAGAGGATGCTTCCTGCAAAGTCAATAAGAGCTATAAGCTGCAATTTGCCATTTCCTTCAAGGACGGCGCCGGCAATGTGCCTGTCTATGCGACCGTAACGGTGAACTATAAGAAGTAAAGTAAGAGTAAGAAGTAAAGAGAAGCAGAGAACCTTGACTTTTTATATATGAGTTGATACAATAATTGACAGTGCGTGACAGCAGACAGCCATGCGCGGAAAGGTTTGTATGATGCAGAAGAAAGTGTTTCAGTTGCTGGTAGATAATACATCGGGTGTTTTAAGCCGTATCTCGGGTCTTTTTTCCAGACGGGGCTATAACATCGACAGTATCACTGCAGGAGTGACAGCCGATCCGCGTTTTACCCGTATCACGATCGTAACCTCCGGGGATGATGAGATCCTCGACCAGATCGAGAAGCAGGTGGCTAAACTGATCGACGTCAGGGATATCAAGGAGCTTAAGCCTTCGGAAAGCGTATACAGGGAGCTTGCCCTGATCAAGGTCAAGGCTTCCGCCAGCGAGCGTCAGGGCGTCATTGCCGTAGCGGATATTTTCCGTGCCAAGATCATCGATGTATCGAACGAGAGCCTTATCATCGAGCTGACAGGCAATCAGGATAAGATCGAGGCTTTCATCAGTCTCTTGAACGGCTATGAGATACTGGAGCTGGCGAGAACGGGTATTGCGGGACTTGGGCGCGGTATCGAGAACGTGACGTATCTCTAGGAAAGTTATAAAAAGTTATCAAACGGAGGAATAGGAAAATGGCAAAGATTTTTTATCAGGAAGACTGTAATCTGTCCTTATTGGACGGCAAGACGATCGCTGTGATCGGATACGGAAGCCAGGGACATGCACATGCGCTTAACGCAAAAGAGTCCGGCTGCCATGTGATCATCGGTCTTTATGAAGGCTCTAAATCATGGGCGAAGGCCGAGGCGCAGGGATTTGAAGTATACACGGCTGCAGAAGCTGCCAAAAAAGCGGACATCATTATGATCCTCATCAATGATGAACTGCAGGCGGCTATGTATAAGAAAGATATCGAGCCCAACCTGGAGCCCGGCAATATGCTGATGTTTGCACATGGCTTCAATATCCATTTTGGCTGCATCGTACCGCCTAAGGATGTGGATGTCACGATGATCGCTCCTAAGGGACCGGGTCATACGGTCAGAAGCGAGTATCAGGCAGGTAAGGGCGTTCCCTGTCTTGTAGCCGTTCATCAGGACGCCACAGGCAAAGCGCAGGATATCGCGCTGGCTTATGCGCTGGCGATCGGCGGTGCGAGAGCGGGTGTGCTGGAGACAACCTTCCGCACGGAGACAGAGACCGATCTCTTCGGCGAGCAGGCGGTTCTCTGCGGCGGCGTGTGCGCGCTGATGCAGGCCGGCTTCGAGACGCTGGTGGAGGCGGGCTACGATCCGAGAAACGCATATTTCGAGTGTATCCATGAGATGAAGCTGATCGTGGATCTGATCTACCAGTCCGGTTTCGCGGGCATGAGATACTCCATCTCCAATACGGCAGAGTACGGCGACTACATTACGGGTCCTAAGATCATCACAGAGGAGACCAAGAAGACCATGAAAAAGATCCTCTCCGATATCCAGGACGGCACCTTTGCCAAGGATTTCCTTCTGGATATGTCCTCCGCCGGCGGACAGGTTCATTTCAAGGCAATGCGGAAGCTTGCTAGCGAGCATCCCTCCGAGAAGGTAGGCGAGGAAGTGCGCAAGCTCTACAGCTGGAACAACGAGGAAGACAAGCTGATCAACAACTAAAGCAGATTTATGATGCAGCAGCTTACGGACGATTCCGCAGGCTGCTGTTTTTATGTTTTTTATGGTCAAAACAGGTTGACGCAGATTCCCGAAAAAGGATTCTCATATCTGTTTTTTTATGCTACAATATTATTCACAGCATTAAGATATTGCGAAGATTTCGGAAAACGATGCAACGACAGGAGGTAACAGTCATGGGAATGACAATGACGCAGAAGATTTTCGCGGCTCATGCAGGGCTGGATAAGGTGGAGGCAGGGCAGCTTATTGAGGCCGATCTGGATCTGGTGCTCGGCAACGATATCACCAGTCCGGTAGCGATAAAGGAAATGGATAAGATGAAGGTGGACGGGGTGTTTGACAAGGACAAGATCGCACTCGTGCCGGATCATTTTGTACCGAACAAGGATATCAAATCTGCCGAACACTGTAAGTGTGTCAGAGAATTTGCGTATCGCAACCAGATCACCAATTATTTTGAGGTGGGCGACATGGGGATCGAGCATGCGCTTCTGCCGGAAAAAGGTCTGACCGTTGCGGGTGACGTGATCATCGGCGCCGATTCCCATACCTGTACCTACGGCGCGCTGGGCGCGTTTTCCACGGGTGTCGGCAGTACGGATATGGCGGCCGGCATGGCGACGGGCAAGGCGTGGTTCAAGGTGCCTTCTGCGATCAGGTTTAATCTGACTGGCAAGCCTTCTGAGTGGGTGAGCGGTAAAGACGTGATCTTACATATCATCGGCATGATCGGCGTGGATGGCGCGTTATACAAGTCTATGGAGTTTACAGGCGAAGGTATAAAGAATCTCACAATGGACGATCGCTTCACGATCGCCAACATGGCCATCGAGGCGGGCGGCAAGAACGGGATCTTCCCGGTGGACGATCTGGCGATCGCCTATATGAAGGAGCATTCCAATAAGCCTTACACTGTATATGAAGCGGATGCAGACGCGGTTTACGATGAAGAGTATACCATCGATCTGAGCGCATTGAAGCCGACGGTGGCATTCCCGCATCTGCCGGAGAATACGAAGACCATCGATGAGATCAGGGAAGACATTAAGATCGATCAGGTAGTGATCGGCTCCTGTACCAACGGACGGATCAGTGATATGCGTATCGCGGCGAAGGTGTTGAAGGGAAGACATGTGGCGAAAGGTATGCGGTGCATCGTCATTCCTGCGACGCAGGCAGTCTATCTGCAGGCGATGGAGGAAGGCTTGCTGAAGACATTTATCGAGGCCGGAGCGGTAGTCAGTACGCCTACCTGCGGACCGTGCCTGGGCGGATATATGGGCATCCTGGCGCAGGGCGAGCGCTGCGTATCCACGACGAACCGCAATTTCGTAGGGCGCATGGGACATGTGGAATCAGAGATCTATCTGGCAAGTCCTGCAGTCGCGGCAGCCAGTGCAGTGGCGGGTAAGATTACATGCCCGTGCCGTCTTTAGTTGACGGATACAAGTATAGAACAGAAAGAGCGAGGTTATAGTTATATGAAAGCGGCAAAAGGAACGGTTTTTAAATACGGCGACAATGTGGATACGGATGTGATCATTCCCGCGAGGTATCTGAACTCTTCGGAGCCTTCGGAGCTTGCGGCACATTGTATGGAAGATATTGATAAAGATTTTATCCATAAGGTAACAGAGGGGGACATCATCGTTGCGACTAAGAATTTCGGCTGCGGCTCGTCCAGAGAGCATGCGCCGATCGCGATCAAGGCGGCGGGGGTAAGCTGTGTGATCGCCGAGACGTTTGCCAGGATCTTTTATCGCAACGCCATCAATATCGGACTGCCGATCGTGGAATGCCCCGAGGCAGCGCGGGAGATCGAAGCGGGCGATACGGTCGAAGTAAATTTCGACACGGGTGTGATTACGGATGTGACGAAGAATACCACCTATCAGGGGCAGGCATTCCCGGAATTTATGCAGCGGATCATTGATGCCGAGGGCCTGGTAAATTATATTAACGGCAGATAATGTCCGTCGGTCTGTCGCAGCATATGCGGTTTGGGCAGAAAACAGAGATAGGGCAAAGTGCGATCTATGATAAACAGAATCGATAACAATAATCCATATGAATATCCTAAAACGCAGAATGTCAATCCCAGGCGGATTGACACGGACGAGAAGTTCAGACTGGATTACGGGAACGGAACAAACCTTTCCGGCGAAGATCAAAAAGAGAGTATCCATAAAGAAAACGGCGATAAAAACGCAGCTGACCGCAGAACGGAAGAAGCTCTGCTGCGTGACGGTATCAGGCTGGAACTATCCGGACAGGCCCGTAAAGCGCGTGACAACGCAAATGATCCCGGTCAGACAACCGGGCGGGCCGATACCAAGCAGATCTCCCTATGGAGCAGTCTGCGCGGCATTCTGCGTCTGGCAGCGGATTCGGTCAGATCGTTTTTTTACCGTCTCTGGTATGATACGCCCGATAAGGAAGCGGCGGACTTGGATGAAACGCCGGAAACAGACAGGGCATCGGAGCCGGTCGAAACGTTAAGATCAGACGAAGAAGGCAAAGAGACCGAGTCCGGGGATGCGACGGTTTTGGCTCCGGATACAGACGAGCCGGCAGTTACCGCCGAAGAGCTGACGTTTCATATGCGGAGCGAGGAAGCCAGGATCAACAGAGAGGTGCAGCCGTATCTGAAAAGCGGAGATCTGGCACAGGTAGTGAGCCTGCTTACGGATAACGGCAGAAAAACGGTGGCGCACAATTCCACACTTTTGACCTATTATGACAGAAACGGCAATGTGACCGGACCGAGCGCCTCTGACAGCGAGCGGATCCTGCACGGGGACAGGAATGTTAAGCAGCTATGATAATACGACCTGATTCTTTCCGTTGCGCTTGCCGTGATACAGATTATAATCGGCTGAGCTTATCGTGTCTTCTACAACCGCGCCGCTCCTATGGGCGGCGATTCCTATTGTTATGGAACACCGGATCAGTTTTTCACCGTATATAAAGATATGGTTGGCGACATTACGGCGTATTTTTTCCATTATGCTCCGGGTCTGTTCCGGGTTGACGTTACTTAAGATCAGGATCTCTTCTCCACCCCAGCGGCAGACATATCCGTGACCGTCCATTTGCTGCTTCATGATCTCGGCGATCTCCTTCAATACGATATCCCCGGCATCGTGCCCATAAGTGTCGTTTACTTTTTTGAAATCGTCTATGTCGCACATGGAGAGACAGAAGTCGGTAGGGGAATTCATTGCGTGATCCAGGAATACCTGCATACTCCTGCGGTTGTACAGGCCTGTGAGCGGATCCGTATTGGCTAATTTTTCCAGCAGCTCATTCTGCATATGCAGCTTATTGGCGGATATATGGATTTCCAGAAGGAATATCAGGGAAAAGACGATCATAAAGATACAGGTGCACACGGCATTGAACATATAGATAAAAAATTCACTGATAGGCGACAGGGACAATCCATATACAGGCGGTCTGAACAAAATGACCATTCTTCCGCCGGCGTAGGCGGCGAAGGCGATAAAACCGAATAATGTGGCAAGAATATACTTTTTCTTCCCGATGACAAGGTTGTTGCACATATAGTAGCAAAACGGGATCAAAGCCAGAACATACAGTGTAAAGCCAAACTGCCAGCCGATACATATCGCAGCGGCAAGAGAGTGAAGCAGTATTTCAAGATATGTGATAAAGAACACCTTGAATAACTGATTGGGCCGTCTCAGCATAAATCCGCATATGATATAGGTCAGGACGCTGCATATGTTAAAAGCCACCATCGGCGTTACGTGTAATACGGCAAAGAGGATCAGGAACATCGTATGCACTACCCCGATGGAGTAGATCATTATATGAAATTTGTAATCAGATATGAGCATTAAAAACCGGAGAATACCGGTTTCCTGTTCGGATGTCTTTTTCATGATCGACACGGATCCCTCCTAAAACGTATCATGTATGCCGCCATGCCGTAGTCTTACAGACGAAACAGAATACAGCATACGCAGTGATTATATAACATATTTTATGCAATGTAAATGAAATTACCATAATATTGCTTTTCATATCGTTCCAAAAGACGAAAAAGCGATATGAAGAAGACGTCAAGAAGATAAAACTTGTCTGCGAACCGTCTTGACGGTATAATTGAAGCAGGCTCGGCAGCCTGCTTCCCGAGAATTGCTTCGCAATTCTCCTTGAAGTTGCCAAGGGTTACAGCGTCTGTGATTATGTTATGATATCAATAAAAAAATGCAGGAGCCGCTGTCTGTTGCGGCCGGCGGTTACGGAACGGAGTAAACGGTACAGAATATGGACAGGGATGCTTTTGAACGGGCGAAGCTGAAGGTTCTGCTGAAACAGAACGACCCTCACGGATTTGGTACGTTGAAGGAAAAAACGGTTCATGCGGTCATGAAGCTGTATTATGAGCCGGATGAGGATTACCATGAAGTGCCGATCGAGGGATATATTGCCGACATCTATACGGGGGAGCGTATTATAGAGATACAGAATGGCAATTTTGGAAAACTGCGCCCCAAGCTGGAGGCATTTCTCCCGTTATATCCCGTGACGGTGGTCCTTCCGATCCCGCATTACAAATGGGTGATCTGGATGGACGAGGAATCGGGGGAATTGTCTCCAAAGCACAAGTCACCGGTGACGGGCAATGTATACCATGCCTTCCCTGAATTATACAGGATCAAGCAATATCTCGGGCACCCGAACCTGTCGTTCTCATTTCCGCTGATCGATGTCGACGAGTACAGACTGCTCAACGGATGGAGCAAA
>CANQIJ010000068.1 GCA_947624025.1 uncultured Lachnospiraceae bacterium | reverse complement strand
ATTGATACTTAGGAGGAAAACCTGATGAAATGTCCCTTTTGTGGTCATGAAAATACCAGAGTGATCGACAGCAGACCTGCCGAAGATAATAATTCCATTCGCAGGCGGCGTGTCTGCGATGAGTGTGACAAGCGTTTTACAACTTACGAGAAAGTAGAGACGATACCGCTTATCATTATCAAAAAGGACAATAACAGGGAAACCTACGACAGGTCCAAGATTGAGGCGGGAGTCTTACGTGCCTGTCACAAGAGACCGATCAGCGCGACACAGATCAATCAGTTGATCGATGAGGTGGAGACGGAGATTTTTAACATGGAAGAAAAGGAAATCCCCAGCCAGGTGATCGGCGAGCTTGTCATGAACAAGCTGAAGGATCTGGAGGCAGTCGCCTATGTAAGATTTGCTTCCGTGTACCGTGAATTTAAGGATATCAATACATTTATGGATGAATTGAAAAAGGTGTTGGAGAATTAAAGGCCGCCGGGTCCATAAGCTTAAGGATCCGGCGTGTTATGCCGATATAATCTATAGAAGCGAAGAAACTGTACGGATAATGAACGGAAAGGCGGTGTGAGTTATGACGGTAGGCGGCATTTATGATCCTTATCATAGCGGTTACGATATCAGGCAGATTCAGACTCCTTACGTGGAAGATCCGGCTAAGACCGTCAGAACAGCTGAAGAGCCTGAACAGAAGGCTCCTGCCGATATACCAGAGCAGGACGCCGCTTCTGACGTTTCGGAGCCTGTGAAGGACGGCAGATCCGATCGGACAGTGGATCTGAACAATGTGTCTTTGACATTTAACAGAGAAGAGGATTTCGGTTATATCGGAATGGACAGCGATCCGGAGGGGCTGGATATGCAGAAGGCAATCTCCGATATGCAGAAGGACCGGATCCTGCAAAATTACCAGTATTTTATTGAAGGCGCCGGCAGTCTGTTCGGCGGGCAGCCATCGGCGGACGGCACGGTGGTGCTGAAGCCCTGATGGCGGGTAGAAGGCAGAAAACCCCTTGCATATATGCAGGGGGTTTTGTTATGATAGGAAAGAGTGAAAGCATACAGGAGCGCTTTGCGCGTTGGCAACGGAGGAAACATGGCACTGCTTGAGCGTTTTTATCCGGATGAATATCTGGATTCCGCATATGATATTGATTATGAGGCATTGTACGCGCAGGGCTATCGCGGCGTTATTTTTGATATCGACAATACGCTTGTTCCGCATGGAGCCCCTGCAGATGACAGAAGTGTCAGATTGTTTGAGCGGCTGCACAGGACAGGGTATCATAGCCTTCTATTGTCCAACAATAAGGAGCCGCGCGTGAAGATGTTTAACGACAGGGTTCATTCGCAGTATATCTATAAAGCGGGAAAACCGGCGGTAAGAAATTACATAAGGGCGATGGAGCTGATGGGAACGACGCCGGAGACGACAATGTTCGTGGGCGATCAGCTTTTTACGGATGTGTGGGGCGCTAAGAGGGCGGGGATCAGAACCTGGCTTGTAAGACCGATCCATCCGAAGGAAGAGATACAGATCGTCTTGAAACGCCGGCTGGAGCGTATCGTATTATTTTTTTACAGGCGTTCTGCAGGAAGGAAAAACGGAATCTATGGAGATTGACGGAAAAACAAGAGTATGCGGACTGATCGGCAATCCGGTGGAGCACACGCTGTCGCCGGTGATCCACAATACGCTCGCGGAACGGATGGGGCATTCGTTAGTGTATGTTCCCTTTCCCGTGGAGGCAGGAAGGGTGGATCAGGCGGTTGCCGGAGCGGATGCGCTCGGGATCCTGGGATTGAATGTGACGGTGCCGTATAAGAGCGACGTTATGGCAAGCCTGAAAGAGATCGATGCGCTTGCCCGGGATATCGGCGCGGTAAACACGTTAGTCAGGACCAACGGAGGCTATAAGGGATATAATACGGATATGGAGGGACTGTACCGGGCCATGCTGAGCGAGGGCCTGACGATCTCGGGCAGTGAGATCATTCTGCTGGGAGCCGGCGGCGCCGCAAGGGCGGTGGCGTATCTGTGCGCAGTCAAGGGCGCGGAACGGGTGTATATGCTCAACCGTACGCTCGACAAAGCGCAGAGGGTGGCGGCCGAGGTAAATGCCAAAACCGGCAGACGGGTCATCGAACCGTTGGCCGTGGAGGATCATGCGGCGATCCCGGCAGGCAGGTATCTGGCGATACAGGGCACCTCTGTGGGTCTTGCTCCCAACGTGGATGAGGCGGTGATCACAGACGATGCATTTTATGATAAAGTGCACACGGGGTTCGACCTGATCTACAGCCCCTGGGAGACAAAGTTCATGCGGCTTACGAAGGCTCACGGAGGAAAAGCATACAATGGGCTCAAGATGCTTCTGTACCAGGGCGTTATAGCATACGAGCTGTGGAACGGCGTACTGATATCTGACGAAGATGCGCTTGCGGCGTATGAAGCGCTGCGCAAGCACATCGGACAGGCATAGAAGGAGAAAGGATACCGTGCGGCTTTTCCAGGCGCGCATGGCCCGAGGTGACGGCAGGTTATGGAAAATATTATTTTGATCGGTTTTATGGGAAGCGGTAAGACAACGATAGGACTTAAGCTGTCCTATTATCTGCGCTGCCCGGTCGTTGATACGGACAAGGAGATCGAACGGGAAGAAAAGCGCACGGTTTCCGAAATCTTCGCGGCGGACGGGGAGGGTTACTTCCGGGATAAAGAGACAGAGTGCCTGAAGAAATTATTGAAGGAGCCGGGCCGCCGTATCATATCCGCAGGCGGCGGGCTGCCGCTTCGGGAACAGAACAGGAAGCTATTGCACGAATTGGGACGGGTCTTTTATCTGAGGGCGGGCGCCGGGACGATCTGGGAGAGATTAAAGTATGACACCACAAGGCCGCTTCTGCAGGGAAATGATCCGCAGGAGCGCATCAGAACGCTTCTGGCTGAGCGGGATGCTTATTACCGGGATGCGGCGGATGTGACGGTGGATGTGGATAACAAGGAATTTGAACAGATTATGGACGAGATAGAAAAACAGTTGTAAAACGGAGGGAACGGCATGAAGCTATTAGTGATCAACGGACCGAACATCAATTTTCTCGGCATCAGGGAAAAAAAAGTATACGGCACACAGAATTATGACGATCTGCTTCAGATGATAGCAGAGAAAGGGGAAAAAGAAGGCTGTACGATCGAAGTGTTCCAGAGTAATCATGAGGGAGCGATCATAGACAGGATCCAGGATTCTTATTATGACGGAACGGAAGGGATCGTGATCAATCCCGGGGCGTACACGCACTACAGTTACGCGATCAGGGATGCGCTGGCGAGCATTGTCGTGCCGAAGGTGGAAATACATATTTCAAATATCATGGAGAGAGAAGATTTCCGCAAGGTGTCCGTGACGGCTGACGCCTGTGACAGACAGATCTACGGGGAGGGCCTGAACGGGTATCTGATGGCGATCGATCATATCCTTGCAATGCGCCGGGCATAAAGCCGTTTATTTGGACGATGCAAAAAAGTTTTGTCTTTTTTTGTGAAATAGGTTGAAAAAACATATTTTATAGTATAAACTAAGTAAGAATTATATTGTGAAATTTAGGAGGATTGTTTTATGGTTTCTGCAGGCGATTTCAGAAATGGTATCACCATAGAGTTTGAAGGCAACGTTTATCAGATCATTGAGTTTCAGCATGTAAAGCCCGGCAAGGGTGCCGCTTTTGTCAGGACCAAGCTGAAAAATATCATCAACGGCGGCGTTGTTGAGAAGACCTTCAGACCCACTGAGAAATGTCCTCAGGCACGTATTGATAGAAAAGATATGCAGTATTTGTATTCTGACGGTGATCTCTATAACTTTATGGATACGGAAACATATGACCAGATCGCGCTCAACGCGGAGACGGTTGGCGATGCGCTCAAGTTCGTGAAGGAGAACGAGATGGTTAAGGTCTGTTCTTATAACGGCAATGTTTTTGCCCTTGAGCCGCCGCTGTTCGTGGAGCTTCAGATCACCGAGACGGAGCCCGGATTCAAGGGAGACACGGCAACGGGTGCTACGAAGCCCGCAGTTGTGGAGACGGGGGCGAAGGTCATGGTGCCGCTGTTTATTGAACAGGGTGAGGTCATCAAGATTGATACGAGAACCGGCGAGTACCTGTCAAGAGTGTAACCGGACGGACATATCGGATCACTGTAATGCCTATAAGACAATGGAAGCGGGAGCAGCCATTGTCTTTTTATGTTTTTGGATCATTGTGACTGAGAGATATCGGATGAGATCAGATTTCCCTTTATGCCCGGAGAGAATGGGAAAGAGGGAAAATGAGTTATAAGGAATTTACGGAACATATTGTAGATCTGTTATATCAACGGGTGGGCCGGGATCATGAGATCAAGGTTACACAGGTGACCAAAAATAACGATGTGCAGCTGACGGGTATCGTTATCATGCGTACGGACGAAAAGGTATCTCCTACGATTTATTTGGAGGAGCCGTACAGGCAGTACTGTATGGGAGATGACATAGAAAAGATCGCAGACAGGATCGTCACCATATACAGGGAGCACCGCAGCGACCTGGATCCCGACCTTGGTTTTTTCCGGAAGTTCGAGTATGTGAGAAACGGGATCCTGCACAAGATCATTCATTATGAGAAAAACAGGAAGCTTCTAAAGGATGTTCCGCATATCCGCTGGTGCAATCTGGCGATCGTTTTCTATTATGCGATAGAGAATAAAGCGTTTGGCAAAGGAACGATATTGATCCGCAATTCTCATTTGAAGATGTGGAACCGGGATATAGAAGAGCTGTACCGGGTCGCCCAGGAAAACATGCGGCGGGTCAGGCCGGAGATCCTCGTTCCGATCACAGAGCTGGTAGAGCAGCTGTCGGGAGCAAGACTGCCTTATGCAGAAAGAGTCATACTGTATGTATTGACTAATTGTGAGAAGATGTACGGGGCTTCTGCGATGCTTTATTCCGTTAAGATCAAAGAGCTGGCGGACAGACTGCGGGCCAATCTGCTGATCCTGCCCAGCTCTGTTCATGAAGTGCTGCTTTTACCGGACGACGAAGAGCAGGATTATGATTTTTACCGGCATATGGTCGATGAGGTCAATACAACGCAGGTGGAGCCGGAAGAGATACTTTCCTACAGCCTGTACCGATATCGGAGGGAAAACGGGGAAATAGAGGAAATTTTTGTTTAAATAATCATGTTACTGGACAATGGTGCCGGCTTATGTTATGATAAACAGGATGTAACAAAATTGTAATATTTTGTTTTGTAAGCTGGCACCCGTAGTCTAATGGATAAAACGTAGGCCTCCGACGCCTTTGATGCAGGTTCGAGTCCTGTCGGGTGCATTGGACTGATCGATATGGATTGTAGTGATTTGGTTTTTTCGGAAAGGTGTTTTATATGAATACATCTAACAATAATATACAGGATTTTATTAAGGCCAAGCTGGAAATACTCAAGAATTGGCTGTTTAGCTATTCCAGGATCATTATGCCTGTTGTGCTGGTGATCTGCGTTGTGATCACGATTGCCGTTGCCATAAGCGCCAATAGGAAAAAGACTGCGGAGGAAGATATCGTACAGCCGGAACAGACGGAGGAAACGGAGATCGTCAATTCCCTCATAGCCGTGCCGGAGGTGCCGTTAGAGAAGGAAGCGGTTCCTGAGATCAGCGAACTGTGCCGCACGTATTATACGGCAATGGTGGAGGGCGACGTCGACACAATGAATAGTATTTGTGCGATGGACGAGCTTGAGGTACTCAGGGCGCAGGCTGTGAGCAAATATATGGAGGCGTGTCCTACGCTTGAGGTCTATACGAAGGTCGGACCGCAGGAGAACACCTATATAGCCTATATTTATCAGGAAGTAAAGTTTTATGACTATGAGAAGCCGCTTCCGGGGCTGAACACTTATTATGTTTATGCGGACGAAAACGGCGACTACCATTTGCAGTCCGAAGGAGATGTCGAGGAAAGCGTATTGAATTATATTCGCGAAGTCAATCTCCAGGATGATTTTGTCGATCTTCACAATAAAGTGACCGTTGCCTATAATGATATGGTTGACGGAGACGAGCAGCTGCGGCAGTTCCTGGTGGATCTGAATGAAGAGATCGATAAGGATGTCGGGAAAGCGCTGGCGGACAGATACGGCAGCGAAGAAGCCGGAGAGGGTGCAGAGACTGCATCGGATCAGGGTGATGCGGCGGAGGACGGTAACGAACAGTCAGCCGGGTCGGAAAATGTTGTCACCAAGGTTAAAGCAACGGATGTGGTAAATATCAGAAGCTCAGACAGTGAGACGGCAGACAAGTTGGGCAAGGCCGCCATCGGCGATGAATTTGAGCTCCTGGAGGAGAGAGGAAACGGCTGGAGCAAGGTAAGCTACGAGGGCGGTGAAGCCTTTATCAAGAGCGAGTATCTGGAGCCGTCTGAAGTGGTTCAGGCGGATGCGGCAGGAGCCGATGAAGATCAGGAGACGGATGAAGGCGGCGGGGCTGAAGAAACGAATGACGACGAGGCTGCAGAGACGACCGGAACCGTGACTGTCAAAGAGAATGTCCGTATCCGTGCGGGAGCAAGCGAGAATTCGGAGAAGATCGCAACGGCGTATGTCGGCGAGAAGCTGGAAGTCATCATGAAGCAGGCGGACGGCTGGACCAAGATCAAATACAACGGTAAGACCGCTTATGTTAAGTCTGAGTATGTGGAATAATTTTACGCGGCATCATTGACAGGCGTCAGCATAGCCGGATCGGTCATTTTGCCTGGCAGGGATTAGAATTATAAATACTGGCAAAGATAAAGAGTATGGGAGCTTTCTCATACTCTTTTTGTATGCGGCCCGGCGAAGGCAAAGATCCTGCGGGCGGCCCAATGATAGTGTGGTATAGGAGGATGACAATGAAACATGATGATGCAAAAATATTGCAGGAGGTGCAGAAAAATACGGAGATGAGTATGACTGCGATCGATACGATCCTTGATAAGACGGAGGATGATGAATTGATACTTCAGCTGTCGAGGCAGTCTCTGCGGTACTCTAAGATCCATAATAAAGCGCTGGATCAGATATTAAGAAACGAGGGAGAAGTCTATCGTGGAAACCAGTTCGCAGATATGAGACTGAAAGGAAGCATCCATGTGGGAACCGCATTTAATGTCAGCAGGCAGCATCTTGCGGAAATGCTGATCCGGGGCAGCAGCAGAGGCATTACAAGCATATGGAAGGCAATGAACCATAATCAGCTTGCCACGAGCGAGGCGGTAGAACTGGCGCAGGAGCTGGTTGATTTTGAACAGGAGAATATTGAGAGACTGCGGGAGTGGCTGTGAGACAGAATGCGGACGGCAGAGGCAGCAAGTGGCAGTGCTAAGGCAGAGAGAGCGGCATGGATAGAGCTGGAATATTGTATACATGTATTGGTGAATCTTAGTATTATTGTACAATTTATCTAAAAAATGACAAAAAAATTTTACACGTTAATTGACTAAACCGGGTTGAGGATTTTCGGGCCGCATACTATAATGAAACGTAGGCATTATATACAAATTAAAGGAGGACATGCACAATGTCATACGTTGATGAAGTTTATGAGTTGGTAGTTGCGAAGAATCCCGCACAGCCCGAATTCCATCAGGCAGTGAAGGAAGTTCTGGAATCTCTTCGCGTGGTGATCGAAGCAGACGAGGAAGCATATAGAAAAGATGCGCTGCTGGAGAGACTGACGGTTCCTGAGAGGATCATACAGTTCCGTGTTCCGTGGGTGGATGACAAGGGACAGGTTCAGGTAAACAACGGCTTCCGTGTACAGTTCAACAGCGCGATCGGTCCTTATAAGGGCGGTCTGAGATTTCATCCGTCAGTTAATTTAGGTATCATCAAATTCTTGGGTTTCGAGCAGATCTTCAAGAACTCCTTAACCGGTCTTCCAATCGGCGGCGGTAAGGGTGGTTCCGATTTTGATCCCAAGGGTAAATCAGACAGGGAGGTCATGGCATTCTGCCAGAGCTTTATGACAGAGCTTTGCAAACATATCGGCGCTGATACCGACGTACCGGCAGGTGATATCGGCGTGGGCGGCCGTGAGATCGGGTTCCTGTTTGGCCAGTATAAGAGGATCCGTAATCTGTATGAAGGCGTTCTGACAGGTAAGGGTCTGACATACGGCGGTTCTCTGGCAAGAACCGAGGCAACCGGCTACGGTCTTCTGTATCTGACAGAGGAAATGTTAAAATGTAACGGCAAGGATATCGCCGGCAAGACCATCGCAGTATCCGGCGCCGGCAACGTAGCGATCTATGCGATCCAGAAGGCACAGCAGCTTGGCGCTAAGCCGGTTACCTGCTCTGATTCCACAGGTTGGATCTACGATCCCGATGGAATCGATGTGGCATTGCTGAAAGAGGTAAAAGAAGTAAAACGTGCGCGTCTGACAGAGTATGCGGCGGCAAGACCGAATGCACAGTATCATGAGAAGAAGAACGGCGAGCATGGCGTATGGACGATCAAGTGCGATATCGCGCTGCCCTGCGCTACCCAGAACGAGCTGGATCTGGAGGATGCCAAGGCGCTTGTTGCCAACGGCTGCTTTGCGGTAGCAGAGGGCGCGAATATGCCTACTACGCTGGAGGCTACAGAATACTTCCAGAAGAACAATGTTCTGTTCTGTCCCGGTAAGGCGTCCAACGCGGGCGGTGTTGCAACCTCTGCGCTGGAGATGAGCCAGAACTCCGAGAGACTGTCCTGGACATTCGAGGAAGTAGACGCCAAGTTAAAGGGTATCATGGTCAACATCTTCCACAATCTGGATGATGCTTCCAAGAAGTACGGCCTGGCTGGCAACTATGTTGCCGGCGCGAATATCGCGGGCTTCCTTAAGGTAGCCGAGGCGATGAAGGCACAGGGGATCGTGTAAGGCAGATAGAGACGGCTGTTGCTGAAAAGCACCGTGTCTGACTGTGGAGCTATAAAACCGAAGAATGCAGGCTGTGGAAAAAAGCCTGAGATAAAATGCCCGACCGGTCATAAGCAGGTTATGTGCTGGGTGCACATGAACTGCGGAGCCGGTCGGGCGTTTTATATTGTGAAACAGGAAAGTGCTATCATAAGTGTTTGTGAATATTGACAATACAAAGTAAATATAATATAATTATTGTGTAAATACTAAAAGAAAGGATTGCCAATGCACTTCGACTGGGATGAAAACAAGAACGAAATAAATAAGAAAAAGCATGGCATTTCTTTTGAGGAGGCCAGTACAGCATTTTTCGATGACAAGGCTATCTTGTTTGACGATCCGGAACATTCCGAACTGGAAGAACGATTCCTGCTTCTTGGGATGACCGAAAAGGCAAGCATCTGTATCGTATGTCATTGTTATCGTGGGTCCGATGCGGTAATCCGTATCATTTCGGCTAGAATGGCGACCAAAAAGGAGGAAGAAAGATATGTTAGAGGAATATGACATTGATCAACTCAATCCAAGACCTAATCCCTATGCAAAAGAATTAAAAAAGCAAGTCACCATAAAAATATCGCCTACGGTCATCGATTATTTCAAGGATCAGGCCAATAAGGTTGGCATACCTTATCAGACGCTGATCAACCTGTATCTTTCGGATTGCGTAAATAATAAGCGAGAGATTCAAATGACATGGAAGTGATAACAGACTTTTAAATAACTGCCGACATATAGAGTGTAGATCGTACCAGATGAGTTGTGAAAATTTAGAAATGAAAGGATATACAACCAATCTACCATACCTATAACTAAATAGAGACTAGAGACATAGCATAAAAGCGTGTAGATTACTCTATGCGTTTTTTATGCTGTGGTTCTGTTTAATTATAGCTGTGGTAGATTGGTTGAACAAATGAGAAGTTCCACCGTATCCGGTTCAGGAATCAGCGGTTCTTGTGATCCTTATCATGAAAACAGGACAGCCAGAAAATCACGGATGCAAAGCAGACCCTCTGTCAGACAGGCAGAGGGTTTTATCTTGCCTGAAGAAATTTTTGGTTTCCACTATCTTTTGGGGAAATTAATCCGTTATAAATGACAGAGGCTATTGCATACAGGAGAGGAAACGTGGACGGCGACCAGGCTTTGATCAGGAGAATGCGGCAGGGAGACGAAGAAGCCTTCAATATCTTTGTGCGCAGATATTACGGGGATATTTTAAAATACTGCAGTTACCGCTGCAGCGGCATATCCGATGCGCAGGACTTGACACAGGAGACCTTTGTGCGCTTTTTTACCCATCTGTCCGCCTACCGCCATCTGGGGAAAGTCAGAAATTATCTGTATACGATCGCCGGAAATCTGTGCAGGGACTATGGCAGGCAGCACAGAAACCTGCCGGTTCCGACGTGGCAGGAAGCGCTGGAGGCGGCCTGTTACGAAGAAACGGAGGACAGCCGGGAAAATGCCGGATACTCTGAAGCGACGGCAGATATCCATCGGCAGACCACAGAGGATGCGGCGGTCAACAGGGTGATGACAGAGCGGGCGCTTGAAAGGCTTCCCGACGAGCTGCGCGAAGCAGTGATCCTGTATTATTTTCAGGAGTTGAAGATCAGGGAGATCGCGGACATCCTGCAGATCGGACAGCCGCTTGTGAAGTACCGGCTGAGGAAGGCGAAAGAGAAGTTGCGGGAGATATGGGAAGAAGGGTCATAAGAGAGAGGACCGCGCAGCGGAGAGCTGACAGAGAGGAGGATGCGATGATATTACGGAAGGGATGCAGGATGTATACAGACTACGGGCAAATGGAAAACATCGATCAGGCGGAACGCCTGACTCTGATGCCCGATGAGAACCGGATTCGGGCAACAGTCCAAAAATCCATGGAAGCTTTTTACCGGGAGGAAGAAAAAAGGCGGCTGTCCTATTCGGAATTTCTGCGGATACAGCTTGGAACCATGAAAAAAAGGTGGTGGATCATGCAGATGGCGCTGCTTATGCTTCTCTACAGCGTCTTGCAGGATATGCAGACCGTATGGGCGGTAAAGCGCAGCATGGGGGCGGCGGCCGTTCTGTTCGTGGTGCTGATCATCCCCGATCTGTGGAAAAGCAGGACCTACGGTCTGGCGGAAGTGGAGAGCGCCTCTTATTTTTCCCTGCGGGGAATTTACGCCGCCAGACTTGTTCTGTTTGGCATCGCGGACACGCTGATGCTGACGCTTTTTTGCGGTACTGCCTATGCGGCGCTGGGCATTGCTGCGGTGCAGCTGACGGTACAGTTTCTGCTGCCGATGACGGTCACGGCGGCGGTCTGTTTTGGAGTATTGTGCAGCCGCTATCCG
This sequence comes from uncultured Lachnospiraceae bacterium, assembly GCA_947624025.1. Taxonomy (GTDB): domain Bacteria; phylum Bacillota; class Clostridia; order Lachnospirales; family Lachnospiraceae; genus UBA3282. The sequence goes on along the minus strand of CANQIJ010000068.1, from coordinate 349 downwards.
TTTGGCGAGGCGATGGCTGTATTTATATGCCTTACATGGGGGACCGCCTGGATCCTGGCAATTTCCAATGATACGTTGTATGAGGCGGTCATAATGCCTGTATGGTTTTTGCTTTTGGCTGCAGCGGTCGTGTTTGCCGTCACGTCCGTATGCAGACTGTTGCAGGCAGATCATTACCGGGAGGTGTTCAGGGATGGAATTAAAACTGACTGAGGTGACAAAAAAGTACGGAGGGTTCACCGCCGTGGACAATATAAGTCTTACCATGACGGGCGGCGTGTATGGTCTGCTGTGCGTAAACGGCGCGGGTAAGACGACTCTGATGCGGATGCTGTGTACGCTGTTAAAG
>CANQIJ010000067.1 GCA_947624025.1 uncultured Lachnospiraceae bacterium | reverse complement strand
ACGCCGGAAGAGTGGTATGAGGAGAGAGGTTTCGTGCCTAACGTATGCTTCCCCTGCGCTACGATCCATGATTCCGAGACCGGCAAGATCGCGCTTTATTATGGATGCGCAGACAGTTATGTGGGACTGGCGTTTACGAAGCTGGATGAGATCGTGGCTTATATCAAGGAGCACAGCCATGTGACCGAGACGGATACGGAGATCGGGATGCGGTAAAAAGGATATATATACATACGCATATGTATACGTATATACAGACGTATATACGTACAACATATACATATAACATATGTATATAACGTATACGGCAGTGTCGATATCTTTCTGGCAGACACGCTTCCGCTCGGCTGTTCACGCAGCGGCACTAAGCTCGGAAATACCTCGCTAAGTGCCGGCGCTCACAGAACGGTCTGCAGGAAAGATATCGGCACTGCCGTTTTTGTGTGCCTTGTTTTACATGAAGTTTGGTGTGCATACAGATGATACGAATTGCTGTTTTTGTGTGTCTTGCTTTACATGGAGTTTGGCGTGTATACAGATGATACGAGCCGGCGTTTTGGTTTGCCCTTGTCTTGTCTGGGAGAATGTGGTATCATAGACGCAGACTTAACCGATCTGTTTTCGCAGGCGCGGACAGGCAGAGAATATTATAACAGTCAAAGGAGAGGTAACCATGAAAGGAAATATTGTTGTTGGTCAGTCAGGTGGCCCTACGGCCGTTATCAATTCTTCCGTTGCGGGCGTTTATGCCGCGGCCAAGAAGCTGGGCGTGAAGAAGATCTACGGTATGGTGCACGGCATTGAAGGATTCCTGGAGGATAAGATGATCGATCTGGGCGAGTATCTGGACGATGAGACGGGAATCGAGCTGCTCAAGAGAACACCATCCGCGTTCCTGGGCTCCTGCCGTTTCAAGATGCCCAAGATCGAGGGACACGAGGATGTATATGAGAAGATTTTTGAGATCATGGAGAAGCACGATATCGAGTGCCTGTTCTATGCGGGCGGCAACGACTCCATGGATACCGTTAAGATGCTGTCCGATTATGCGGCGGCGCACAATAAACCGCAGCGGTTCATGGGCGTACCCAAGACCATTGACAATGACCTGCCGGTGACCGACCACTGTCCGGGTTACGGAAGAAGCCTACGATCTGCATCGTGGAGATCATGGGACAATGCGGGTTGGCTTACGGCGGCGGCGGCTCTTGCAAAGGGCGATGACTGCAGCGGCTGTGATGCGATCTATCTTCCCGAGAGAGTATTTGATATCGATAAATTCATGGAGGATGTGAAGAAGCTGGCAGCGACCAAGTCTTCCGTAGTGATCGCCGTATCCGAGGGCGTCAAGGTGGCCGACGGCAGATATGTATGCGAGATCGGCAGAGAAGTAGCGGTGGACGCTTTCGGCCACAAGCAGATGTCCGGCACGGCGGTGATGCTGGCGGAGAAGATCGCGGCTGAGACAGGGCTTAAGACCCGTGCGATCGAATTTTCCACTCTGCAGAGAGCGGCGACACATCTGGCATCCCTTACGGATATCAACGAGGCGTTCCAGGTCGGACATGACGCGGTCATGGCAGCAGAAGAAGGCAAGACCGGCATGATGATCACCCTGAACAGAAACGGGGAGGATCCGTATCAGTGCGGTACGAGCGCGTATGACATCCACGCCATCGCCAATGTGGAGAGAAACGTTCCCGACGAGTGGATCACCGCAGACGGCAAGGGCCTGACGGAGGGTTACGAGAAGTATGCAAGACCGCTCATCATGGGCGAGCTGCAGCCGCTTTTCGTAAACGGTCTGCCGAGACATCTGGTAAGAAAATAATGCGGGATACAGATGGAATCTGAGAAGAACGAAAAAGGCTGAATCGGAAGATTTGGCCTTTTTGGATAAAAGGAGTGCGTCAGTGGCAGAGAAAAAACGGCCGGGTGTAGAGAAGACGGTCCGGCTTCTCACCTATTTTTATCTTGTGATCCTGGGTGCGATGGTGCTTTTCAACGCGGTAAACAGCATGCTTCGCACCACTTATTTTGACCTGTATCTGGAAGTGGAGGCGGCGAGGTACAAGTGGGATAACCCGATCTTCATGCTGCTGTATGCGGCGGTGGTGTTCGGCCTGCTGTACTGCCTGAGGAACCGGCTGGTCCGGTGGAAACGATTTGATGCCGCCGCGTTGGTTTTCTGCGCCCTGTTATGCATAGCGGCGGTGTTTATCGTAAGGGCAAAAGCGATCTGTGACGGGGAAACCGTAAGCCGCATCGCAGCCGCTTTTATGCAGGGGGATTACGAGGAGTTAAGCCCGGGCGGATATCTGTTCAGCTATTCGTTTCAGATCGGTATCGTGGCTTTTCTGGAAGCCCTTTGGCGGCTGGCAGGCGCCTGCAACTATCGGGTCTTCCAGTTGGTCAACTCGGTGTGCGTCGTTGTACTCCTGTGGATACTCAACAGGATAACGGGTGAGATTTTCAAAGAGGAAAAGATCCGGAAAATCGAATCGGCGTTATCGGTTGGGATGCTGCCGCTGTTTTTGACGACAACTTTCGTCTACGGCGACATGATCGGATGGACGCTGGGGGCGGGCGGTATCTACTGCGTGATCCGTTTCATGAAGTCGGACAGATGGCGGTATCTGTGCGGCGCCTGCGCTCTGTTTGCGGCGGGCGTTACGGTGAAGACCAATGTCGCTGTCATGGTGGCTGCAGCCGTCATATCGCTGATTTTATATTCCTTTTACAATAGAAAATATATCGCAATTCCGATTGCTGCCGCACTGGGGATCCTGTCACAACTGGGAGGGGGCCTGCTTAAAATGACCTATGCAGACAGAGCCGGCCTGAAGGAGTTTCCGCACGGTGTGCCGATGATCGCGTGGGTGGCCATGGGATTCCAGGAGACGGATGAGGGCGGTTATCCGTGCGGCTGGTACAACGGCTACAACTGGAGCGTATACGAGCGGAACGGGTACGATGCGGCGGCGACCGCGCAGGAGTGTCTGGCCGATCTGCAGTCGTCCCTGGGCAGGCTGGTCCATGAACAGCGGTACGCGTTTAACTACCTCTACAAGAAATTCACCTCCCAATGGAACCAGCCCACGTTTCTTACGATGCTCTCCAATGAGTGGGGGATGCGGCATACGGAGAATGATTCGGCGCTGGCGCATTTCTTCATATTCGGGTCCGGAAGGACGATCCTGTGCGGGCTGATGAACGGTTATCACTTTGTGATCTTTCTGTTTGCGGCGGCTTTTTTCCTTCTCAGGAGAAAAGAATGGAGCCTGCCCGCAGCCTTTTTTATGCTGAATATCTTCGGCGGTTTCCTGTTCCATATGATCTGGGAGGCCAAGAGCAGATATGTGCTGATCTATTTTGTGATGCTGCTGCCGCTTGCGGCGTCCGGCTGCAGCGCGCTGATCGATCTTACGGAAAAACGCGTGAAGGGGAAGAAGGCGGACTCTGTCTAGGAACAGGAGCACAAAAAAATCCTGTTTTTTTCAAATCTAAGGTTTACAAATCCGCCGGGATGGTATATGATGTTTTTGGAAAACGATTTCCAATAAATCCGATATGTGTGCAGGGGATGACGGATGTGTTTCAGTGTTTGGCGCCGTCCGTGGATCATGCCCTGAAACGGGGAATGATATGGTATCGATCAAGGATGTTGCAAAACACGCAGGGGTAGCGATCTCCACCGTGTCAAAGGTGCTGAACAATTACCCCAATGTCAGTGAAGAGACGAAGAAAAAAGTGAATCAGGCGGTAGCGGAGTTAAACTTTGTGCCGAATTCCGTGGCGGCGGCGCTGTCGTCGAAGCAGTCGGGCAGGGTGGCGATGCTTCTGAATCTGGACAATGTGTCGCAGGCCGTGGATGAGATCAATATGCAGTACATGGCGGGGACCATCGGCCGGGCTGTGGAACTGAACCTGGATGTGATCACGGTGTTCTATTCGATGCTTAAGAACAAGAGCTTTGACGAAGTCATCCGCTACCTGCAGTCGCAGAGCATAACCGGCATCATCATCTTCGGTATGTCCAAGGACAACAAGGTGCTGCACCGGCTGATCGAGGCACAGATCTTCAAGATCGTGGTCATTGATGCGCCCCTCGTGAACGCCAGTACGTCATCCGTCTGGATCGATCAGGAAAAGGCGCAGTACGATGTGGCGAAGAAGACACTGATGGAAAACAAATGCAAGAGCATTTTGTATCTGGCGGGCAAGAAAAACGGCTATGTGACGGAGGAGCGGCTTAAAGGCATCAAAAGGCTTGCCGCGGAGAAAAACCTGAAGCTGCTGGTGCGCGACGGCGGTTTTTCGGAGCTTCAGGCCCGTAACCTTACTTTTAAATATGCGGCCAGGAAAGATATCGTCGCGTGTGCGTCCGATCTGATGGCGATCGGCGCGATGAAGGCGTTGATCGAGATGGATATTTTCCGGCCGGTGTGCGGATTTGACGGCATTACGCTGATGGGATACGCCGGAAAGCAGATGAACACGGTCAGGCAGGATTTCAAGCGTATAGCCTCCGAGGCGGTGGGTGAACTGAAACGGCTGCTCGATGGGGGAGAAGGCAGGCAGATCGTGCTTGACTATCAGCTCGTAAGAATGAAATATATGGATATTATATGCTGATACCGAGTGACTTCACAATTGCATCATACGTAAAAATCATACTTAAAAATAATACTTAATAGTAATATTTAAAATATAGGAGGAATGGATATGACGCAGGCAAGTAACATAAAAAGGGATATACTGGTAATGAACATCGAAAAGGAGCTGGAAGAGCAGACCCGGGCGGGATATGGAAAGAGCGTGGCCGAGTGCGATAACCGGGAGTTATACTACAGCCTTTTGCAGCTGACTAAGAAGCTACTGGCCGTTTCCGAGCCGATCGAGGGAGAGAAGAAGGTCTACTATATCTCGGCGGAGTTTCTGATCGGCAAGCTTCTTTCCAACAATCTGATCAATCTGGGCATCTATGACAAGCTGGATGAGATTCTTGCTCAGAACGGCAAGAAGCTGAGCGATATCGAAGAGATTGAGCCGGAGCCGTCCTTAGGCAACGGCGGACTGGGGCGTCTCGCGGCGTGTTTCCTTGACTCCATGGCAACGCTGGGGCTTCCCGGGGACGGTATCGGCCTGAATTATCATTTCGGCCTGTTTAAGCAGGTATTTAAGAATAAGCTGCAGACGGCAGAGAAAAACGACTGGATCGAGGATCAGTCGTGGCTTACCAGGACGGACACGACGTTTGAAGTGTCGTTTGGAGATAAAAAAGTGACATCCAGACTTTATGACATAGATGTCATAGGATATGACAATGGTGTCAATAAGCTGCATCTGTTTGATATCGAATCGGTTGACGAGAAGCTTGTCAGGAAAGGGATCGATTTCGATAAGGAAGATATCGAGAAGAACCTGACGCTTTTCCTGTATCCCGATGACTCCGACGAGGCCGGCAACCTGCTGCGTATCTATCAGCAGTATTTTATGGTCAGCAACGCCGCCCAGCTCATCCTGAAGGAGATGCGCGAGAAGCAGTATGATCTGCGCAGGATGTACGAACATGCGGTGATCCAGATCAATGACACGCACCCCACTATGGTGATCCCGGAGCTTATCAGAATATTGGTGGATGAGAAAGCGTTTACGATGGATGAGGCGATCGAGGTCGTCAGCAGGACCTGTGCCTACACAAACCACACGATCCTTGCGGAAGCGCTGGAGAAGTGGCCGCTTGCCTATCTGGAGAAGGTGGTGCCGCAGCTGGTGCCTATCATCAAGGAGCTGGATAAGCGGGCCGCGAAGAAATACAAGGATCCCAAGGTGCGGATCATCGATAAGGATAAGAGAGTGCACATGGCGCATATCGATATTCATTACGGATTTTCCGTAAACGGCGTTGCCGCGATCCACACGGAGATCCTGAAGGATACCGAGCTGAATGCGTTCTATAAGATCTATCCGGAGAAATTCAACAATAAGACAAACGGCATCACCTTCAGAAGATGGCTTTTGTCCTGCAATCATGAGCTGGCGGATTTCCTGTCTGAGACGATCGGCGACGGCTATAAGAAGGATGCGGACAATCTGGAAAAGCTGATGAAATTCATCGATGACGATGCGGTGCTTGACCGCCTGGCGCAGATCAAGATGAACCGCAAGAAGGAGCTTGCCGCTTATATCAAGGAAAAAGAGGGCGTTACCTTAAATCCTGATTCTATTTTTGACCTGCAGAGCAAGAGAATGCATGAGTACAAACGGCAGCAGATGAACGCGCTCTATATCATCCATAAATACCTGGAGATCAAGGCAGGGAAAAAGCCCGCAAGACCCATCACCTTTATGTTTGGCGCCAAGGCGGCGCCCGCCTATGTGATCGCGCAGGATATCATTCATCTGATCCTGGTATTGCAGGAGATCGTCAACAAGGATCCTGATGTGAATCCTTACATGACGGTGCTGATGGTAGAGAATTATAATGTGGCCTATGCGGAGAAGATGATCCCGGCATGCGATATCTCCGAACAGATCTCTCTTGCCTCCAAAGAGGCGTCCGGAACCGGCAACATGAAGTATATGTTAAACGGTGCGGTCACGCTCGGCACCTCCGATGGTGCAAATGTGGAGATCCACGAGCTGGTAGGCGATGACAATATCTATATCTTCGGCGAGAAGTCCGAGCAGGTCATTAAGCATTATGCAAAGGCGGACTATGTATCGAAGGACTATTATGAGAAGAGCCCTGTCATCAAGGAGGCGGTCGATTTTATCGTCAGCAGACAGACGCTGAAAGTCGGACATAAGGAGAATCTGAAGAGACTGTACAATGAGCTTCTAAATAAAGACTGGTTTATGACGCTTCTTGACCTGGAGGACTATATCGCGACAAAGGATCGGATGCTCGCAGACTATGAGGACCAGAAGAAATGGCGGAAGATGATGCTTGTCAATATCGCAAAAGCCGGATTCTTCTCATCCGACAGAACCATTGAAGAGTACAACAGGGATATCTGGAAGCTGCGGTAAGAGCGGTATTGTTTCGGGGTGATCCCGGTCTGCCGGATGTATCTCTGACAGCAAGACTCAGGCGGCGCCTGGTGTACACAAAAGAATGTGTATGCCGGGCGTTTTTGCGCTTTCCGGAAAAAGCTTCGGATTTTTTTCATTTATCGGTTGACAGATGTATGATATAGGTGTATTATCAATCCATATAAAACCTACTGAATAAGTAGGGAATGCGTTCGGATTCGCAGCGTATGGCTTGACAAATTCCGACATTCATACTAAAGTAGTCAAGAATGTATGAAGTGTTGAGGCGGACTGTTTCGGAACGGTCTGCCAGAATGGAGAATGAGCACAATGGCGGGAATAATAGAAGTCCATCATCTTAGCAAGACCTTTGTGACCAAGGATGCCGATGTCGAGGCGCTGCAGGATATCAGCCTGTCGATTCAGACGGGCGATATCTATGGGATCATCGGTATGTCGGGCGCGGGCAAGAGTACGCTGGTACGCTGTCTTAATTATCTCGAACGACCGACCTCCGGTACCGTTGAGATAGAAGGGAAGGATTTGAGCGCCTTATCAGAAAAAGAGCTGCGCGCCAGGCGGGCCGAGATCGCTATGATCTTTCAGCATTTTAATCTGCTGATGCAGAAAAATGTCATAGACAATATCTGTTTTCCCCTGCTGTATGGCGGCGTCGGTAAGAAGGACGGCGGCAAAAGGGGTACGATGAGTAAGAAGGACGCAAGGAAACGCGCCGCGGAGCTACTGGAGATCGTCGGTATGTCGGAGAAAGCGAAGGCGTATCCGTCCCAGTTATCCGGAGGTCAGAAGCAGCGTGTGGCGATCGCGAGAGCCCTGGCGGCAAATCCGAAGATCCTTTTGTGCGATGAGGCGACCAGCGCACTGGATCCGCAGACAACGCAGTCGATCCTGCAGCTGTTGAAGCAGATCAATAAGGACTACGGCATCACGATCGTGATCATCACCCACGAGATGGCGGTGGTCAGAGAGATCTGCTCCCATGTGGCGATCATCAGTGAGGGCCGTCTCGTAGAACAGGGCAGGGTGACGGATATTTTCGAGCACCCGAAGACGAAAGAGGCAAAAGAGTTGATCGTCAGGGGCGAGGGCGAAGAGAGGCGCACACTGGAAGACCGCCAGAGAGACTTGATGAAGGGCAAGTGCTGTATCCGTATCGTCTTTTCCGTCAATTCTTCTTTTGAACCTGTTATCGCCAATATGGTGCTGCGGTTTGGACAGCCGATCAATATTCTGCGGGCTGACACAAAGAATGTGGAGGGCATTGCGAGAGGCGAGATGATCCTGAGCCTGCCCGACGACGTGCGGATACAGGAAGATATGAAAGCCTATCTGGTGGAAAGAGGACTCGCCGTAGAGGAGGTGGACGGATATGTGGACTAGTGAAATGACACTGATGATGTGGGAAGGTACGCTGGAAACATTGTTTATGACACTACTGTCAACTTTGTTCGGATATCTGCTTGGCCTGCCGATGGGGATCGCCCTTGCCGTGACAGATAAGAACGGTATCAGGCCGAATGCAGCCGTATACAAGATACTGGATGTGATCGCCAACATCGTCAGAAGTATTCCTTTTCTGATCCTGCTGATCCTGATCATGCCTCTTACGAAACTGATCGTGGGAAGAAGTTACGGAACGGCGGCGACAGTCGTACCGCTTACCGTGGCGGCGGCGCCTTTTATCGGCCGTATGATAGAATCTTCCTTAAAGGAGGTGGATCACGGCGTGATCGAGGCGGCGCAGAGTATGGGCGCCGGTACGATGACGATCATTGTAAGAGTGCTGCTTGTGGAGGCGAGGACCTCTATTCTGGTGGGAGTGACCATTGCTCTTGGCACGATCCTCGGCTATTCCGCGATGGCAGGCATCGTTGGCGGCGGCGGACTCGGCGACATTGCGATGCGCTACGGTTATTACCGCTATGAATCGGATATCATGCTTGTCGCTGTGGTGCTCCTGGTCATACTGGTGCAGATCTTCCAGACGCTGGGTATGCGCATGTCGGTCAGGCTGGACAGAAGAAAACGCTGATATAAGAAGCATAGGCTTTGCTTTTTATATATATAGTAAAAGACGCCGGAGGCGTCAAAGGAGGAGAGATTATGAAGAAAAAATTTATTGCGGGTATTTTAACGGCTGCATTGGCACTGGGTGCGCTGACAGCGTGCGGCAGCGGTGAGACCTCTGAGGGGTCTGCGGAGACGATCGAAATGACCAATCCTGGGGATGACGGCACAGACGATGCAGCTGCTGCGGACGAGACAGCGGCAGCAGATGAGACGGCAGATGAGACGGCAGATGACGCCGGAACACAGGATGCTGCAGTGGAAGTGGAGTCCAAGGGCACAATTACGATCGCGGCGTCGGCAACGCCTCATGCAGAGATCTTAGAGCAGGTTAAGCCGATCCTTGCAGAGCAGGGATGGGATCTGGAGATCACGGTGTTTGACGATTATGTACAGCCCAACCTCGTAGTGGAAAGCGGTGAGTTTGACGCGAACTATTTCCAGCACATTCCCTATCTTGAATCCTTTAACGAGGAGCAGGGTACGCATCTGGTAAATGCAGGCGGTATCCACTATGAGCCGTTTGGCATCTATCCGGGTACTAAGAGCGACCTGACCACTCTGGAGAGCGGCGATGTGATCGCAGTGCCTAACGATACCACCAACGAGGCGAGAGCGCTGCTTTTGCTGCAGGATAACGGCATTCTGACGCTGAAGGATGGCGTCGGTCTGGAGGCAACCGTAAGAGATATTGTTGACAATCCGTATGATATTGAGATCCAGGAGCTGGAGGCGGCTCAGGTGCCGAGAGTAAAGGACGAGGTCGCATTCGCGGTCATGAACGGTAACTATGCAATGGAAGCCGGGTTCTCTGTGAGCAAGGATGCGGTAGCTTATGAGAAATCCGATTCGGAAGCGGCGCAGACTTATGTGAATGTGATCGCCGTAAAAGAGGGCAATGAGAACAACGAAGGCATCAAAGCTTTGGTAGAGGCACTCAAATCCGATGCCATTGTAGATTACATCAATAACACATATGACGGCGGCGTGATCCCGTTTGAATAAGAAAGGTACGACAGACAGTAAAAAGTCCGGTGTCTTGTGACATCGGACTTTTTGTACACTAGGAATGTCTTCTGTATTACTGTAACAGGCTTACGATATACTGCCTGGACTGGTTGGCGTGTGCCAGCATGGCGCTCCCGGCATTCTGGAGGATGTTTTCCACGGACAGCCGCACCGTTTCTTTGGCGATATCGGCATCTCTGATCACGGATTCCGCGACCTGCATATTTTCTATCGTATTTTCATTGCGGTTGATCGTGTGCTCCAGGCGGTTTTGTTTGGCGCCGAAATCGCTCCTGACCGCCGATACTTTGCTCAAGGCGGTTTTTACCCGGTTTAGCGCTTTTGTAGCGTATTTTGCTTTCGTGACCACAAGGGAGTTGATCCCGAGGAATACGGTATTGACTACCGGGCGTTCGATCTTAAGGCCGTCGCCGGCTTCGTGCCCTACGTTGATCCACATATCCTTTTCTCCCTCCAGCGAACCGTTTTCCCGGAAGAACAGCTGCTTTTTGGCGCTTCCCGCGATGTTGGTGATCTTGTGTTTTCCGTATTTCGTACAGTTTAACTGCAGCGCACCGTTCACGCTCCTGGCGATGAGCGGCGCATCCGTACCCTGCAGCTGGTCATTGATGTGATCCAGAAGCTCTTCTTCGGTGTAGTCGCCGGCCGCAACGGTAATGGTGTAGCTCTTTCCGTCCATGTCAAAGGAAAGCTCGCTGTCTTCATCGAGATGTACGCCCTGCGAGATATCTTTGGAACCGGTGACATAGGCCGTCCGGATATCGCCGTCGGTCTGATAGAACACGCTGAATGCGGCTTTGCCGCCGATGCCGTCGATCTTGTATTCTACATCGGGTTCGGGCAGCGGGCTGTGCTGGGACAGCTTGAATACCAGGGCGTTATCGTCATTGCTGCCCACGACGCCGGTATGGTAGCCGCCGATCTGTACCTCGATGAGATTCCTGGCATAGCCGCGTTTTTCCAGCTGCTCGTTTAATTTCTTCTGTATCTGGGCGATCAGCTCGGCGCCGTTGTATGTGCCGGCGTCGATGGTGAATTCTATCTTGTCCGGGGCGTTGTTCCCGATCGTGAAATCCAGGCTTAAGACATCGTTCACACCGGCGGTGATCTCCGTCATGCCGTGCCGGATATCCTTCCTGCCGATGGCATATACGTCGGCATCATAGTAGCCCTTCTCGTCGGTTGCGCGCAGGGTTGACGCCTGTTCGCTGCTCTTGCGCAGGACGTGATGATAGAATCCGCCTCCGAAGGTGTCCATGTCATAGTTATTGCCGATGCCTGCGGTGCTGATCTTCACGCCGTCCGCAGTCACCTCGACCAGGAACTGGCCCGCGCCGGCAGCGGCATCCAGCTTGCTCTGGAGAGCCTGTTTCAGCTCATCATAGGAATAGGTCTTCTCGTCCAGCGTGATGTCGATATTTCTATACGTGGAGGAGGTAGTCCTGTTCTGATAATAGCGGAAGCTTAACTGTTTGTTCCAGCGGTCGATGGTGACGTGGTCCGAATCCAGAGATGCGCCGTCCACCGTCGTATGGATGCTGGAGTGATAGCCCGCGTAGGCCGCGCCGGGTACGGTGGAGCTGCCCGTCTCCTGGGAGCGCTGGAAGATGCTTCCGTAGGCAGAGGTTACTTCCAGGGTGTCCGTGGTCTTCTGGCCGTTCTCATCGTAGGCGGTGATGACCAGTCTGTTATCGGCATCGAAGGAAGCCTTCAGTCCGGGGTGCTTGAC
>CANQIJ010000066.1 GCA_947624025.1 uncultured Lachnospiraceae bacterium | reverse complement strand
GGTGATCGATTCCCTCATGAAAGGAATGAATTCAATCCTTGGCACCAAAACGGTCGTGGGCGACGCGACGCAGATCGGCGACACGATCATCCTGCCGCTTGTCGATGTCAGCTTCGGTGTGGGAGCAGGCGCCTCCGCCGCTGACAAGAAGAACGGAGGCGGCGGCGGATTCGCGGCCAAAATGTCTCCGAGTGCGGTTCTTGTGATCAAAAACGGATCGACCAAGTTAGTCAATATCAAGAACCAGGATACGGTAACCAAGGTGCTTGATCTGATCCCTGATGTGATCGATAAGTTCACGGCTCCCAAGGAGGATATGATCGAGGACGATAAAGCGGTGGATATCGCTTTTCCGGAGGATAAGCAGGCTTAAATGCCGACGCCCGGCTGAAGGCAGGACAGAACTATTTGGCGTTATGCTTCATATAATATATTGAAGAAGCATATACAGGAACAGGGTATGAAAAAATTGATAGGGCTTGCCGCCTTATGTGTAGCGGTTGGTATGCTGTTTATGCTTTTTTTGGTCAATCGCTTTGTCGGGCTTGTTCTCATTATCTTGCTGCTGCTTGTCAGCTATAATTTTTTTTGCGGCAGTTGATCGGCCGAAAAGCAGAGGCTGATTGGCGCAGAGGTTGATTGATATGGATCATTTTGAGGAAACGCTTGTGCATGGCTCAGAGGATGAGCTGCAGGAGCTGAAAGCGTGGCTTTTCAGAGAGAATATAAGACTTGTGACCGCATCCAAGGAGCTAGAGCATATGAAAGAGCAGTTCCTTCGGGAAAAAATGCAGTTTCAGGAAGAGATGAAGGTCTTAAATCATAAAATATCAGGCGAGCGGCAGAGGCTTAAGGAAGATAACCAGTTTTTTGAAAAGAAGATGGAGATACTGAAAAACGGTTTCGGCCAGCTGGATCTGGACCGCAGGCGGCTGGACAAGGAGTGGGCCCGTCTTGCGGCGGAGAAGGAACTGCTGGGTGAACATCCGGGCTATGAGCCTTCTCTCGATGTTTCGGTTCTGTTCAAAGGGGTGAAGAGCCCGCTGGCGCTTAAGAAACGTTATAAGGATCTGATCAAGATATTTCATCCCGACAACGTGGCGGGTGATAAGGAGATCATACAGCGCATCAACAGAGAGTATGAGACGTTAAAGCGTGATTACGACAATTTCAAACAGGCATAATGGTAAAATGTAAAAGCGGGCCGTCTGACCCGCTTTTCATGATCTTATGCTCTTTTCATTCATGCCGCATTAAGCTCTTTCAACCCTTCCGGATCTTAAGCAGCGCGTACATACGTGCAGACGTTTGTTTGCGCCGTTTACTTTACACATAACCTTCTTAACATTGGAATTCCAGATTCTGTTGGATCTTCTATGAGAATGGCTTACGTTATTTCCGAAATGAGCGCCCTTACCACAAATATCACATTTAGCCATCTTTGCACCTCCTTTACCGTTCACACAACATTTGTATAATATCAGAAAGTTGACCGGAATGCAAGCAAAAAATGTATAATTTGGACATAAAAATACAGAGGTGGTAAATTACGGATATTTTGTATTTCTTTTTTCGGCGTTACAGGTTATAATATCAATGTATCTTCAGAATAATATGATAAGGAGGTAACTTATGAAAGTTTCTTCAATAGATACACATATGGGGAACATCACCATTGATCAGGACGTCGTTGCGCAGTATGCGGGGTCTGTCGCAATGGAATGCTTCGGTGTGGTCGGTATGGCGAATATGAACATGAAGGACGGACTTGTCAGGCTGCTGAAGAAAGACAGCATTTCGCGGGGCGTTCAGGTGATCTTAAGCAATAACAGGCTGACGCTGAACTTCCATATCGTTGTCTCATACGGCGTGAGCATACTGGCGGTAGCCGACAATCTGATCAGCAATGTTAAATATAAGGTAGAAGAGTTTACGGGAATTGAAGTGGAAAAAGTGAACATCTATGTCGAAGGTGTGAAAGTAATTGACTAAGGGAGGATCGTGAGGTGGCTTCAAATACGATTGATGCCGGCATGATGGCGCAATTATTTCTTGCCGGAGCAAAAAATCTTGAGAGTAACAAAGAGTGGATCAATGAATTAAATGTTTTTCCGGTACCCGACGGAGATACCGGGACCAATATGACGCTGACGATCATGTCGGCGGCTAAAGAAGTCGCGGCGCTTAGAAGCACGGGAGACATCGATATGCAGTCGCTGTGCAAGGCGATCTCTTCCGGATCCCTCAGAGGCGCAAGGGGCAATTCGGGCGTGATCCTGTCCCAGCTGTTCCGCGGCTTTACCAAGGGCGTCAAGGAGTACGACAGCATTACGATACCCGTGATCGCATCGGCTTTTGAAAAAGCCGTGGAGACCGCATACAAGGCGGTTATGAAGCCCAAGGAGGGCACGATACTGACGGTGGCAAAGGGCGCCTCCGCCAAGGCGAGAGAGCTGGCCGACAGCGGTATAGAGGATCTCGCCGCATTCTTGGAGCAGATCATCGCGCGCGCAGAGGAAGTATTGGCACAGACGCCGGAGATGCTTCCCGTGTTAAAGCAGGCGGGTGTTGTTGACTCGGGCGGTCAAGGACTGGTGCTTGTCCTGAAGGGTGCGTACGATGCTTTTATGGGAAAAGAGATCGACTATACGCTCACCGAAGCGTCCGCGCCGTCAGGCAGCGGCAGGAGCGCCGGTATCAATATGGAGGCCCAGGCAAATGCCGACATCAGATTCGGTTACTGTACAGAGTTCATCATTATGCTGAACAAAGTGTTTAATATCAAAGCCGAGATGGATTTTAAGGCCTATCTGGAGTCGATCGGCGATTCCATCGTTGTCGTAGCGGATGATGACGTGGTTAAGGTACACGTACATACCAACGACCCCGGCCTTGCTATTCAGAGAGCATTAAAATACGGTGCGCTGTCCAATATGAAGATCGACAATATGCGCCTGGAGCACCAGGAAAAGCTGTTCAAGATGTCCCAGAAGGAACCGGCACAGATCAGACAAGAGACCGAGACGAAGGATCAGCCTCGAAAAGATGTCGGCTTCATCGCCGTATCCGTGGGCGACGGCATCAATGAGATCTTTAAGGGTCTGGGCGTCGATTACATTATCGAAGGCGGACAGACCATGAATCCGAGCACCGAGGATATGCTGAATGCCATAGACCGGGTCAATGCGGACAATATATATATCCTGCCTAACAACAAGAACATTATTCTGGCCGCCAATCAGGCGCAGACGCTTGTAAAGGATAAAAAGATCATCGTTATTCCCACAAAGACTGTTCCTCAGGGCATTACGGCAGTGATCAACTATGTGCCCGATATGACGGCGGAGGAAAACGCCCGGGTCATGAATGAAGAGATCAAAAATGTCAGCACCGGCCAGGTGACGTATGCGGTCAGGGATACCAGTATCGACGATAAGGAGATCAAGCAGGGCGATTTCATGGGGATCGGCGATTCGGGCATTCTCTCCGTTGGAACTGCGATCTCGGAAGTAACGATGGAGATGATCGCCGAGATGATGACGGACGAAAGAGAACTGATCAGTATCTATTACGGTTCGGAGATCACCGACGAGGATGCGGAGAGCCTTCGGTCACGGATCGCAGGCAGATACCCGTCATGCGATGTTGAACTGCAATATGGCGGGCAGCCGATTTATTATTACATTGTTTCCGCAGAATAACAGACAGCAGGTGAGAAACAGACAATGATCGACCCTGACGGCAGTCGCTTCCGGCGTTCTGCTGTCGGGGATTTTTTGAGAGGAAGCATATGAAGATCACTGCGTTTAAAGGGATCGGGGACAAAACGGCCGGCCTTTTTCATAAATTGTATATTGATACGGCGGAAGAGCTTGTTCATTATTATCCGAGAGGCTATGAATACTTTCAGGAACCGACATCCCTGGCGGACGCAGTGTTAGAGGAAACGGCTGCGGTGGCCGGAACGGTTCACGGCAATATTGCGACCAGGCATATACGCGGGCTTGGCATTACGACCTTTGACGCATCCTGCGAGGGCGGCGGGACGCTTCATCTGACGTACTTTAATATGCCGTATCTGAAAAATACCGTGAAAAGGGATACCCCTTATATTTTCCGCGGCGTTCTCACGCAGCGCGGGAGCCGGTATGTGATGGAGCAGGCCAGGATGTACCGGCCGGAGGAATACGCTAAGATGACAGACCGTATGCTGCCGCAGTATTCCGTGACGAAGGGGTTAAGCAACAATACCGTCGTCAAGGCTATGCGGCAGGCTCTCGATGCGGTTGACTTGTCCGCGGATCCTCTGCCGGAGAAGATCCGCATAGAAAACGATTTCTGTACATATGAAGAGGCAATACGCCAGATGCATTTTCCGGAGAACAGGGATATGCTCGTCAAAGCGCGGCAGCGGCTTGTCTTTGATGAGTTCCTGACTTTTATCCTGATGATCCGCCGCCTTCGCGATTCCAACAGCGCGTGTCCCAACAAATACCCGATGATCCCGGTGGCGGAAACAGAGCGGTTGATCGAGGCGCTTCCCTACCGGCTGACCCAGGCCCAGCAAAAGGTTTGGAATGAGATCCGGGAGGATCTCACCTCAGAGCATACGATGAACAGGCTGATCCAGGGAGACGTCGGATCGGGGAAGACCATCCTTGCGTTCCTTGCGCTTGTCATGTGCGCCGCCAACGGATATCAGGGCGCGCTTATGGCGCCCACGGAGGTTCTGGCGTCTCAGCACTACGCGGCTCTTGTGCAGATGCAGAAGCAGTATCATCTGCCGATAAAGCCGGTCCTTCTTACGGGTTCCGTTTCGGCGAAGGACAGGAAACTCATTTATGCCCGGATCGAAAGCGGTGAAGCCAATATCATACTCGGCACCCATGCGCTCATACAGGACAAGGTGCGCTATCACGATCTCGGCCTTGTGATCACCGATGAACAGCACCGTTTCGGCGTAAGGCAGAGAGAAAGTCTTGCGCAGAAGGGCAAAGATGTGCATGTCCTCGTTATGAGTGCGACGCCGATCCCCAGGACGTTGGCGATCATCCTGTACGGCGATCTTCACATCTCGGTCCTGGACGAGCTGCCCGCGAACCGCCTGCCCGTTAAAAACTGTGTCGTCAATACGTCTTACCGGGACACGGCCTATCGCTTTATAGAAAAGGAGGTATCCCTCGGGCACCAGGTCTACATTATCTGCCCGGCGGTGGAGGACGGAGAGACGGACGAGATGGAAAGCGTCGATTCCTATACGGGAAAGCTGAGGCAGAAGCTGTCGCCGTCTATCCAGATCGCACCCCTTCACGGACGTATGAAGGCGGCCGAGAAAAATCGGATCATGGAGGCGTTTGCCGCAGGACAGATCGATGTCCTGGTATCTACCACAGTCATTGAGGTCGGGATCAACGTACCGAACGCCACGGTAATGATGGTGGAAAACGCCGAGCGCTTCGGGCTGGCGCAGCTTCATCAGCTCCGCGGGCGTGTCGGGCGCGGCACGGCCCAGTCCTACTGTATTTTTATGAGCGGCTCGAACAAGCCGGAGACCATGGCCAGGTTAAAAATCTTAAATGAGTCAAATGACGGCTTCTATATTGCCTCCCAGGATCTGAAGCTGCGCGGACCGGGCGATCTTTTCGGTATCCGGCAGAGCGGCGATCTGCGATTCGTTCTGGGAGACATCTTCCAGGACGCCGCGATACTGCAGCGGGCGGGAGAGTGTGCGGACAGGCTGCTTAAGGAGGATGCCGCTTTAGAGAGGGAAGATCATGCACTGCTTAGAAAAAAGCTGGAGCAGGCTTCCATAAATGAGGTTGACTTTAGAACTATCTAAAAGTAATATGAATAGGTAGATTATTGCAGTATATAAAATAAGGATATGGAGAATGATCGAGGCATGGCAAAGAAAATAGCGGTTGTCACAGACAGCAACAGCGGTATTACACAGACACAGGCAAAGGAACTGGGGATCCATGTCCTCCCGATGCCTTTTATGATCAACAATGAGATATTCTATGAAGATATCACTCTGACACAGGAGAAATTCTATGAGCGTCTGGCGGATGGCGCCGATGTCATAACGAGTCAGCCCACGCCTGACTCTGTGCTGAAGCTGTGGGACAGTCTGCTGAAAGAGTATGACGAGATCGTACATATTCCCATGTCGAGCGGCTTAAGCGGTTCCTGCGAGAGCGCTGTCATGCTGGCGCAGGATTATGACGGGAGAGTGCAGGTCGTCAACAATCAGCGGATATCCGTTACCCAGAGACAGTCGGCGCTGGACGCGCTGTTACTGATCGATCGGGGCATGGATGCGGCGCAGATCAGGGATTTCCTGGAAAAAGATAAATTTAATTCCAGCATCTATATTATGCTCGATACATTGTATTATCTGAAAAAGGGCGGCAGGATCACGCCCGCGGCGGCGGCGCTTGGCACGATACTGAAATTAAAGCCCGTGCTGCAGATACAGGGAGAGAAGCTGGACGCATTCGCCAAGGCAAGGACGGTGTCCCAGGGAAAGTCCATCATGATCAATGCGATCCGCAGCGACATGGAGAAACGCTTCGGCGGAGCGGATAAGGACAATATCTGGCTGGAGATCGCCTACAGCTATGACCGTGACGCCGCCATGCAGTTTAAGGATGAGGTGCAGGCACAGTTTCCCGGTTTTGACATTCATGTCGATCCTCTGTCACTGAGCATTGCCTGTCATATCGGGCCCGGTTCTCTGGCGGTCGCATGCTGCAAAAAGATATAAGCCGCTGTCTTTCCTATTGGGAATCGATAAAACGGCGCCGGGGAGAACGATCATATGACCAGGTATTCATCAACAAACGACACGGCAGAATCAGATTTACAAAAAGAATATATGGAAAAAGCCGCTGTTTATGTGGACAGGCTTGCGGACACTCTCGGGCGCAGGCCGCAGTGCTGTGTCAAGACCTTCGGCTGTCAGATGAATGCAAGGGATTCCGAGAAACTCATGGGTATTCTGACGCAGATCGGCTATCAGCCTGTTGACAAGGAAGAAGACGCGGATTTTGTGATCTATAACACCTGCACGGTGCGCGACAATGCGAATCAGCGGGTGTATGGCAGACTGGGATTTTTAAACAGTCTGAAAAAAGGAAAGCCTCATATGAAGATCGCGCTGTGCGGATGCATGATGCAGGAGGAGAGCGTGATCGATAAGATCAGGACGAGCTATCGTTTTGTGGACCTGATATTCGGAACGCATAATATCTTTAAATTTGCACAGCTTCTGGTGACAATGTTCGAAAACCGGGAGATGATCGTCGACATCTGGCAGGAGACGGACCAGATCGTGGAGCAGTTACCCGTCAGCCGCAAATA
Source organism: uncultured Lachnospiraceae bacterium (assembly GCA_947624025.1). Taxonomy (GTDB): domain Bacteria; phylum Bacillota; class Clostridia; order Lachnospirales; family Lachnospiraceae; genus UBA3282. The sequence goes on along the minus strand of CANQIJ010000066.1, from coordinate 4,562 downwards.
TCCGTACAAATCCGGCGTCAATATCATGTTTGGATGCGATAATTTCTGCAGTTATTGTATTGTACCCTATGTAAGAGGACGGGAGAGGAGCCGGGATCCAAAGGAGATCGTCAGAGAGATCGAAGCCCTGGTGGATGACGGCGTTGTGGAGGTCATGCTGCTTGGCCAGAACGTCAATTCCTACGGCAGGAATCTGGATGCTCCGATGTCGTTCGCACAGCTGTTGGGCGAGGTGGAACAGATAGACGGCCTGCGGCGCATCCGTTTTATGACATCTCATCCCAAGGATCTCTCCGATGAACTGATCGATGTCATGAAGCGTTCCGATAAGATATGCCGTCATCTTCATCTGCCGCTGCAATCAGGCTCCGACAGGATCCTGCAGGCAATGAACAGACGGTATACCAAAGCGCAGTATCTGGCGCTGGCGGATAAGATCAAAAACGCCATGCCCGATATCGCCCTCACAACGGATATCATTGTCGGATTTCCCGGCGAGACACCTGCGGATGTGGATGAAACTATTGATGTCGTGCGCAGGGTTCAGTTTGATAATGCATTTACCTTCATTTATTCCAGAAGAACGGGTACTCCGGCGGCGGCTATGAGCGGCCAGGTATCGGAGGAGGTCGTGCACGAGGGCTTTGACAGGCTGCTTAAGGCGGTGCAGGATACCGCAAAGGAACGCGCATCGCTTTTACAGGGTCAGATCCTGGATGCGCTTGTGGAAGAGGTAAACGAACAGGACGCGTCTCTGATGACGGGACGGCTGTCCAACAATATGCTCGTTCACTTTCCGGCCGATCCTTCGATGATAGGCCGGATCGTTCCGATATCGCTTGATATCTGCCACGGATTTTATTATACGGGGCACATGACGACACAGAAAGACGGTTGATCGAATGGCTGAACTTACACCAATGATGCAGCAGTATCTGGAAACGAAAAAAGAATACCAGGATTGCATTCTCCTGTATCGTCTCGGCGATTTTTACGAAATGTTCTATGAGGATGCGCTTCTTGCCGCAAAAGAACTGGACATTACCCTGACGGGGAAAAGCTGCGGACAGGAAGAGCGGGCGCCCATGTGCGGGGTGCCTTATCATGCGCTGGAGGGTTATCTGAGCAAATTGGTGTCCAGGGGCCACAAGGTCGCCATCTGTGAGCAGATGGAGGATCCGAAGCTTACGAGAGGCATTGTCAAAAGAGAGGTCGTGCGCATCGTTACGCCGGGCACCAATCTGAATCTGCAGTCCCTGGAAGAGTCAAGGAACAACTATCTGATGTGCATTGTCTACTTCCCGGGCAAGACAGGCATATCCACAGCGGATGTCACAACGGGCGACTACTATCTGACCGAGGTGGAGGATCTGCCAAAGCTCCAGGATGAGATCAATAAATATGAGCCTTCCGAAATCATCTGCAATGAGCAGTTCCTCGTAAGCGGCTACAATATCGAGGATCTGAAAAACCGTCTTGGGATTACGGTATTTTCGCTTTCCTCCCATTATTTTGACGAGGACGGCTGCCGGAAAAGCTTAAAAAAGCACTTCCGGGTCAATACGCTGGCGGGGCTGGGGCTGGAGGATTTTCCTACGGGCCTGATCGCCGCCGGAGCGCTGCTCACCTATCTGTATGAGACACAGAAAACGTCTCTCGAGCATTTTACGCATCTGTATCCGTATCTTACAAGCAAATATATGCTGCTTGACAGCTCCACAAGGCGTAACCTGGAATTGACGGAGACTCTCAGGGAGAAGCAGAAGACGGGCTCGCTTCTCGGGGTGCTCGATAAGACCCGGACGGCTATGGGCGGGCGTCTGCTGCGTAAATATATTGAGCAGCCGCTGATCGATAAGGAGAAGATGGAGCAGCGGCTGGACGCGGTAGAGCTGTTATGCGCAAGGAATGTTGACCGGGATGAGATGCGGGAGTATTTAAATGCGGTGTACGATCTGGAACGGCTTCTCGGAAAGGTTAGCTACAAAACGGCAAATCCCAGGGATATGATCGCGCTGCGCAATTCTCTGGCAATGCTGCCTTCCGTCAAGGCAGTGCTCGGAGACCTGAACACGACACTTTTAGACAGGATCAATGCGCATATGGATGCGCTTGAGGACATTCATGCCCTGATCGATGATTCCATTATAGAAGAACCGCCTGTCTCTACGAGAGAAGGCGGCATTATCAAGGAAGGCTTTAACGATGCGATCGATTCCTTAAGAAAGGCAAAGACGGATGGAAAAAACTGGCTTGCGGCTCTGGAGGAGGAAGACAGGGAACGCACGGGGATCAAAAATCTTCGCATTAAATATAATAAAGTATTCGGCTATTATTTTGAGGTAACGAACTCTTATCTGGATCTTGTGCCGGACGACTATATCAGAAAGCAGACCCTTACCAATGCGGAACGCTATACGACGCCGCGCTTAAAGGAGCTGGAGGACACCATCCTGAACGCGGAGGATAAGCTGTCGGCGCTGGAGTATGATACCTTCTGCGGGATCCGCGACACGGTTCTGGCGCAGATGGAACGCATCCAGCAGACGGCAAGGGCGATCGCGCAGCTTGATGTGCTCACATCATTAGCTTATGTGGCGGAGCGCAACCGCTATGTGCGTCCGACGCTTAACGAAAAAGGCGTTATCGATATCAAGGACGGAAGACATCCTGTCGTTGAGCAGATGATCAGCAACGATATGTTTATCGCCAACGATACTTATCTGGACAACAAGAAGCATTGCATCGCCGTGATCACAGGACCCAATATGGCCGGAAAATCCACTTATATGCGGCAGACGGCGCTGATCGTGCTGATGGCGCAGATCGGCTCCTTTGTGCCCGCCAGATCGGCGGATATCGGTATCGTAGACCGTATTTTTACGCGGGTGGGTGCATCCGACGATCTTTCCAGCGGCCAGTCAACCTTTATGGTGGAGATGAACGAGGTGGCAAATATTCTCAGAAACGCTACCGCCAACAGTCTTCTGATCTTAGACGAGATCGGAAGAGGAACGTCCACCTTCGACGGGCTTAGTATCGCGTGGGCGGTGATAGAACACATCAGCAACCGGAAGATCCTGGGAGCCAAAACATTGTTTGCCACACATTATCACGAGCTGACAGAGCTCGAGGATAAGATGGATAACGTCAACAATTACTGCATCGCGGTCAAAGAAAAGGGGGACGATATCGTATTCCTACGCAAGATCATCAAGGGCGGTGCGGACAAGAGCTATGGGATCCAGGTCGCCAAGCTGGCCGGAGTGCCGGATATGGTGATCGACAGAGCCAAAGAGATCGTAGAGCAGCTCAGCGACAATGACATCATAGAAAAAGTACAGAATATTACCGTCAGCATCAGGGATGAGAAACGCAAGCCCGTCAGATACGACGAGGTAGATATGGAGCAGATGTCGCTTTTTGACACGGTAAAAGATGAAGATATCATCAAAGAGCTGCTGGAAACCGACGTCTCTAATATGACGCCGGTGGATGCCTTAAATACGCTGTACCGCCTGCAGAACAAGCTGAAAAACCGCTGGTAAGATAAACGAGGATTGTGACATATGGCTGTTATCAATATTCTGGATCATCAGACGATCAATAAAATTGCCGCCGGAGAGGTGGTCGAGCGGCCCGCCAGCGTGGTGAAGGAGCTGGTGGAAAATGCGATAGACGCCGGGGCACATGCGGTCACCGTTGAGATCAAAGACGGCGGGATATCGTTTATCCGCGTGACCGATAACGGCTGCGGCATCGAGAAGGAGCAGGTCAGCAATGCGTTCCTGAGACATGCCACAAGTAAGATATCTTCCGCAGATGATTTGACTGACTTGGTCAGTCTAGGATTTCGCGGCGAGGCGCTCGCAAGTATCGCGGCGGTATCCATGGTTGAGCTGATCACCAAAACGCCGCAGGAATTGACGGGTATCCGCTATGTGATCGAAGGCGGCGTGGAAAAAGAAGCGGAAGAGGTGGGAGCGCCCGAGGGCACGACGATCCTTGTCAGAAACCTGTTTTACAATACGCCGCCCAGGAAGAAATTCCTGAAGCAGCCGCAGACAGAGGGTTCTTATGTGGCTGACCTGATGGAACACCTCGCCATGTCCAATCCGGCGGTTGCCTTTAAGTTTGTCACCAACGGACAGACCAGATTCTATACGACCGGAAATAATGATCTGTCGCAGATCATCTACCGGATCTACGGAAAAGAGGTCTCCGAAGAGATGATCCCCTTTACCTATCAGGGAGAGGGCCTGTCGATAAGCGGTCTTCTGGGAAAGCCTTCCATCAACAGGGCAAACCGCAGCTATGAGACGTTCTATATCAACGGCAGATATATCAAGAGTCCGCTGATCAGCAAAGCCGTGGAGGAGGGATACCGGGAATATCTGATGCAGCATAAATTTCCTTTTTGTATCCTGCATTTTCAGATCGATACGAAACGGATCGACGTAAACGTTCATCCCTCCAAAATGGAAGTACGCATCGCCGATGCTCCGTCCTTTCATGATACGGTCAAAAATGCCGTGGAAGCGGCGATGCACAGAACGGAAATG
>CANQIJ010000065.1 GCA_947624025.1 uncultured Lachnospiraceae bacterium | reverse complement strand
TTATCAGCCATAAGGCGGACAGTATGACAGCGCGAATTTATGCTGTAGGGGGATCAGAGGCAAATGAAAAAGAAAAAAGTAGGTATTGTAGCGATCATGGTATGCGCGCAGATCATCGTCATGGTTATTGTTTTCCTGTTTGTGTACCTGTTTATGAACTCCGCATTGTCAAACAATATCAAGACCAGCGTGATCCAGAGCATGGAGACGATTGTTCAGGAACGTTCCCAGCTGATCGAGAATTATGTCGATGAGGCGGAGAATTATCTGACAGCGTACAGCCGGGCGGGAGAGATCACAGCGCTGCTTAAAGCGCCGCAGGATGCGGCGGCAACGGCGGCTGCACAGGCATATACGGAGACCTTCAGTGCGGACAGGGAATACCTGGAGGGTATTTATGCCAGTGAATGGAACACGCATGTGCTGGCGCACACGAATGCGGCGGTCGTAGGCATCACAACGAGAGAGGGCGATCCGCTTAAGGCTCTTCAGGATGCCATGCTGGCGGCAGACGGCGTATATAATACCGGCATTATCATATCTCCGGCCAGTGGAGCCCAGATCATATCCATGTACAGAGCCTGTCTGGATGCAGACGGCAACCCGATCGGTCTTGTCGGAGGCGGCATATTTACGGACGGTCTGGTAGCTACGCTTGACAGCCTTCCCAAAGGAGGCATGGAGCAGCTGCAATATTATATGGTAAATGTCAATACCGGCGAATACATATTTAACGGCAACAAGGATCTGATCGCTACCGTGGCTGAGGAAGCTTATGTGAATGATATCCTTGAGAAGCTCAGAAATGGCGGGACAGCTTCGGTAGATGTACTTAATTATGAAGAAAACGGCACGGACTTCATGGCGGCCTACAATTATATGGCTGACAGAGGGTGGGTATTTATCATAACGGATCCCACCGCCGAGTTGTTCGCTTCATTGAGCCAGGTAAGGATCATCCTGCTGGTGATCTGTTTTATCGGCGTTCTGGCGATGATGGTATTTACCTATGTATCGATCAATTTCCTGATCAAGCCCGTCAAGGTATCGGGTGATATACTCGGCAAGGTGAAAGACGGCGATATCTCTTATCAGCCGGATATCCAGAAATTCACCGGGCGCAGCGATGAGCTGGGCAGCATCGCACAGGCAACGGACGTTCTGATCCAGTCGCTTCAGGAGGTAGTAGAGACACTTGGACAGTGCTGTTACTCTCTGAAGGATAAGACGAACGAGCTTGACGACTATTCCTACAAGCTGGTTGACTGTGTGGCGGACAACACGGCTACCATCGAACAGTTATCGGCAAGCCTGGAGAGCACGGAACAGGTGGTATCGGATGTGCACGAGAAAGTGACCGGTATCGACCAATGGGTATCCGAGACGCTGGAGAATCTGCAGAACAGTATCAAGTCAAGCAACGTGCTGATCGACAGCTCTCATGAGATGCGTAAGCAGGCGCAGGATGCCTATGAGAACAGCAGCAAGACGTTTGCTGAGACGAAACAGGCAGTGCAGGATGCCATGCTGAGACTGCAGGATATCTCCCAGATCAATGCCATGACCGACAATATCCTGAATATTGCGTCTCAGACGAATCTGTTGTCTTTGAACGCTTCCATAGAGGCGGCGAGAGCAGGTGAAGCCGGAAAAGGCTTCGCGGTCGTAGCGGGTGAGATCGGCAATCTTGCTGAGACATCTACAACGACGGCATCGAATATCCAGAGCATCTGTAATAACGCGAATGAGAGCGTTGATGTCGTTAAGGCCTGCTTCGACAGGATCTTACAGTTTCTGGAAGGGACGGTTATGGAAGAGTTCAAGCAGTTTGCAGAGAGCGCGGATCAGTACAGCATCGCTGTAGACGGCATCAGACAGGATATTATGAACCTGGATGCGTCCACCGACACGTTGAGCAGCTCTTTGCAGAGAATTTCCGACAGCGTTTCTTCCGTGAAGAAGATCGCGGAAGAGAATGAATGCGCGATCGATGTAATCGCTGACAAGAGCGGAACGACGAAGGAGATTGCGGATGAGATCCGCATTCAGTCGGACAACAACAAACAGCTTATCAAAGAGCTTGAGAAGATCATCAACCGTTTCCATGCGGATGCGTAACATATGTTTCAACGAGGCTGTCGTACCGGGTTGTCCTGGTGCGCAGCCTTTTTTATGTAGGATTGGAGGTCAGAGTTTAGTATGAAAAAGGAAGCGTTTAATCCGTATCTGCCGTCATGGGAGTACATACCGGACGGGGAGCCCTATGTCTTTGGCGACAGGGTATATGTGTACGGTTCCCATGATTTTTACAACGGTTATGTATTCTGTATGGGCGATTATGTGTGCTGGTCGGCCCCGGCGGACGATCCGGGCAACTGGCGGTACGAGGGGGTTATCTATCCTAAGACGGCGGATCCTCTTAACAGAGACGGCAAGATGTGCCTGTATGCGCCGGATGTGACGATCGGGCCGGACGGAAGATACTATCTGTATTATGTGCTGGATAAGGTGCCGGTCGTGTCTGTGGCGGTCTGCGATACGCCGGCGGGAAGCTATGAATTCTACGGATATGTCCATTATCCGGACGGGACCCGGCTGGGCGAGCGCGAGGGAGACGAACCGCAATTTGATCCGGGTGTACTGACAGAGGGAAAGAACACATGGCTGTATACCGGTTTCTGCGGTGTGGGAGATAAATCGCGAACGGGAGCGATGGTTACGCTGCTGGATGAGGATATGCTTACGGTCAGAAAGGCGCCTGAATTTATCGTACCGGGTTCCGCGTACGCTGAAGGTACGGAATATGAAGGACACGCTTTCTTTGAGGCGCCGTCTATCCGTAAGAGGGGAGAGACCTATTATTTTATCTATTCGTCCCAAGTCATGCACGAGTTATGTTATGCCACGAGTGACAGGCCGGATGCGGATTTTAAGTACGGAGGCGTTATAGTCAGCAACTGCGATATGCATATCGACAGCTACAAACCGGCGGATATGCCAACGGCATACGGTGCAAACAATCACGGAAGTATTGTTGAGATCGGGAATAAATGGTACATCTTCTATCACCGCCATACCAACGGTACATGGTACAGCAGGCAGGGATGTGCGGAAGAAATACATTTTACTGCAGACGGGAGTATCCCGCAGGTGGAGATGACGTCCTGCGGCTTAAATGGGGGACCGCTCACCGGCGAGGGAGAACATCCCGCGTATCTGGCATGTAATCTGTTTACATCAACTCCCTCTGCCTATGTGGGCGGCGACGGCTTCCCGAAGATCATGCAGGACGGAAGGGACGGGGACCGGGAGGAAGGATACATTGCCAATATCAAGGATTCCGCCACAGCCGGATTTAAGTATTTCGACTGCAAAGGAATCAGGAAGATCGCTATCACCACGAGAGGATATGCCGGAGGCGTTTTTGAGATCAGGACGAAATGGGACGGCGATCCGATCGCTGCTATTAAGATAGAGTATACGAATGTCTGGGAGACCTACACGGCGGACATGGCGCTGGCGGACGGCGTATATGCTTTTTATATCACATACACGGGCGAAGGAAATGCGAGCCTGAAATCGTTTACGCTGATGCGCGGATAAGCGCGTATAGGGGAATACACACTGCCGTGCAGCGTATGTACAGGCGGATGGCTGCCAAGGGGAGTTCCATAATGGCGGAGAGTAAAAAAAAGAGATTTTTTCTGATCGATAAACTGGATAATCTGCGCATACGGCAAAAGCTGATACTGATACAGATATTCTGTGTGCTGCTTCCTCTTCTGATCACGGACAGCGTGATCCTGACACTGATCGTGAATGAGGAAAAGCGCGTAACAATGCAGGAGATGAACAATATCGCCGGATCGGTCAAGTATACGATCAATGATTCTATCGATAATGCCCTGGGACTGATGCAGAACATATATATCAACCGGTATGTGAATGAATTCATATCATCCGAATTTGCATCTCCCGCAGATTACTATGGACAATATACGGATTTTATCAAGGATTCTCTCTATGCGGTCGGCGTGAGCAACAGTCATTACAGTGCAGTCATCTACGGCGATAATGACGGGATCGTCAACGGCGGATATTTTCAGCGGCTTGAGATGGCGGAGAATACGTGGTGGTACGAAGAACTGGAGAAAAGTGACAGAGATGTCATTATTTTTTCCGACTATGCGAGTACGGGTATGAACCGTGCCAGAATGATATCGCTGGCCCGCCACATGGACTATTATAATAAGGGCAAAGAGAAGAGCGTCTTAAGGATCAACATGGATTACAGCGGTATGTCGTCGGATATCATAAATGCCAAGTATTCGGCCGTCCTCTATGTCTGCGAGGGAGATCGGATCCTTTTTTCCAACGATGGGCGAGGGGGCCTTCAGGTTCCCTTTGAAAGCATGGATGCGCAGCTTGCCGACAGCGCGGGCGTACATGAAACGGTCAATATCTATGGGAGAACATGGGACATTTATGTGATGACGCCCAGGATCGATTCGGGTGAGATCCTGCTAAGGAATGCACCTCTGATCGGCGGCCTGATCTGTATCAATGTGGTGCTGCCGTTTCTGATCATGGGACTGATCAACAGGTCCTTCACGCAGCGCATCAGAGAGATGGACAGGATCTTCAAGGATGTGGACGGCGAAGAGCTCAAGCAGCTGCCGGAGGTACGGGGAAATGACGAGATCAGCGCACTGATGGCAAGCTATAACAGGATGGCGCAGCGCATGAATGAGCTGATACAGACGGTGTACAAGAACAGGCTGCGCAGCCAGGAGATCGATATCGCGAGGCAGAACGCAGAGCTTCTGGCGCTGCACAGCCAGATCAATCCGCACTTCCTGTTCAATGCACTGGAAAGTATCCGGATGCACAGTGTGCTGAAAAAGGAATATGAGACTGCCGATATGGTACAGAAGCTGGCGCTGATGGAGAGACAGAACGTGGAGTGGGGAGACGACCTGGTCTGCATCAGGGAGGAAGTGGAGTTCGTGAAGGCTTATCTGGAGCTGCAGAAATACCGCTTTGGCGCCAAGCTGTCCTATGAGGTCAACGTCGATGAGGACTGTATGGATTACAGGCTCCCCAAGCTGTCGCTGGTAACCTTTGTGGAGAATGCCTGTGTGCACGGCATGGAGAACAAAACGCTCGGCAGCTGGATCTTTGTCCGCATCTATCTGCAGGAGGATATGCTGGTGGCGGAGATCGAGGACACGGGCCACGGTATGACTGAAGAACAGTGCCGGAGTATCCTGGAAGAGATGAGAGACGTCAGCATCGGCAGGCTGAAGGAGACAAGCCACGTGGGAATCCTGAATGCAGCGCTGCGCCTGAAGATGGCTTCCCGGGAGAGGGTGCGGTTTGAGATAGACAGCGAGGCCGGAGCGGGCACGATGGTCACGATCAGTTTTCCGGTGGATGAGCTTAGAAGGATCAGTGAACTGTAAAAACGTGCGCAGCCGCCGTCGAAAGGGGTGCCTGCGGAAGCGGAACGAAACCGTGTAAAAGAAACAGTGTGAGAGAAACCGTGTAAAGTGAAACGGTGTTAAAGGGGTCATGGAATATGCTTAAGGTGCTGCTGGTAGACGATGAGCCGTTCATCCTGGAAGGATTATCGGTGATCATCGACTGGAGAAAGGAAGGCTTCGAGATTGCAGGAAAAGTCTCCAATGCCCTGGATGCGCTTAAGGTGCTGCAGACAGAGGAGATCGATCTGGTGATCTCGGATATCAGGATGCCGGAGATGACGGGTCTTGAATTGGTGGAAAAGGTATACAGGGAGAAGCTGTCCTCGGCTTATTTTGTAATGCTCAGCGGTTATAACGATTTCCGCTATGTCCGCACCGCACTGCAGAACGAATGCCTGGATTATATGCTGAAGCCGATCTCTAAGGAGGATCTGCTGAAGGTGTTGGATCGGGTCAGAAAGTTTCATGCCATCAGCAGCAAGAAGCGTATGGACGACTCTATCATGGAGCGGGAGGTCTTTGCCAAGAATATGATCCGCATCTGCCGCGGGAAGTACAGGGCGGACAATGTGGAATATGTGCGTCGGTATCTGGGCGATGCGCACGGGTTCCGTTACATCAGCGCGGCGCTTGACGAGAAGGACGAGGCGTTGAAGCGGGTGGGGGGGGGCAAAAAGCGTCAATACCAGAAAGAGCTGTATGAAAGATGCCTGACCCTTTTTCCGGGGAAAGAGTATCTGTGTATGCTCGATCCGTCTTTGAGAGAACAGAGTTATGATGTAGGGATCATTTACAGCGAGGAAATGTTCGGCACAGAAGAGGGAATGTCCGGGCAGGAATATCTGGAGAAGCTCAGGGACCGGATCAAAGCAGTCGTTGATTTTCCGGTGCTCGTGATCGTGGGCAGCAGAGTGGAGCGCATCGAGGATATTTCGGATTCCTGCAAGGCGACCCTGTTAGCGTATTCTATCCGAAATTTTGATATGGGGGAATCTTCGCAGGAGCACCCGGAGGATAAGGCGGTCAACAAACAGATGATCGATTCTCTTCTTAAGGCGGTGAAGACGAACGATAAGGAAAGCATCGTGGAAGAGAGCAAAAGACTGCTTAATGAGATGACATCCGGACGGTCAGATGAGCGCATGATCCATATGGGGATCAATTATCTGATGTTTGAACTGCTCCATATGGCGGCGGAGCAGGATGAGAGCATCAATCAGCGCGAGGTCATCCAGATCCTCAACGAGAGTGCGCTAAGCCACATCGATGAGGACAGCGGCGAAGAAAACTTGACCAGGATCCTGATAGAATACGCCGATTATCTGACACAGCTGCGGGCGAACCAGAGCAGAGGAGTCTTGAGCCTGGTAGAACAGGATATGAAGGAAAACTATAAGGAGAACCTTACCTTAAAGGATCTGGGCAAAAAATATTATGTGAATGCCGCATATCTGGGGCAGAGCTTTCGAAAACAGTACGGCGAATCCTTCAAGGATTATCTGAACCGTATCCGGATCGAGGCGGCAGTGGAGCTGCTGATGTATTCAGATAAAAAGATCTATGAGATCGCGGAGGAGGTAGGGTACAAGGACCTGGATTATTTCATCAATAAATTCATCGCGCTAAAGGGCTGTACGCCCGCCAAATTCCGCAAACAGATCAAATAAATACAGGTACAGGACGGGAATAGTCCCGACAGATCACAGGTGTTTATCATCTATAATTTGTCGGGACTTTTGCTATGCTTTGTCGGGTTGTTATCAGATTCTGATCTTATAAAATGATTATAAAGCAAACATTTGATGTTGCGATACATGAAGGAGGGTAAAAGATGAAAAAGAAACTGATAACACTTCTGCTTGCGTCTGCACTGACAGTCTCTGCACTGGCAGGCTGCGGCGGCGGTTCGGATAGCGGCGCTGCCTCAGATACTGCGGCTGCCGACAGCGGATCAGATGCAGCGGATGCGGCAGATGCGGGAGAAAGCGATTCGGCTGATACGTCAGCATCAAACGGAGAGGTAACGGATTTTACCATGTTCATTACCATGCCCGGGTCCGAGATCAACAGCGACAATGAGATCGCGCAGATGATCGCCGACAGATGGGGCGTTAAGATCAAAGAGACATGGCTTACAGGACAGACCGCAGCGGAAGCGACAGGTACCCTGATCGCCAGCGGCGAGTATCCGGACTATATCGACAGTGACGATATGGCGCAGCTTGTTGATGCGGGCGCACTGGTTCCGTTAGACGATTACATCGACCAGTATCCGGAATTCAAAGAGACCTGGTTCACGCCCGAAGAGTGGGAGAAGTTCCGTCAGCCCGACGGTCATATCTACTGGATCAATCCTTTCGGCAACACGATGGGCGAGAGCACGGCAACGACCCACAACGATGAGGCGTTCTGGATTCAGGTAAGAGTACTGGAGTGGGCAGGTTATCCGGAAATCAATACCTTGGATGAATATTTCAAACTGTTAGAGGACTATGTTGCCGCAAATCCGACGATGGAAGACGGCACACCGAACATTCCTTACACGATCCTCTGCGAAGACTGGAGATATTTCTGTATTGAGAATGCGGGTCAGTTCCTGGCGGGTTATCCGAACGACGGTTCCGTTATCGTCAACAAAGAAACAATGACCATCGAGGATTACAACACCTCCGAAGACACCAAGAAGTATTTCCAGGAGCTGAACGCGGCATACAACAAGGGCCTGATCGATACGGAGTTCGCTACACAGACCTATGACGAGTATATCGCGAAGCTGTCTACCGGCCGTGTACTCGGTATGTGCGACCAGTGGTGGGATTTCGCATACACGGTAAACGATGTATTTAAGCAGCAGGGTCTGGATGAGCAGGGCTGCAACTATGTGCCTCTTGGCCTGACAACGGAAGAAGGCATGGTGAACAGGTGGCACACCTATGACGATACCGTAAACCAGGCGTCCGGCGTTGCGATCACCGTTGACTGTAAGGATCCCGATAAGGCGTTCAAGTTTATCGTAGACTGCGCTATGGATCAGGAGCTTCATGACTTAAGATTCTGGGGCGTTAAGGATGTTGACTATAACGTAGACGATGACGGCCTGTATTACAGAACGGATGAACAGAGAATGGAGTGCGCGGATACTTCCTATCAGGCATCCCATCTGTGCCAGTATTCTTATATGCCGCAGTGGGGCGGCACGAGCCGTGACGGTAAGAACGCCAACAAGCCTGAAGAGCAGACGTCCGAATTCCAGAACGGTATGGCGACACCGCTTAAGAACTGCTTCGACGCGTACGGCGCACGTAACTATGTTGACATGATCGGTTCCGTAGTGGAGACAAATGGCCCCTGGTTCCCGATGTACAGCTACTCCAACAACTTCACGACAGATACTCCCGGAGGTGTAGCTTGGGCGAAGATGGGTGAGATCAAGCATGAATATCTGCCCAAGGTCGTTATGGGAGCCGACTTCGATACCGCATGGGAAGATTATATGGCTCAGTATGAGTCTTGCAAGCCGGAGGATTTCATCGGCGAGATGCAGGCGATTCTCGACACATTTAAGTAAATCAGATCCGTCAATAGCGGTATTCTGACAGGACTGCATAAAAGGCAGCAATAGGGATTCCATACAGAAGACTGTTGCTGCCTTTTCACTGCAAGATAGGGGTGATGCAATGGCTCGCGTAAAACAGAAAAAAGACAGAAAAGTCACATGGAAAGAAATCAAGAGACAGAAATCCCTTCTGATCATTGCTTTTTTTGTGACCGTATACGGATTTATCTTTTATTACTGGCCGCTGACCGGCTGGATCATGGCTTTTCAGAATTATAAGCCGGGCAAGGGCATTCTGGGGTCCAAATTCGTGGGACTCGATAAATTTAAATTTTTATTTCAGGACGCTGCATTTATCAGGGTAATCAGAAACACCTTCTGCATGGGCGTACTGAATCTTGTTACGACTACTATCATGGCAATCTTATTTGCTGTGTTATTGAATGAGATACGTTCTACAATAGCGAAGAAGCTGGTACAGACGATTTCTTACATGCCGCATTTCCTTTCGTGGATCATCGTTACCGGCATCCTGCACGATGCGCTGTCCAGCACGGGCATCATCAATGATCTGCTGATGCGGCTGGGCGCTATCACGAATGCGATCAATTTTTTTGCCCATCCGAAATATTTCTGGCCGATTGTGGCATTCGCCAACTGCTGGAAGGAGACGGGCTGGAATGCGATCATTTACCTGGCGGCGATCACCGCGATCGATCCCAGTCTGTATGAGGCGGCATCCATCGACGGCGCAAGCAGGCTGCAGAAGATCCGTTACATAACGCTCCCCGGCATCAAGCCGACGATCATGATCCTGCTTCTGATGAATATCGGTAATGTGCTGAATGCCGGATTTGAGGTACAGTATCTGCTGGGTAACGGCCTGGTGCAGAGCGTATCGCAGACGATCGATATCTACGTGCTGAACTGGGGTATCAGCCAGAACGATTTCTCCCTCGGTACGGCGGCGGGTATCTTTAAGAGTGCGGTAAGTATCGCGCTGATCGTGATCTGTAATTATCTGGCAAAACGCGCCGGCGAAGAGCGGCTGTTCTAGGAGGTGGATGGAATGAAGAAGAAAAAAATAAAAAGCTCCCTGGGCAGCAAGATCTTTACCATAATAAATTCTCTGTTTATGATCGCCTTCGTCATCATAACGCTGTATCCGGTGTTAAACACGGTGGCCATATCCTTTAACGACGGTATTGATGCGGTGCGCGGCGGGATCTACCTGTGGCCGAGAAAGTTCGCCATCAAGAACTATCAGACGGTGCTAGCAATGGAAAACCTGATCATCGGCGCTAAGATCACGGTGGCAAGGACGCTTCTGGGAACGGTTTCCTCGCTGATCGTAAACGCGCTCTTAGCGTATGTGGTCAGCCGTAAGAGGTTCCTTTTTAAATCGCAGCTGTCGCTGTTCTGGGTCATCACGATGTATGTGAACGGCGGTCTGATCCCGGTATTCCTGTTATACAGGAACCTGCATCTGACAGGCACCTTCTGGGTGTATGTGGTTCCCGGTATGGTGAGCGCGTGGAATATGCTGGTGCTGCGTACCTATATGCTGGGACTTCCGGACAGTCTGGAGGAATCGGCGCAGCTGGACGGCGCGGGCTACATGACGATCTTCTGGAAGATCATATCGCCGTTATGTAAACCAGTGTATGCGACAGTCGTTCTGTTCGTGGCAGTAGGACAGTGGAATTCCTGGTTCGATGCGATGCTGTATAACAGAATGAAGACCGAGTATACAACCCTGCAGTATGAGCTGATGAAGCTGCTGTCCTCGGTTATGCAGCAGAGCGGAAGCGCGGCTTCGGCAAGCGAACGCGGGTCTGCAGCTGCGGCGATCACACCGCTTACGATCCGCGCGGCGGCTACGGTGGTTACGATGCTGCCGATCATCTGCCTGTATCCTTTCTTACAGCGCTATTTCGTCACCGGTCTTACGATCGGCGGCGTGAAAGAATAAAATTTTTTCTCTTGTTTCAGAAGACGGACTGCGAATATGCGGTCCGTTTTTCTGCGTGGGTGGTCGGAGGACGGAAAGCGGTACTGCCGGGGGATAGCTCTGTTGATCATAAATTTAACATTTTTGTATTGCAGGTGGTAATGGCATCTGCTACAATGAGCCGGAACGCATTACGTTGGATCTTTCAATCGAAAAAATCGGCGATAAAAAATCGGCGATAAAAGAATCCGTAAAAATGCAGATCGTAGAATTTCTCACAGATCATATGGTGGGTAAAACGTCAGAGATTGCGGAATCTATCGGTTGAAGGCATAGTTCTTTATCACCTGACGAATGGTTTATTCCGCCGCGAATGCTTGTATTATGGGATATTGAGGATGATAGATTATACGACGATAACATCATGCGGTGAGTGCTGTATTGGATGTGCGAAGATGTGTGCAGATGTAAGGAACAACAATCAAATAGAAACAATTCTTGGTTCTTGGAATTTGGATCATCCGCAAATAGGCGAGCAGTTTCAGAAAGAATCTGACAGGCTGGTCTTTAAAATCAAGACGGATTCACAGGATTTTATTTTGAAGGGTATTCCATGTGGAGTGCCGGAAACTACAGTAGAGAGTAATGTCCGGGCGCATCTGTTTCTGGGAAATGAAAATGGTATGGCGCCCAAGCTGTATCCGACGAAGACCGGAACGTACTATGTCAGTAACCAGAGCCATTGGTTTTATCTCATGGAATTTTCAGATAAAATGTGCGCAGGGAGCGTGGCAGCTGCCGTACTCACGAAAAGAGGTAATATTTATAAGGGGATGCTTACAATATAATTCCACCGTGCGGTATTTGCAGGGAATTTATGATGCAGTTAGGCGGAGATGTGGAAAAGATTGAAATATTATTGGATAAAGAAGGACGGACAGCAAGAT
>CANQIJ010000064.1 GCA_947624025.1 uncultured Lachnospiraceae bacterium | reverse complement strand
TTTTTCAAAAAAAACGATAAAAACCTTTGAAAAACCATTCCTTTAGGTTATAATATATGCTACACAGACTCTGCGGAAAGGGGATCAAAGGGAAATGCAGTATACGGATATCGGAATCGATTTGGGGACGGCGAGCATATTAGTCTACATCAGAGGCAAGGGAGTTGTATTAAAAGAGCCCTCTGTAGTAGCTTTTGATAGAGATACCAATAAGATCAAGGCGATCGGCGAGGACGCCAGGCTGATGTTGGGCAGGACGCCCGGCAATATCGTGGCGGTCAGACCGCTCCGTCAGGGCGTGATCTCGGACTATCAGGTGACCGAGAAGATGATGAAGTATTTTATTCAGAAGGCTCTCGGCAAGAAGACGTTCCGTAAGCCCCGCATCGCAGTCTGCGTACCGAGCGGAGTTACAGAGGTGGAAAAGAAAGCGGTTGAGGACGCGACGTATCAGGCGGGCGCAAGGGAGGTCTCCATCATTGAGGAGCCTATTGCGGCGGCGATCGGCGCGGGAATCGATATCTCCAAGCCATGCGGCAACATGATCGTGGATATCGGCGGCGGAACCTCCGATATCGCCGTGATTTCTTTGGGCGGCACAGTCGTCAGCGCGTCTATCAAGATCGCGGGCGATGATTTCGATGAAGCGATTGTTCGTTATATGCGTAAGAAACATAATCTGCTGATCGGTGAACGGACGGCGGAGGACTTGAAGATTAAGATCGGGTCGGCTTACAAGAGGCCTGAGGTTGACTATATGGATGTCAGGGGACGTAATCTGGTGACGGGTCTGCCGCGCACCGTCAAGGTATCCTCGGAGGAGACCGAGGAGGCGCTCCATGAGACGACGGTGCAGATCGTTGAGACGATCCACAGCGTTCTTGAGAAGACCCCGCCGGAGCTGGCGGCGGATATCGCTGACCGGGGGATCGTCCTTACCGGAGGCGGAAGCCTGCTTCGCGGACTGGAAGATCTCATCGCGGCCAAGACGGGGATCAACACGATGACGGCGGAGGATCCGATGACGGCAGTGGCTGTCGGAACAGGCAAATACGTAGAATTTCTGGCAGGATACCGCGAGGAATAGGAGAGGTAAAACACTTATGCTTAAGGGGCTATATACAGCGTATACGGGAATGATCAATGAGCAGCACAGAATGGATGTCATGACCAACAATCTGGCCAATGCGGGCACCAACGGCTTTAAGAAAGAGGGAGCCACAAGCCAGGCGTTTGACAGTCTTCTTGCTTATAAGATCAAGGATCTGTCCGAGGCGGGCAATCTGCCGAGACTGATCAGTACATCCAAGGGCATTGACACCTATGAACTGAACAACGAAGCGAATCCGGATTACGCCCAGAACCGTGTCAGAAGAGTGGGTATGAACATGGGCGTCAAGACAGGCGAGAATTACGTGGATTATTCCGAAGGCCCCATGAAGGTGACCGGTAATACCTTTGATTTTGCAATAGGCGGCAGCGGATTTTTTATGATCGAATATACGAACAAGGCGGGAGAGACGTCCGTGAAATATACCAGAGACGGTAATTTCACCATGAATGCGGCAGGATATCTCATGACGCAGGACGGAGATTATGTGCTCGACGAGGACAGGCGCCGCATCAGGCTGGATCCCAACGAGAAGGAGATTGGTACGAACGTAAAAGGCGGTATCTATCAGGCGGGAGAGTATGTGGCAACGATCGGCGTGGTCGATTTTGCGGCGGAGGATTATGACCGCCTGGAGCGCTTCGGAGAGAATTTCTTCCAGTTCATAGAGAGCGATGAGACAAAAGCGGCAGCGACGGCATACAGAAGGGCCAGAGCGAACACCGTGGCGATACAGAACGCATTGGATGATGCGCAGGCGAGAGGCGTTGATACCGGGGACCTGGAGGAAGCGCTGCGTACCGCGCAGCAGGCGGAGGATGACGCGCAGCAGGCTTTGGCGGATGCCCGGGCGGCGGACGACACTGCCAACAGGCGGATGGAGCAGCCGGCGGAGGATGTGACGATAAGAGCCGGGTATCTCGAGACTTCCAACATGTCGATTGTGACCGAGATGGTCAATATGATCGCTATTCAGCGGCAGTATGACAGCAACCAGAAGGTGATCACTACATATGATGAATCACTGGATATTGCCGTAAACCAGTTGGGTAAAATATAAAACGGGTAAGTAGTATAGGAGGCGTTAGGTATGGTTAGAAGCTTATGGTCGGCGGCAACCGGCATGAATGCACAGCAGGTCAACGTAGACACGATCGCCAACAACCTGTCGAATGTCAATTCGGTTGGTTATAAGGCGCAGGTGGCGCAGTTTAAGTCTCTTTTGTACCAGAGACTGCAGTCTGTCACCACTACTGCGAACGGCGATCCGAAGCCTACCAGTTCCCAGGTCGGGCTGGGTGTCCGTCCTTCCTCGATCAATTCCCTTTTTACGCAGGGCAGTCTGCTGAGCTCTGACAGCGATACCGCTTTTGCCATTCAGGGAGACGGATTCTTTGCGCTGCGGGGCGATGACGGCACTACATATTATACGCGGAACGGCGATTTCGTCTGGGCGATCGGAACAAACGGCGGCATGACGCTGACGAATGCGGACGGTCTTCCGGTTCTGGATTCGTCTGGGCGGGCGATCGTGCTGAACCGTTCCTATATTGCAAGCAGAATCTCTATTACGGAGGACGGCCAGGTCTGCTATCCGGATGAGCAGAACAATCCGCAGCCTATCGGTATTACGATCGGAACCTATCAGTTCAGCAATCCGAGCGGTCTGAACAGAGTGGGCGACACGCTTTTTGCAGTGACGGACGCCAGCGGACGGGCATTGAATGAGGATACTACTGCGGGAGTGGCCAAGAGCAGGATCGTACAGGGCTATCTGGAGGGCTCCAATGTGCAGGTGGCCAACGAGATGGTCAATCTGATCGTTGCACAGCGCGCTTACGAGATGAACTCCAAGGCGATCACAACGTCCGATTCCATGATGGAGACGGCGAACAATCTGAAACGTTAATGACGGCACGGGATTGTAGGAATGGAGAGCGATATGGATATACCGGGATTGAACAATTATACGGATTATGCGGCGCAGGCTGATCAGGTCACGTCGGATAAGCTTCGGGATCAGATGCAGAACGCCGCTAAAGCGGAGGATGACGATGCGCTCCTTGATGCGTGTAAGCAGTTTGAGGCATATCTCTGGGAACAGGTTTACAAGGAGATGGAGAAAACGACCAAGCTGTTTGGGAATGACGATGAGGACGAAGGATACGCCTCCAATATGACCGGGCTGTTTAAGGATGAATTTATCCAGAAGATATCCGAACAGACAGTTGACGGCGGTTCTAATTCCCTGGCGCAGCTTTTATATGAACAGGCAAAACGCAATTATAATCTGTAAGAGACGTATTGGGGAAATGTTACGTATCAGATCGGGCTGCTTGTCAAGGCAGCCCTTTGCAGTTCTGCGCAGCGATCCGCGCAAATGATCCCTGTCGATAAGGAGAATGTTCACGATAGATCATGGAGACGATCAGAGGATTCATAGAACATATTATATATCGCAATACAGACAACGGATATACGGTGCTCAACCTGATAAGCGGCGGTGAGGAAATTACGTGCGTGGGCTTTTTCAAGACAATGGATCAGGGAGAGACCATAGAAGCCCGGGGCAGTTATACCTCGCATCCGGTTTATGGCGAGCAGTTTAAGATCGAACAGTACGAGATCGTGCCGCCTGCGGATGTTGAGAGCATAGAGCGCTATCTTGGATCGGGAGCGGTCAAGGGCGTGGGGGCGGTGCTGGCCTCAAGGATCGTCCGGCGTTTTGGGGAAGACACCTACCGCATCATAGAGGATGAGCCGGAACGGCTGGCGGAGATCAGCGGTATCAGCGAGAGGAAGGCCAGGGAAATAGCGGCTCAGGTGTATGAGAAGCGGGATGCCAGGGAGGCTATGGCTTTTCTCCAGCAATACGGCATTTCCAATACGATGGCGATCCGTATCTACGAGACATACGGCCTGAAGCTGTACGGCATCCTAAAAGAGAATCCCTACAGGCTGGCGGAAGACATCCAGGGCATCGGTTTTCGGATCGCGGATGAGATCGCGTCTCAGATCGGTATCCGGGCGGACTCGGATTACCGGATCCAGAGCGGGATCCTGTATACGCTTACGCTTGCGGGGGCTGAGGGACATTGTTATGTACCCCAGAGCATCCTGCTGCGCAGAACGTCGCAGTTACTTGGAATTGAGGCCGGCGCGATAGAGGCGCAGCTGTCCGGTCTGGCAATGGATCAGAAGCTGATCATCAGGCGCGGCCCGGAGGAAACGGAGAATAAAATATACGCGCCCGTATATTTTTATGCGGAGCTAAGCTGTGCCAAAATGCTGCACGATCTACGCGCGGCCGTGAATCGGGACGGGAGCGGAGATATGCAGACCGGGGATACCGGGGAAGAGGGCGCTGCAGCGCAGGATACGGCGGAAGCGGAGATAAACGCCAGGATAAGCCGCATTGAGGACGAACTGGGCATCAGACTGGACGGGCTTCAGAAAAGAGCCGTTCTGGAAAGTGTCAGGAACGGGATCTTTATTCTGACCGGCGGCCCCGGCACGGGTAAGACGACGACTATCAATGTGATGATCAGGTATTTTCTGTCGGAGGGAATGGACATCCATCTGGCGGCGCCTACGGGGAGAGCGGCCAAGCGCATGGCGGAGACGACCGGGTATGAGGCCAAGACGATCCACAGGCTTCTGGAGCTGAGCGGGACTGTGCCGGAGGAGACGAAGACGGCGAGGTTCGAGCGCAATGAGGACAATCCTCTTGAGGCGGACGTCATTATCGTGGATGAAATGTCGATGGTGGACATTTTTCTGTTTCAGGCTCTGCTTCGGGCGATATCTGTGGGCACACGCCTGATCATGGTCGGCGACCGGGATCAGCTGCCCTCGGTCGGAGCGGGCCAGGTGCTTCGCGATCTTATGGAGAGCGCAAGGTTTCCGGCGGTGGTTCTGGAGAAAATATTCCGGCAGGCGGGCGAGAGCGATATTGTCTGGAATGCGCACCGCATCCAGGCGGGTGAGAGCCTCGCGCTGGACAACAGGAGCAGGGATTTCTTTTTCCTGGAGAGAAATGACGTTAATGTCATATATAAGCATATGATACAGCTCATAACGGAAAAGCTTCCTCCGTACGTGGGCGCGAAGCCCTACGAGATACAGGTGCTCACACCGATGCGCAAGGGAAGTCTCGGCGTGGAGACGTTAAACGGTATCCTGCAGAAATATCTCAATCCGCCGTCGGCCTCCAAGAAGGAATGCACCGTGGGCGATCTGCTCCTGAGGGAAAACGACAAGGTCATGCAGATCAAAAACAATTACCAGCTGGAGTGGGAGATCACGGGCAGGTACGGCATACCGGTCGACAGGGGAACGGGCGTTTTTAACGGCGACATCGGGACGGTCATACAGATCAACGACTACGCGGCGGAAGTGACGGTAGAGTATGATGAGCACAGAAGAGTCACCTATTCCTATTCGCAGCTTAACGAGATCGAGCTTGCCTATGCGGTGACCGTCCACAAGTCGCAGGGAAGCGAATATCCGGCGGTTATCATGCCTCTTTTGTCGGGCCCGGGAATGCTGCTCAACAGGAGCCTGCTATACACGGGCGTGACGAGAGCCAAAAGCTGCGTGACGATCCTGGGCAGCCGCAGGACCGTGCAGGAGATGATAGACAACAATAACCAGAACGTAAGGTATACGAGCCTGTCCGAGCGGATCCGGGAAATGATCCCTTCGGAATGAGCCGGCGGGCGGCTGTACTTACGGATCAAAAAGGAATCATACCTATGGTAAAAGCATTTCTGGGGGTACTTGCGGATCTTCTCTATCCGCGCAGATGCCCCGTCTGTGACAGGGCGGTCAAGCCCTTCGGAAGCCTCGTCTGCGAGGCGTGTAAAGATAAGCCGGTTTATGTCAGGGAGCCCTGCTGCATGAGGTGCGGCAAAGAGCTGGAGGATGCGGCGGAGGAATATTGCAGCGACTGCAGGCAGCGGCGGCATCTGTTTGATGCGGGACGGGCGGTTTTTGTATATCGGAGCTTGTCCGACTCACTCTACCGCTTCAAATACAAGGGAAGGCGGGAATATGCCGCCTATTATGCGGAATGTATGGCAGCATGTCTGGGAGACTGGATCAGGCGGCGCAGACCGGATGCGCTTGTTCCCGTGCCCATTCATCGGGCTAAGCGCCGCGTCAGAGGATATAATCAGGCGGAAGAGCTGGCCCGCGAGCTCGGGCGTATCCTTCACATCCCGGTCGATACGAATCTGATCGAGCGGGCGCGGAAAACGACTCCGATGAAAAATTTATCTCTGTCTGAGAGACAAAATAATTTGAAAAGGGCTTTCAAAATCTGTCGTAATGATGTAAAATTAAGTACGATTGTAATTATCGATGACATATATACAACTGGAAGTACGATAGACGCGATGAGTTACGAATTACGAAGGGCAGGCATCAGGCACATATATTTTGTAACACTTGCAATCGGGAAAGGTTTATAACCGTCAGAATTACAAGGAGGGATCTGTCATGAATGCTAGGAATTGCAGAAAATGTGGTAAGCTGTTTAATTATGTATCGGGACCGCCGATCTGTATGGCGTGCAGGGAAGCCCTGGAGAAGAAGTTTCAGGAAGTGAAGGAGTATATCCGCGATAACGCCTATGCGACCATTCCGCAGGTTTCGGAGGCATGCGACGTGTCGCAGGCACAGATCCAGGTGTGGCTGAAGGATGAGCGCCTGCAGCTGGCGGAGGGCTCCGGTATCGAGCTTGCGTGTGAGAAATGCGGACAGCCGATCCTCAGCGGGCGTTTTTGCGAGAAGTGTAAGAACAGCATGGCAAACCAGCTGAATGAAAGCATACACCACCCGCAGCCTGCGAAGCCTGAGCCGAAGAAAAAGGATCAGCGCGAGAATCCGAAGATGCGTTTCCTCGGATAGGAGACTTTTATGTTAAATGAAAAGAGAATAATCCTGATGACGAAGATGGCTTCCTATGAGACGAATGACGGCAAAAAAAATGTCGCGATAGGAAATTATTTTCGGAACGATTATATAGGGTGGCAGGTGTTAAAGTCCATTATAAGTGCAACCGTTGCATTTGTAGTGGTCTTTGGCATGTACATTTTTTACAATTTTGAAACCTTTATGACAGATATTTATAAAATAGATCTGGTGGACTATATCATGCATATTTTTTCCTATTATCTGTGGGTGATAGGAATATACGCCGTGATCTCCTGTATAGTATATACAGTGCGTTACAATGCGGCGGTCAGAAGCCTTAAGGTTTATCATATGAATCTGCGCAGGCTTGCCGATATGTATAAGCAATAAGGTGTAAAAGCGTACGGAAAGTGAAAGGAAAATGATGACTACCTTACTGGTTGCAAAGCAGGTGATGATGACTCTCTACAGTAAATATGAGGTGTACATCGCCCCGCTTTTAAAATTCATACTGGCTTTTATCGTATTGCAGCTGATCAATGCGCGTGTGGGCTACATGGGCAGCATAGATAAGATCACGATCGTGCTGATCGTGGCGCTGATGTGTTCCTTTATGCCCATGAATTTTATCGTGGTGGTGTCGGCGGTATTCATACTGCTGCACCTGTACGCCTTCAGTCTTGAGTGCGCGGCGGTCGTAGGAGTGGGATTCCTGCTCATGTTTTTGCTGTATCTGCGGTTTTCGCCGAAGGATACGCTGGTGGTCGTGCTGATGCCGGTCTGCTTTGTCCTGAAGATACCTTATGTGATCCCGCTTGCCATGGGCCTTGTGGGAACGCCTGCGTCCGCAGTGTCGGTGGCATGCGGCGTCATGGCATATTATATGATACATTATGTGGCGCAGAATGCGTCCGCCATCGCCGCTATGGTCGATGAGGAGACTGCCGCCAAATTCCGATTCATTATTGACGGGCTTCTCAACAATAAGGAGATGGTCATTACGATCGCGGCGTTTGCGATCACGGTGGTCATGGTTTATCTGATCCGAAGGCTGAGCGTTGACTATGCATGGACGATCGCCATGGTGGCGGGCGTCGTGGTGAATATCATGGTATTGCTGATAGGGGATCTGATGTTTGATACCAATGTGTCGCTGCCGGGACTGATCCTGGGGCACATCGTTGCCCTGCTGCTGACGGCGGTTCTGCAGTTTTTTGTGTTTCATGTGGATTACAGCAGGACGGAGAAGGTGCAGTTTGAGGACGATGAATATTATTATTATGTGAAAGCGGTGCCGAAGGTTGTTGTGTCAAGACCGCAGAAGAAGGTAAAACAGATCAGCAGCCAGAAGTCGAAGACGGTGCAGAAGACAAAGAATAATCATTGACCGGGAGGAATGCGGGCGTATGCAGCAGCTGAATACTTTTATCGCGACATATTTTTCCAAACTGCATATGCCTACCGTTCACTGGACAGATATCGTCGAGATCATCATTCTTACTTTTCTTTCCTATCATATTCTGGTATGGATCAAAAATACGCGCGCCTGGGTCCTTCTCAGGGGCGTTACGGTGGTCGCCGGCTTTATTTTGATCGCGGCCATCTTCCGGATGAATACGATCCTGTGGATCGTGACGAATGTGTTCAGCATCGCGGCGATCGCTATCGTTGTCATGCTGCAGCCGGAGCTTCGCAAGGCTATGGAGGAGCTGGGCCAGAAGAACCTGTTTGCATCGATCCTCCCGTTCGATGCCGGCAAGTCGGAGGAAGGGCGTTTCTCTGACAGGACGATCAATGAGATCGTGAAGGCGTCCGTTGAGATGAGCAAGGTTAAGACGGGTGCGCTGATCGTGATCGAGAAGGAGCAGTCTCTAAGCGAATATGAGAGAACCGGTATCGACGTGGACGGTATCGTTTCCAGTCAGCTCCTTATCAATATATTTGAACATAATACCCCCCTGCACGACGGCGCCGTGATCGTGAGAGGCAACCGTATCGTTTCGGCGACCTGCTATCTGCCCCTGTCCGACAATATGGCGCTCAGCAAGGAGCTGGGAACGAGACACCGCGCGGGAGTCGGTATCTCGGAGGTAACGGACTCTCTGACGGTGATCGTGTCCGAGGAAAACGGAAAGATCAGCGTCGCGTACCACGGACAGCTGGAAAGGGGACTGGATGCCGAAAGATTAAAGGCGAGACTGTCGGATATTCAGAACAAGCCCTCTGAGGATAAGAAGAGGAAGTTGTGGAAAGGCAGGTCCAGGAATGAAAAATAAGATTACCAAGAACTGGGGACTGAAGCTGGTATCTTTTCTGTTTGCCGTCGTACTCTGGATCGTTGTCACCAATATCAATGATCCTGTGACGGTATTCCGCGTTTCGGATGTGCCGGTCACGATCAGGAATGCCGAGCTGATCACAGACAGGGGCCAGGTCTATGAAGTGCTGGATCATACGGACGTGATCGATACCGTAACGATCTATGCGCCCCGTTCCGTTATCGATACGCTGGATAAGACCAACATTGTTGCCGTGGCGGACATGGAAGACCTGACGAGTCTGGACACCATTGCGATCAGGCTCTCCACCAATAAATATAATGATAAGCTGGAGAGCATCAAAGGCAATATCGACAGCGTGAAGCTGAATATTGAGAATAAGATGACGAGGTCGTTCCCGATACGGGCAAGCGTTACGGGCGAAGTGCAGGAAGGCTATATGGTGGGTGACATCACGACGGAGCAGAACCTGATCAGAATATCGGGTCCGGAATCCGTGATCTCCCAGATCGCCAAAGCGCAGGCGGAGGTGGATGTGTCCGGCTTCACAAGCAATATAGGAACGGACACCGATATCCGCCTGTATGATGCGGAGAATCATGAGATTCAATCGGCAAGCCTTGAAAAAAGCCTGAGTAAGGTGCGGGTCTATATCTCGATACTGGAACAGAAGACCGTTCCGGTCACATATACTGTGTCGGGTACGCCCGCAGAGGGATACCGGCTGACGGGCGAGTCTGAAAGCACCAGGAGCCATGTGCTGATCGCGGGCCGTTCCTCCGTCATACAGAAGACGGAAGCCATAGAGATACCCGAGGGAGTCATCGACGTGACGGGCGCGCAGGAGGATGTGACTACGCTTGTTGATCTGAATGAATATCTGCCCGACGGAGTTGTGATCGCGGAAGAAGATTTCAAGGGAATGATCAATGTCACGGTGCATATCGGCCAGGTGATGCGCAGGACATTCTCAGAGAGAATTGACGATATCAGGATCAACAACGTTCCCGAAGGCTTCGAGGCTGATATCGCGTCGGCGGGCAGCAGCTGCCTGATCACGCTTCTGGGGCTCTCGGAGGAACTTCAGGAGATTGATACGAATACACTGGAAGTAAGCGTCGATATAGCCGCATGGCTTGAAGAGGAAGAAATCGAGACGCCGGAGAGCGGCTATTATATGATACCGCTGTCGGTAAGTATTCCGGAGGATTCCGCAGTAACGTGGGAAGAGACAGAGGTACAGGTACACATCACGGAAGCGGAAGAGCAGTAGGGACGATAAAAAAGAAACGGAGCCGGCGCGGCGATATCTGTATCTTGCGGCCGCAGCCGGAACGGAATGGAGAATAGAATGAGCAGATTATTTGGCACGGACGGTGTCCGGGGAGTGGCGAACGAAGAGCTTACACCGCAGTTAGCTATGCAGCTCGGTCAGGCGGGCGCGTATGTCCTGAGCCGTGAGAATGCGCATAAGCCGACGATCATGGTAGGGTGCGATACGAGGATATCGGGGGATATGCTGGCGAACGCCCTGATGGCAGGCGCGTGTTCCGTGGGCGCAAATGCGGTATATGTCGGCATTGTTCCCACGCCGGCGGTGGCGTATCTTACACGAAAGTACAAGGTAGATGCGGGAGTCGTTATTTCCGCATCCCACAATTCGGTTGAGTTTAACGGGATCAAATTCTTTGACGGGGACGGCTATAAGCTTCCCGATTCTCTGGAGGACGAGATCGAGGCGCTCATCAACAGCGGTATGCAGGGCGTCACCTTTCCGACGGGTGCGGGAGTGGGTAAGATCAAATACAGGACGGACGCCAGAGAAGAGTATATCAACCACGCGATGAAGGCCGTCAATATCGATCTGCGCGGGTTGAAGATCGTGCTGGACTGCGCGGAGGGCGCTTCTTATTATACCTCCGTGGAAACCATGAAGGAACTCGGAGCGGAGGTCGTTGCGATCCATAACAATCCGGACGGCACCAATATCAATGCCAACTGCGGTTCTACGCATATGGAGGAGCTGCAGGCCAGAGTTGTCTATGAGAAGGCCAACGTAGGGCTCGCTTTTGACGGTGATGCAGACAGACTCCTGGCCGTGGACGAACAGGGTCATATCGTGGACGGCGACCAGATCATGGCGCTTGTGGGCAATCACATGAAGCAGAACGGTAAACTTCACGACGACACCATTGTGGCAACGGTCATGAGCAATCTCGGATTCTTTCTGATGGGCGAGAGGAACGGGATTCATATCGAGCAGACTAAGGTCGGAGACCGATATGTTCTGGAGCGCATGAGAGAGATCGGCGCCAGTCTCGGCGGCGAACAGTCCGGGCATGTGATCTTCCTGGATGAGAATACGACCGGAGACGGCCTTCTGAGCGCACTGCATCTGCTGCAGGTCATGGTCGAGACGGGCAGGCCGCTCTCGGAATTAAAAAATATCATGGAAGTAATGCCGCAGGCGCTTGTCAATGCCAAGGTGCCCAATCACAAGAAGGAAAAATATATGGATTATCCGGAGATCGCAGAGGCGATCGCGGCGCTGGATCAGAAGTTCGCGGGAGAAGGCCGTGTGCTGATTAGGCCGTCCGGGACAGAGCCGCTTGTGCGTGTGATGATCGAGGGCAAGGATCAGAAGCTGATCGAAGCTGAGGCCAGAAAGCTGGCCGAGCTGATACAGAATATTATGTTGTAACTCTTGTGATATGCGTCAAAAAATGATATAGTATGTTCTAGGCTGTGATCAGGGGTTATGAATAGCCAGAACGGAAATTGGAGGAATGAGGGTATGGTAAGCCAAAAGGTAGTCATCAAGAACCCGACCGGGCTGCATCTAAGACCTGCAGGCATTCTATGC
>CANQIJ010000063.1 GCA_947624025.1 uncultured Lachnospiraceae bacterium | reverse complement strand
GCTTGGCAAGATGAGTGTGGAGGTGACGATACCGCTGCCTAAGGGAGTGGGGGTCGATAACCTGCATGTAGTATGTTTGGACGGAGACGGGCAGCTGGAAGAGGTTGCGCACAGGATATCCGCATCGGACGGTATGGACGCGCTTACTTTCACGGCAAAGCATTTTTCGGAGTACGGTATCTATAACTATGACAGCGGCAGCACCGTTGTTGCGGATGTAGAGGGCGGGCAGGCTGTCTTTTCCTCCCTTGGAAATAAGGATGATTCCCCGAATACGGGAGATCACAGCATACACCCGAAATGGTTTCTGTGCGGAGGGCTTGTGTGCTCTGCCGCCGCTGTGTTTTTCTGTCGCGGCGGGAAGCGGCGCAGGGGTAAGAGCGTATAGGACATCAGCGACACGGATTTCTCATTTTATACAGAACATGACAAAGACTCCCGGCATAGAATAATCTATAGCCGAGAGTTTTATTTTGTATAGGTGGAGATTTACCGTGAACCGTGTAAGAAAACAGGTGGGCTGTACCGATCTGATACAGGACAATATTCTGACCACCGAAGTGAGCGTGGCAATTCTTGATACGGGGATTGGAGCGCACCCGGATTTCGGAAACCGCATTGTTGATTTTGCCGACTTTGTCAACGGCCGTTTCGGCGGTTATGACGACAGCGGACACGGTACACATGTGGCGGGGTGTGTGGGCGGGAGCGGTTATGCTTCCCGGGGAATCTATAAAGGCATTGCGCCCGCCTGCCGGATGTGCGTCGGCAAGGTGCTTGATCATAACGGAGAAGGCACGATTGAAAGTATGCGGCGCGGACTGGTATGGGTCATGAAAAACCGTATCAGATACGGGATCCGGGTTCTCAATATCTCTCTGGGTATCGGTACGGGCGGCAACAGGGAAGAAATGACCGAATTGGTCAATATGCTGGACGACATATGGGAGCAGGGCATTGTGGTAGTATGCGCTGCCGGGAATAACGGCCCGAATGAAGGCACGATATCGCCGCTCGGAACAAGCAGCAGAGTCATTACCGTGGGATGTCATGAAGGAGGATATTTCGGAGCGAGAAGAGATCTGTGCGAGAATTATTCCGGAAGGGGAAGCGGCGATATGCCGGGCAGAAAGCCTGATGTGGTAGCGCCCGGAACGGATGTGATCTCATGCTGTGTGCAGTGTCAGGGCAGCCGGACGACCGGATACCGCAATGCTTATACCAAGAAGAGCGGCACGTCCATGGCTACGCCTGTGGTGTCCGGTGCGGCAGCGCTGTATCTTCAGAAATATCCGTACATGAACAACGCCCAGGTGAAGCGTCAGATGATCTACAGTGCGCGTGATATGGGAGATCCGTGGAATAAACAGGGATGGGGAATGTTAAATGTCACACAAATGTGCGGTATGGGTTGACACAAATAGTATTTGTGTATACAATGATACTTGATGTACAGAAAGGTGTGTGACAGCAATGAACAATGAAGAGAGAGCGTTTCAAAACCGGCCGGTGTCTATGAATGAGCACAATAATCTTCTGGAAATAGAAGAGCATATGTACATTCTGGATGATGTGGAGAAGCCGAATGTATTCAGGAATATGTTCCCTTACTCCGAGATACCGAAGATCCCGTTTAATGACAGGACCGTTCCCCATAATATGCCTAAGAATATATGGATCACGGATACGACGTTCCGCGACGGCCAGCAGTCCAGGGCGCCTTATACAACGGAGCAGATCGTTACGATCTATGATTATCTGCATAAGCTGGGCGGACCAAACGGCATGATACGCGCCAGCGAATTCTTTCTGTACAGCAAGAAGGACAGAGATGCCGTCTATAAATGTATGGAGCGCGGCTATCAGTATCCGGAGGTTACCAGCTGGATCAGGGCGAGCAAGGAAGATTTTAAGCTGGTAAAAGAGATCGGTATGAAGGAGACGGGGATCCTTGTAAGCTGTTCGGATTATCATATATTCCTGAAACTGAAGATGACAAGAAGACAAGCTATGGATCATTATCTGGGTGTGATCCGGGATTGCCTGGAAGAGGGGATCAGTCCCAGATGTCATCTGGAGGATATCACGAGAGCGGATATCTACGGTTATGTTGTGCCCTT
This sequence comes from uncultured Lachnospiraceae bacterium, assembly GCA_947624025.1. Lineage (GTDB taxonomy): Bacteria > Bacillota > Clostridia > Lachnospirales > Lachnospiraceae > UBA3282. Next base: position 10,135 of record CANQIJ010000063.1, on the reverse strand, counting down.
CTGTATGGAACTGATGAAGCTGATGGAGGAATACAAGATCCCGATCAAGGTACGTGCCTGTGACACGATGGGATATGGCGTCAATTATCCGGGCGCGGTAATCCCAAGGAGCGTTCAGGGCATCATCTATGCGCTGCATACCCATGCGGGTGTACCGCATGAGCTGCTTGAGTGGCACGGACACAATGATTTCTATAAAGCCGTGTCCAACTCCACGACCGCCTGGCTGTACGGATGCTCCGGCATCAATACATCCCTGTTTGGCATCGGTGAACGGACGGGCAATACGCCGCTTGAAGCGATGGTATTTGAGTACGCGCAGCTGCGGGGTGATCTGAACGGCATGGACACGACCGTCATCACGGAGCTTGCGGAGTATTATGAGAAAGAGATCGGTTATGAGATCCCGCCCAGGACTCCCTTTGTGGGTAAGAATTTTAATGTGACCAGGGCAGGCATCCATGCGGACGGTCTTCTTAAAAACGAGGAGATCTATAACATATTTGACACGGAAAAATTTCTGAACAGACCTGTGCTGTGCGCTGTATCGAACACATCGGGCCTTGCGGGGATCGCGCATTGGATTAATACATATTACAGGTTAAAAGGGGACAGGCAGCTTGACAAGAACTGTGATCTGGTCAGAGCGTTAAAGGTGTGGGTGGATGAAGAATATGCATCCGGCCGCGTGACGGTGCTGACGGATGAGGAACTGGTCGCTCAGATCGACAAAGTCTGCGGGGAACTGAATATTTCTGTGCCCGGAACGGCACAGCCGGATAAGGCAGTATAGAAGCTGAAATAGTCTACGTTATTGGTATCACAGATGTGGTATAGTATGCGCAGGCTCGGCAGCCTGCGCTAAGAGAATCGCGTTGCGATTCTCCTGAAATAGTTTACGTTATTGGCATTAGAGATATGGTATAGTATAAGGGGAATGACAGGAAAATGGCAGGTTATGATATTAAACATGAGGTAAACGATAAGTATTCTCTGCGCGGCAGGGTGTTCCAGAAGCTCAGGGAAGATATCCTGAGCGGCAAATACAAGGAAAATGAAGAATTAAAGGAAGTGGCGATCGGTGAGGAGCTGGGTGTCAGCCGTACTCCGGTCAGAGAAGCATTCAGACAGCTGGAACTGGAAGGACTGATACAGATCGTGCCCAATAAGGGCGCGTATGTGACGGGCATTACCGTCGACGATGTAAAGGACATCTATATGATCCGCTCTCTGCTGGAAGGATTGTGCGCAAGACTGGCAACGGAGAAGATCACCAGAGAGCAGCTCGAGGAGATGGAGGAAAACATTTATTTGGCAGAGTTTCATGCCTCCAAGGGTCATATGGACCAGATGGCGGAGCTGGATAACCGTTTCCATGATATTCTCTATGAGGCTTGCGGCTCTAAGATGCTGGAGCATACTCTGCGTGATTATCATCAGTATGTGTTGCGTGTCAGACAGAAGACCCTTGCCAATAACACAAGAGGGCGCGCGTCCAACGACGAGCACAGGCGGATCATGGAGGCGATCAAGGCGGGCGACGCGCAAAAGGCGGAGCAGTTGGCCAATATGCATATGTTGAATGCATATGATAATATGGTTAAGAACGGTCTGTATGAGATATACGGAAAAAATCCTGAATAAAGGAATGACAGAATAATATTCTGACCGGATTTGGGCCGGATGAAAACAAGAAGCTGTGAAACAGGGAAAGGAAGGTAACGGCAGCAATGGAAAAAATTAAGATGGTAACGCCTCTTGTGGAGATGGACGGAGACGAGATGACGAGGATCCTGTGGAAAATGATCAAGGACGAGCTTATCCTTCCGTATATCGACCTGAAGACCGAGTACTATGATCTGGGCCTTGAGCATCGAAATGAGACAGACGATCAGGTCACCGTTGATTCGGCGGAGGCGGCAAAAAAGTACGGTGTTGCGGTCAAATGTGCGACGATCACCCCCAACGCAGCCAGAATGACGGAATACAATTTAAAGGAGATGTGGAAGAGCCCGAACGGTACGATACGTGCGGCGCTGGACGGGACGGTGTTCAGGGCGCCGATCTTGATCAAAGGCATCATTCCCTATGTCAGCAACTGGTCCAAACCGATCACCATAGCGCGTCACGCTTACGGCGATGTCTATAAGAATGTGGAGATCAAGGTGCCCGGAGCGGGAAAGGCGGAGTTAGTGTATACGGGGGCGGACGGAACGCAGATCCGTGAGACGATACATGAATTTAAGGGACCCGGCATCATTCAGGGTATTCATAATACGGACAAATCCATTACCAGCTTTGCGAAAGCTTGTTTTAATTATGCGCTGGATACCAAGCAGGATCTGTGGTTTGCCACAAAAGATACGATATCCAAGAAATATGACCATAATTTCAAGGATATCTTTCAGGAAATATATGACGCGGAGTACAAGGACAGATTCGAGGCGGCGGGCATCGAGTATTTCTATACGCTGATCGATGATGCGGTGGCGAGAGTCATCCGTTCGGAGGGCGGATTCATCTGGGCGTGCAAGAACTACGACGGCGATGTGATGAGCGATATGGTGGCGACCGCTTACGGCGATCTGTCCATGATGACCTCCGTGCTCGTATCGCCGGACGGTATCTACGAGTATGAGGCGGCTCACGGCACGGTGCAGCGGCACTATTATAAGTATCTGAAGGGCGAAGAGACATCGACCAATTCCATTGCAACGATCTTTGCCTGGACAGGGGCTCTTCGCAAGCGGGGAGAACTGGACGGCATCAGAGAGCTTGTGGAATATGCGGATAAAATGGAACGCGCCTGCATCAAGACGGTGGAGGACGGCAGGATGACCAAGAGCCTTGCACTCATATCTACCTGTAAAAACCCCGTTATTCTCAATAGTCTGGAGTTTATTCAGGCGATCAGGTCAACCTTTGATTCGCTGTAAAAGCAGGCAGAAGTATCGAGGCCGTTTGTCAGAACGACGGATAGAAAAAAGGATGGGAGTACTCTTATTCAGAGAGCTGCTCCCATTTTTCATACAGTGTGCTCAGTTCATCGTCGTCTGCCGCGCGCTCCCTGCTAAGCTCCTGTAATCTGGCAACGTCCGTACAGATTTCCGGAGAAGCCATGAGAGCGTCGATCTCTTCCATGCGCTTTTCCAGCTGTTCGATGCGTTCCTCGCATTTTTGCAGTTCATTTTCCTTTCTGCGCTGCGCCGCCTGCTGTTCCTTCCGGGCGAGCCAGTCCTGTTTGTTGTCTGCTCCGGCGCCGTTGTTGTTTGGCGCGTCTGTCGCGGAAGATGTTCCGGCTGGGGCGCTGCGGGCAGGCCTGTCTGTGCTTATTGCTTCGGATTCCCTGTCAGGAGCCTGCTGCGCGGCTTTTTTCTCCAGATAATAGTCGTAATTTCCCAGATAGTTCGTCAGGGCCTTCCGATCCAGCTCCAGGATCCTGGAAGCAGTCCTGTTGATGAAGTAGCGATCGTGGGATACGTATAGCACCGTGCCCGTATAGGCATTCAGGGCGTCCTCCAGGATCTCCTTTGAGATAATGTCCAGATGGTTGGTCGGCTCGTCCAGAATAAGGAAATTCGCCTTGGAGAGCATCAGCTTGGCAAGGGATACGCGGCCGCGCTCACCGCCGCTTAACACGCTTATCTGCTTGAATACGTCCTCACCGGTAAAAAGAAACGCGGCAAGCGTGTTGCGGATCTGCGTGTTGTTCAGCTCCGGGTAGGAATCTGAGATCTCTTCAAACAGCGTTTTCTCCTGATGCAGTACATGGTGCTCCTGATCGTAATAACCGATCTCTACGTTGGCGCCCAGACGGATCGTTCCCGCATCGGGCGTAAGCAGCTCGTTGATCATTTTAAGGATCGTGGTCTTCCCGGTCCCGTTGTCGCCGATGATCGCAACGTGTTCCCCTTTTTTGATCTCGAAGCTAAGATGCTCAAAGAGGGTGAGAGGGCCAAAGGCTTTGGATAATCCTTCGGCGTGAAGGACGTCATTGCCGCTTTCGTACCTAGGCTCCAGCTTCAGATGCATATCGGAGCGGATCTCTGTCGGCTTTTCTATAAGCTGCGTCCTGTTTAACAGCTTTTCACGGCTTTCGGCGCGGCGGATGGATTTTTCGCGGTTAAACGATTTGAGCTTCTCGATGACTTCCTCCTGATGCCTGATATCAAGCTGCTGTTTCAGGTAGGCATTGTACTGCGCCGCGCGCAGCTGCTCTTTTTTAGCGGCATAGTCGGAATAGTTCCCGCGAAAGACAGTGGCTTTGGTGTTGTCGAGCTCTATGATCTTGGTGGAGATCCTGTCCAGAAAATAGCGGTCGTGCGATACGATGATCACAGCCCCTTTGTAAACGCGCAGATAATTTTCCAGCCAGGCGATAGAGGCCATATCCAGATGGTTGGTCGGCTCGTCCAGAATGATCAGATCCGGCTTTAGAAGGAGCAGCTTGCCCAGAGCGACACGGGTTTTCTGACCGCCTGACAGAGTGGACACTGTTCTTGTAAATTCTTCCGGTGCAAAGCCGAGTCCTTTCAATACACCGGTCACTTCACTCTTATAAGCATAGCCGCCGCCGGATTCAAATGCATGGGTAAGTGTGGCATAACTGTCCATCAGGTGGTTTAATGTTTCTTCAGAGGCGGATTTCATCTGCAGCTCAACGGAGCGTATCTGACGTTCCAGGTCTATGATATCCTGTTTGACGCTAAGCAGTTCGTCATAAATCGTTTTTTCGGCGGATACGGCCTCGTGCTGGGACAGATAGCCGACAGTTTTATCCCGTGACAGTGCGATCACACCGTTGTCGGCGGACAGCTCGCCCATGATAATGCGCAGAAGAGTAGTTTTTCCTGCGCCGTTTATGCCGACAATAGCGGCCTTTTCGTTGTCCTCGATATGAAACGATACCTTTTTCAGTACCGGTACTTCGTTGAAGGATTTATCTATATCACTGACGGAAAGTATCATAATGTGTATAAAATACCTTTCTGTTTCTGCTGCTGTTGTACCGGACCGATCATCCGGCGATACGCCGGTCTTAAGCGCCGGACACAATCAGTTTACAGTGAGCGGACGGGGCTGTCAACTTGTTTGACAGTTTTTTAACACAGAGTTATACTTAATCCATCATGACATAGGGGGTAACTCAGGGTGGAAGATAAGGAAATCTCACAGGCAGTCATCAGTCGTCTGCCGAGATATTTCAGATATCTTGGCGAATTGAAGGATGAGGGGATCGAGAGGGTCTCGTCCCAGGAACTGAGCGATATCATGCGAGTGACTGCTTCACAGATCAGACAGGATCTGAACAATTTCGGAGGCTTCGGCCAGCAGGGCTACGGATATAATGTGGAGTACTTGTACGGGGAGATAGGCGAGATCCTCGGACTGCATAAGGAACATAATCTGATCATAGTCGGAGCGGGGCATCTTGGCCAGGCGCTTGTGAACTATATGAATTTTGAGCGGAGAGGATTTATTTTCCGTGGGATCTTTGATATCAATGAGAAGATACAGGGAACGCAGATACGCGGTATCACGGTGCGGCCGATGCAGGAGATGGAACAGTTCGTCAGGGAAAATGATATTGATATTGCCGTGCTGACGATCCCCAAGACCAGTGCGGTTGCCGTGGCGGAACAGCTGGTTTCTTACGGGATCAAGGGATTTTGGAATTTCGCCCACATAGATCTGCATGTGCCTGAAAAGATTCAGGTAGAGAACGTGCATCTGTCGGATAGTCTGATGAAGCTGTCATATAATCTGGCGTCTCATGCAGAGTGAGATGCCGCCATCCGGCACGGGAACGGACGGGTTGTGTTGGGGTAGCGATGAGAACGGTATATGTGAGCATATGAGGTAAGGAGTATGTCAAAAACGGATGAGACGTTTGAAGCGGCGCTGGCAGGCAGGAAGATCCCGATATTGACGCTGGACAATAAATGGCATCAGCTGTTTACCCAGCGGGAATATACGCCCGAGATCAAACAGATGGAAAGCGAACTGAATAATCTGCTCAAGCGTCAGGGCAAGGTTAATGATGACAATAAGGAGATACGGAAGCTCAAGAAGAAAATGATGGATGAGATCGTTGTCCTGGCAGATGAACTGGAAAAGTCGCCTTCAAGGAAGCTGGAGAAAAAACAGGAGGAATGCAGGCGGCTTGTAACAGAGTGCAATGAGAAGCTGGAAGCGTGTGAGGAAGAGCTGATGGAGCTGCCCGGACAGATCAATCAGCTTAACAATAAGCTGATGCTGGCAACGATGGAGGTCTGTTATCGGCGCCTGCAGAAAAACACGGAAGAGCTGGAGCAGATAGAGGAATGGATCGCCAATATCCGGAGAGAATTAAAGAAAAAGATCATCCGCAAACAGGAAAAAGAGGCGATGAACCATCAGCTGTACTCTTATATGCATGATATATTCGGCGCGGATGTGATAGAGCTGTTTGATATGAAATACAATCCGGAAGATCGGAGGAGTACATGAGGCAATATGTGGTGACCGCTTCCGAGATGAAGCGTTACGACGCCAACACGATAGAAAAATACCGGATACCGTCGCTTGTTCTGATGGAGCGGGCGGCGCTGGCGACTGTGGAAGAGATGATCCGCGTATACGGTAATAAACCGTGCCGTGTGCTGGTCGCGGCGGGATGCGGCAATAACGGCGGAGACGGCCTGGCGGTGGGAAGGCTCCTGATGCTGCAGGGGTATGAGGTCACCTGCGTTCTCACAGGAAGCAGAGAAAAATGTACGGCGGATACGATGCGGCAGATAGACATTTTGGACGCATACGGTGTCGCTGTCAATGACATAATGCAGGATCGTGAATATGATATAGTAAACGCTGGCACTGAGAATTGTGACGGGAAAAGCCCTTCCCGGTTCTCAGTGAGTGATCTGCGGGATGCGCTTCAAAGCTGTGATATCGTGATAGACGCACTCTTCGGGGTGGGACTGTCCCGTCCGGTGGAAGGGATCTGTGCGGATGTCATCCGGCAGATCGATGAGGCGGATAAATTTGTGTGCAGCATAGATATCCCGTCGGGCATCGATGCAGACACAGGCGCTGTCAGGGGATGTGCGGTCAGAGCCGATCTTACGGTGACGTACGGATTCCGCAAGCTGGGGCATATCTTATATCCGGGCGCGGATTACGGCGGTGAGCTTGTCTGCCGCAGAATGGGGATAGACGAACGAAGCTTTCTGGGAGAGAAACCGCGCTGGTACACTTATACCGGCACAGACAGCCGCGTACTTGTTCCGCGAAGGAAAGACGGCAATAAAGGAACCTTCGGCAAGGTCCTTGTGATCGCGGGCTGCGGCACCATCGCGGGCGCAGCGCTTCTGGCGGCCAAAAGTGTCCTGCGTGTCGGTTCGGGTATGGTGAAGGTCGTGACGGCAAAGGAGAATAGGGACGCTCTTCTGCAATATGTTCCGGAGGCAATGCTGCTCACTTACCCGGGCGCCGGAGAGTGTCATGACGAGGCTGCATTAAACGGCGATCCGGAGCTTGCCGACGGTTTAAGGAAAGCGGAGGCATGGGCGGATTGTATCCTCATCGGGCCGGGGATCGGAACCGACAGCCGGGCTTATGAACTGTTGCGGTTCGCGCTGCTGCAGAGCCGGCGGCCGCTCATCATAGACGCAGACGGCCTGAATCTGCTGGCGGAACATGGAGAACTGAAAAAGGCTGTCGCAGACTGCGGCGATCGCGGCAGAACAGTGATCCTGACGCCGCATCTGGGAGAATTTGCGAGGCTGTACGGATGCAGCGTTTCAGAGGCCGGGGAGCACCTTACAGAGTATCCCGACGGGCTTGCAGACAGTCTTCGGTGCATCGTGGTGTGTAAGGATGCCCGTACTGTGGTCACCCGGGGTAAGGATGCACAGTCGTATGTGAATACGACCGGCAATTCCGGTATGGCAACGGCCGGATCGGGAGATGTGCTTGCCGGTATGATCGCCGGACTTACGGCACAGGGCATGAGCGGCGTTGATGCCGCAGCAGGCGGCGTATATCTGCATGGCGTCGCGGGGGATCTGGCGGCGGCACAGGAAACACAGGTCTCCATGACGGCATCGGATATCATAGAGCATATCAGGGATGCGGTTATACTGCAGGAGAGGGAAGAACGATGAAGATACCGGAAGAATACCAGAGAGTCTGCGCGGTGATCGACCTGGATGCCGTCTGCTATAACATGGAACAGATGCATCATAACCTGTCGGCGCACACGAAAATGATCGGCGTCATCAAAACGGACGGATACGGGCACGGAGCGGTGCCGATCGGCAGAGAGCTGGAGCAGATGGATCATGTGTGGGGCTATGCGGTCGCCACGGCGGAGGAAGCGCTTATATTGCGTCATGCCGGACTGCGCAAGCCGGTCCTTATCCTTGGATATACCTTTCCTTATTCCTACGAAGAGCTGATACGCTGTGAGATACGTCCTGCGGTGTTCCGGGAAGATACGGTCGAAGAGCTGTCCGCCTGTGCGCAGAGGGTGGGGAGATCTGCAAGGGTACACATCAAGGTTGATACGGGTATGTCACGCGTCGGGATCAGACCGGACGAAAGCGGGCTTGCGTTTGTCGATAAAGTGCTGCATACAGAGGGCATTGAGCTGGAGGGAATGTTTACCCATTTTGCCCGGGCGGATGAGACCGATAAGACTTCGGCCAGAGAGCAGCTTAAGAAGATCAGTGGTTTTATGGAGCTGATAGAAAGCAGGCTGCATTACCGTATCCCTGTCAGGCACTGTTCTAACAGCGCCGGGATCATAGAACTGCCGGAAGCGAATATGGATGCGGTACGCGCGGGTATCACCCTGTACGGACTGTGGCCGTCCTCTCAGGTATCGAGAGATATCGTGAAGCTGAAACCGGTTTTATCGCTGAAGAGCCATATCGTATATATCAAGGAAGTGGAGGCCGGGGTCCCCGTCAGTTACGGCGGTACTTATGTTACGCCGAAGAAAATGCGCGTGGCAACCATACCCGTGGGCTATGGAGACGGTTATCCCAGAAGCCTGTCGGGAAAAGGTCATGTGCTGATCCGCGGCCGGAAAGCGCCGATCCTCGGCCGTGTCTGCATGGATCAGTTTATGGTGAGCGTCGATGACATACCGGAGGCGGCGCAGGGAGACGAGGTAACGCTGATCGGCACGGACGGCGGATACGAAATAACAATGGAAAAACTGGGAGACATGTCGGGCAGATTTAACTATGAGCTGGCATGCGATCTTGGTAAAAGGATACCGCGTGTCTATGTCAAAAACGGCCGGGTGACGGCAGCAAAAGATTATTATGATGATTACCGCTGAATTATCATGTATACCCTTAGAAATATCGGCAATACTAAAGATGCAAATATTCAGATAAGGGAGAGTAGTGATAATGAGAAGAGGAGATATCTATTATGCAGATTTAAGACCGGTGATCGGCTCCGAGCAGGGAGGCGTCAGACCGGTGTTGATCATACAGAACGACATTGGCAATAAACACAGCCCGACTGTGATCTGCGCGGCGATCACCTCTAAAATGAACAAGGCAAAGCTGCCGACTCATATTGAATTAAATGCGAGCAAGTATGATATGGTGAAAGATTCCGTGATCCTGTTAGAGCAGCTTCGGACAATAGATAAGAAACGCCTGAAGGACAGAATATGCCATCTCGATCAGGACATCATGCAGGTAGTCAACAACGGACTTATGGTCAGCCTCGAGTTAAATACATAAGGATGACCGGCATTTGACACTCCATTCATTCCTTGCTATATTATATAGGCAGATATTTTATGATATAGGATAAAGGAAGGAAATCTGAAATATGGACGACGGTGTCGCGGGCAGTATCATATGGCTGATCCTATTGATACTGCTGCAATTGATGCTTAACGGTTTTGATTCCGCATTCCGGAATATGCGAGCCGCTGAGAAAGAAGATACGGAAGGGGAGGAGGACGGAGGAACAGCATCCAGACAACGTAAAGCAGACTATCTGTCTGCACATCAGACACAATATAACGGCGCCATGCAGCTTGGAATGGTGGCAGTGACATTCCTGTTTGCTCTGCTGTATCTGTATCGGATCGGCATCTATGCGGCAGGGATCGCGGGTCTTTTGTACA